>CATLAM010000001.1 GCA_949878485.1 uncultured Eubacteriales bacterium
ATTTCGCTTAACATGACATAAATTCCACTGCCAAGTGTGACAATGGAAAACAAACCTATCATTAAACAAAAGATAAATTTCTTAAACATATACATATATTATATATAAAAAAACAAAAAACAGCAAACATTTTTCGACGTTTTTTCAAAAAAATTCCAATCGGTAATAAGTATTTCCAATCTTATCAATTATTTATACAAATTTTTCATTTTTAATTTGTATAATTTCATTTTCTCAAATTCTATGCAATTGAAGTCATCAAATTGATGAAATCTTGAACAGACATTAAATTTTCTTTAACTCTGTCTGCAAACAAAACTAATCCATTATATTTAATGATGTCTTTAAAAGTCTTACTGCGAGATTTACAGTCAGCCAAAATGTCGGAATTTGCAGTTTGCAAAGCAACTTTTTCAAACAACTTGCCTGAAATCATTGTGATGACATAACTGAGTTGCAAACTGTTTACAACTTTGTCAAATTTATGTGCAAATTCTTCATCTTTAATTGATGTGTTTTCATTTAACTTAGCAATAAGTTCCCTTTCATTCTTGCTTGTTTGAGCGTAAAGTTGAACTTTTGGCAGACAATTTGAAATAACAACCTTCTTTGCTTTTTCAAAATCGCCACCACCAGCGACATTGCTTAAAATTCCAGTCAATTCTTCTTTAAAAAATGCAGGGCAAGAAAGTCCGTTTTCTTGCAAATAGTTTTGATTATATTTGCTCACCAAATACAAAAAGTTGGAACGAGCATGTGATAAATCATATTTGTTGCTTGCACAAACATTTCCGTTTCCGTCAAAATCTAACATATCAAACATATATAAGAAACACATAATTCACCCCGCTTAGATATTTTTCATTATATCACAACGAAATGAATAAACCAAACAATTTTTGAATATTTATGCAAAAATTTAAAAATTTTGACAAAATTCAGCACAAAAACAAGTAAGATTATGACAAAACTGGCATTAAAACACAAAACTTACATGAAAATCAGAAAAGCAAGCCAAAGTCCACACAAAGACAAAAGCATTACTGGAATTGAAACGATTACACCATATTTAAAGAAATCTAAAAATGAAAATTTGACATCATTGTGTTTTAAAATTCTAAGCCACATTATTCCTGCTAATGCCCCAATAGGTGTAAGATATGCCCCAATGTTTGAACCAATTATCGACGCAAACAATCCAGCATTTAAAGCATTTCCAGAAAGTCCAGTCAAAATTTCTGTAAACAAAACGCTCATAGGAATGTTATTTAAAATATTTGATGACAAGAAAGACAACGCTCCATATTTCCATAGTGTGTTATCTATGCCAAGAAAATTGCAAATTTGTTCTGGAAAATTGATGTTGTTTAAACTTAACACAATGACAAACATTGACAAAATAAAAGGAATCAATTCAAAAGGTAATCGCTTAAAAACATTCCATAAAATTTTTAAACTTTGACGCTTTACAATCAAATAGATTATCACAAAAACAAGCAAACTGCCGACAAACCCAAGACAAATATACCACATTTCTAAGTTTAAGTAAGACGAAACAGCCAACAGAATAATACATATGAACAAGTGTGCAATTCCAACATAAACCAAAAATTTGCTTTTAATTTCCACAGTTTCGGTTTGCAGTTGAATTTCAGTTTTAAGTTGTTTTCTGAAAATTAAAAATAAAATCAAAAACGCTGCAACTGAAGACAAAAGGCTTGGAATAAACATAATTTTAAGATAACTTAAAAAGTCTATGCCAAAACTTGTTGCCAAATAAATGTTTGTTGGATTTCCAATGATTAAAGTCATGCTCAGCGTGTTTGCAGAAACAAATTCAGCCACAAGAAAAGGAATAGGATTTATCTTAGCATTCTTGGAAAAATAAAGAATGAATGGTGTAAATGTCAAAATAACAATGTCGTTTGATGTAAACACAGAAAGCAAACTTACAATCAAATAAAGAAAAATAAACAGTTTAACTTGACTGGCTTTTGCTCGCGAAAGCACCCAGTTAACCAAAAACCTGAAAAACCCAACTTCATCCAAAAAAATTGACAAAAAAGTCATGCTGAAAAACAAAGCCAAAAGTTTAAGCGGATTAATGGCTGTTGATGCTGTTACACCTTCAAAAATCTCAGTAAAAGAAATGCATCCAAAACAAACAAGCAAAACAGCACCAATAAAAGCAATCACCCAGTAAAGACTAATACTTATTTTACCAATTTTTATGTAAGGCTTAATAAATAAAGAAACAACTATTCCCACAACAGTTAAAATTGAAATTGAAAGACAAGCAACCATATAATCTCCAATAATTTTTTCAAAATATTATAACATATCAAAAAATTTAATCAAACAAAAAAAATGATGTAACCAATTAATTGCATTACAAAAATTAATATGATATACTCTAACTACATAAAATATGTTCTCGTAGCTCAGTAGGATAGAGCGTCGGTTTCCTAAGTACCGACTTGAACGAAATAAAAATCGCTAAAACCCCTTAAAACACGGCATTTTAGCCCACTTACCTTAACACTCAAAACACCAATTACACCCAAATAGTACCCAAACCTTTCAAAACTCAATAAAACCCCTAATATGTGGGTATAGCTCAGCTGGATAGAGCGGTCGCCTCCTAAGGCTTTGTTATAGCCACCCCTGAAAACCCCTAAAACCCTTGTATTTACTAGGTTTTCTGTGGTATTATGTTTTTGTGATTTTCGTAAATCCCATACAAAAGCCATCTTCACTCCAATTTTTTATAGTTTTTTATAAGTTTTATGTTCCCATAGTAAAGTGGATATTACAAACCCCTCCTAAGGGTTAGTCAGCCGTTCGAGTCGGCTTGGGAACACCATTTAAGTATCTATTTGGCTAGATACTTTTTATTTTGTGAGGTGATAATGAATTCTGATATTTTGACTAAAACACTTAAATTTTTACATTCTAAAATTAGTGAAGTCCAAAACAACTATTACTTGAATGAAAGAATAAACGATTGGTATGAAATAGATAAGTCGTCTTATGGCATTCTAAAAAATGACTTAGGACATATTTCTCATTCATTAAAAGAACAATCTATGTTAACTGCTGCTAAATTATTTGATGGCGACCCTGATTCCTTATCTATTCAAAGTGTTTCAAACTTTATAAATTCAAATAAAATTCTAGATAAACAAAACGACCTAAAACTAAAAGAACTTGCTAAAAATATTGACACTCTGATAAGCGACAATAAAGATGAGTTGTCAAAATTAAGAACATTTAGAGATAATTATTTAGCACATTTTGATAAAAAACTGCGAAATGCAAACTCAGACATATTTCTCTTAAAATTAGACTCTGCAAAAATAATTGCTTTACTTGAAAATATCTTCGACTTAATGAACAATATGTTTGAATTGCTAGGGCATGACAAAATTAGTTCTTGTCATAATACTTTTGGCAATTCAATAGATATATTGTTTGAAGATTATCAACTTGGCTATCTTACTAGAAAAAGTTTAGATACTGAAAAATTAGTTTCTATTCTTCAATCAATAAAAAGACCATAATAATTCATGTCGAAACATTATCAATGCTAGGATACGAGTATTCGCACCTAGCATTTTATTTTATTAAGTTTTTGTGTGTCTCAATAACATTACAAATATTTTGTCAACAATTCTTGTGATGCCTTAACATCTTTTGAAAAGTGAGTGTATATCTTTAATGTTGTATTTTTGTCGGCATGACCTGCCATTTGTGCAACTCCGTTTACAGGTGCACCATTTGTGATAAGTCTTGTTATCCATGTGTGTCGTATCTTATGATTTGATACAACTGTGACATTTGCTTCTAAAAGATATTTTTGTAGTAAATAGTTAAGATATTGTGGGAACTTTGGTGTGCCATCAACATTACAAAAGATATAGCCTCTTTTATCAAACTTTTTATCGGCTTTTTTAAGTTCTTCATATTTATCTTTGAATAATTGTAATTTTTCGGCTAACAAATCACTTATAAATAATTTTCTTGTTGATTTAGCAGTTTTTGTATCTCTATCATAAACACCATATTTTGGAGTGTAAACTCTATCTCTGCATACACTCAAAACTCTTTCATCTAAATCTATATCTTCCCATTTAAGACCGCACACTTCGGCAGTTCTAAGTCCTAATTGGGTCATAACATACAAAGGTATAGTTTCCCAAATAAGATTAAGTGGTTGTCCTTTGTTGTCTAACTTGTTGTCCGCAAGTTTCAAAGTTTCTAATAATTTGTCATATTCTTGGTTAGTTAATATTTTGGCTTCTTCGGTTTTTCTTCCGCCTATGCTATCTTTTGTGTAAACACTTGAAGCATAATTTGAAGTCACTAACTCATTTTTGATTGCATAATTGAAAATTGCACTTAATGTGTGTTGATATTTTAGTATTGTCTCTTTTGCATAACCTTTTTCAACTACAATCTTTTCAAAAAATTCTTTTATACTTATTTTTAATAAATTACAAATTTTCTCGGCACTGCTATATGCAATAGGTTCTCCATGTGTAGCATAGTAAAACACAGGGCGTGATATTATTCCATCTCTCTCTGCCTTTCTCGCACCGCCATTTGCTTTTATACTTTCCTTAAACTCATCAAGTTTATATTCTTTTACTTTTGCGGTTATAGTTTTGTAAGTATATTCGTTTAGGTATGTGATAAATTGTTGGATTTCATGAGCCCTTAAATCTACAAATCTTACATCTCCAAAGTATTCGGTCATTCTTTTAATACAATCTTCCGATCGTAAAATATAGTTTAATGATACTCTGTGTTTAACATTTCGTAGCCACTCATTTGCTACTTGATTAAAACTTGCATTGCTTAACTTATGGGTATGACCGTTTTTATATTCTGCTTCCCATGTTTCACCAAAAGCAATCGCAGCCTTTTTTGCTCTTTCGCCTGTAAGGTTGTTAGGGTTTTTCCAAGTAGTGTTTACAAATTTATCTCTACCCAAATAGTCCTTAACTTTGATTTGTATGCCATATGTGATATGACCGTCCTTCTTTGCTGTTCTTTTCTCATATGTTGCCATTTTACATTACTCCTTTTTTTCTTAACTTTTGTTCTTCTCTTGCTTGTGCTAATTTCAAAAACATTTTATGACTTTCTTTTTCGCTTTCACTATAAAACACTTTTGCTTTCCATGTCTTTACCTTGCCTTTTTTGTTAGGGAATTCATATTCCGCTGACTCATAAGGTATAAAGTTATATATAAACCTAAACTCTCGTTCTTTAATAAATTCTTGAAGGTTTGAATATAAAAACTCTTTAAGTTCTTTTCCTTCAAATTCTTTTGTATTTTTTACAACTTTTTCAAATCTTGTTATCGCACCTGTGACTGTGCTTCTAAATTGAGCATGTAGTGTATATTCAATAGGTTTTTCTCCAATCATTTGCATTAAGCCATTGTCTAACACACTTACATACTTTCCTAAATTTTTGATTTCCATTTTTTACTCCTTATATTTTTAGTTTTCACATAATTTGATTTTTAGAAAGTCGCATAAACTTTCAAGTTGGATTAAAAACTTTGAGCCTATATTAAGCACTGTGATTTGGTTTGTTTGACACAAAACTCTCAAATAATATTTTGTTAGTGCTGTGTTAGGGTCAAGTTCTTTTAAGTAAGCATAGGCTTGCTCTATCGTCCTATACATAACCATTTACCTCCTTTTGTAATGGGAGTTTTTCGAGTTAGAACTCATTAAAGCCGATGCAGGCAGAGAAGGCAACCATTTTGCCGTATTTCCCGAAAAATCCCGTAAATTTTCGTGTGCTTTTAATGTGCACACAGGACTATAGTGATTTTTTGCTCTATCCCAACTCGATGTTTACATATGACTTCACACGACAGGGGTTATTGAAGCGATGTTTTACCATGTCATGGTTTTAAGATAAAAAATAGCATAAAAAAAGACCGCTTTCTGTTTGCGGACTTTTCCTATTATTTAGCCTTTTGTATGGCTTTTTATATTTTCATGGTCGATTTACCGATAAAAACTCTTTTGCCTGTTCTCACGCCATTTGCAGGCACTTGCAGGGCTATCTAATGTGTTTAATGGTGAGATAAAACATGTTATATATTAAATTACCCCTTTTTAACAAGTTGTCATGCCTATCGTAAGTATAAAGACTATCATATCTTCCTAAATACCTATCATCTTCATCAAAGGCAAATAAAACTTTCTCATCTCCAACAATTCTGCCTAGCAAATTATTTTTATTGTCAAAACATAAAGACATATGGCCATCTTCACTAACAAAAACATCTCCTAACTTTTTGTCAAACTTATCGTAAATTTCTAAAAACATAAAACCGCCTCCTACTAATCATAACGGAGACGGTTATTTTTAGTTGTTTTTAGTTTGCTCTAAAACCTGCTCTGCGGAGAGCGTCTATAATTTGCTTTTTGAACTCTCTTTCATCAAGACGATCGTCAATTTTCATATCAAATCTTGCACCATTATAACTTGACGAACTTCTAACACTTTGTCCGCCAGATGATGACAGCATTTTTTCAATTTCTTTTTGTGGGTCAGCACAAACAATTTTGTAAGACACTTCAAGACAGCCGTCAAAATTTCTTCTTATGCTTATATTTCTTGCACCATTTCTTTGTAATTGTTCTTGCAATTCTTTTTCTGGATTTTTGAATTCTACTGTTAAACTTATGTTTTTCATTTTTATCTCCTTTTATATTTTTTAATTAAGTTTATAGCCCACTTTTCAGCCTGCGGACACTCTTCAATAACTATCTCTTGACAGCGGTCAGCAACTCTAAATTGTCCCAAATCATTAAAACTGTCGTTTCCATTATGGTCTTTGAAAGATACTTTACAATTTTTCAATGCTGAAATTTCCCAGCAGGTTTTTGTGCCAATATCTTTTGCTGTCAAGTCTAATTCTTTATCATATTTAAACATTCCAAAACCTTTGATATTTTTATTAAATGAACAGGTTTCCCTTGCTATGTAAATTGTATTATTTGTTTCTTGGCTATACCAATGAGGTTGATGGTGTAGCCAAGGATATTTATCAACTATTTTTTGCTTTTGGCTTGCAGTCAACTCATTAACTTTTATAATCTCTCCAACCTGCAAATAGCCAAAAAGAGTATGCTTTTCTTTATGTGTTTTATTATCGGTATACCAACCATAAAACAAAAACAAATCGCCTGCTTGCACTTGTTTATTTTCTAAATGCTTCTGGGCGGCTTTCACTTGCCCAAAACTACCTTTGAAATTATCATAACCAAAATAATTTATAAGTTGTGGGTCTAAATGGCAGTTTGTAGTTCCATTCATTGGCAATTTTTTGTTGTCTATATAACCAAAATCAATACCCATTTCCATACAATAGAAAAGCAATGATATTTTATTTTCAAACACTTCGCTATATCTTGCATTATCATAATCTTGATTACTTGGAATAGGCAAAAATATCATTTGCTTATTATCAATAGTTATAGGCTTAACACTGTTGCTACTGTCTAACCCCTTTTTACTTAAAATAATTTTCATTTTGCACCTCTCATGTAAGTATAATAGCACAAAATGAATGTAAAAGCAAACAAATGCACTTATAAGTGCAAAATAGTTTCATACTATGTAATTTTTACAAGTATTGCAAAGTGCCATAAAGCCGCTTATCATTTATAATTTTAGTATATTTGTGAGGTGGATTTATGGATAAAAAAGAGGTTATTTTTCGTATAAGTAGATTAAGGTCAGACAAAGGTTTATCTGCTCGTGATTTAAGTTTGAAAATAGGTAAAAATCCCGCCTATATCTCCCGTCTAGAGTCTAAAAATGATAGTTTTGAGCCTTCAGTTTCAGCACTGCTTGAAATTATAGACGCTTGTGATTCATCTGTTTCTGAATTTTTTTATTATGAGATAAGTGCATATCGCAAAGACAAAGAGATTATAGACTTACTTAAAACCGCCAGCCCTGATAAAAAAAGTGCTATTATTACATTGCTTAAAAACAAATAAAACAAAAGACCTGCAAATTACTGCAAGTCTTTTTTATCTTTACTCAAATATTTTAATTGAATATCTTGCTTTATAAAAATCTCTCTAAAGGCATAATTTAATTTTTTATCATTTAATTCAAAATCTAAATTATTCAAAAACTTTTTAGCATTGTTATAAATACTTTCATTGAAATATTTTTTACACATATCTTTATAAATATTTTCTACTGGATGAAGGTATTCGTTTAATTTTTTAATTCCTTCTTTTAATTGATTTTTATAATTATCTTTTAATTTTTCAAATTTGTTTTTAAGCCTTATTTTATCTCTATATTTTAGTAAGTCCATGTCTTCAATTTCTATTATAGTATTTTGAATTTCCAAAGTAATTTCGCTATTTGAGAAATCTAATAACTCATAGAAGTCTAATGTATAAAAAAGTTGATAAAGTTCTCCAACAAGTTTATATCCTTTTTTGAAAAAGCAGTAAACATCGCAAATGTTATCTATTAAGTCCCTTGAACTTTTTAGTAATTCTTTTCGTTTGTTTTGGATATTTTCATACCATAATTCAAAATCATTATACCCAAAATCTTCTATACTTGAAATAAATAAGATTACTTGTGAAAATAAATTATAAACTGAATTTGTAATAGTTTGAAATGTTTCTTTTTTACTTATAAAATATTTTATAAAAAGGTCAATCAAAACAACCATAGCACTAGAAAAAACACCTGAAATAAGTCCTATAATTAAATTATTTGAACCCATAGTAGTTGCTATTGTTATTAAAACCGCCATTAAAACACTACAAATTAAAATAAACCAATAGATGGAAGTTTTTATTTGTTTCATTTTCATGCCTCCCTTTGCATTATATCACACTTTGCTCTTAGTTTATATAAAAATTATAACTTTGGGGCTATTATTTTGCAAATAGGGACTGTCACAAACTTTCTCGCCACTGCAAATAGGTCTAAAATGGCTGATATAAATTATTTAATATAAATTTATTATATTAAATATCAATGCTTCTTAAAAGGCAGTTTAGATAGGTGTTCGTTTACCTAATCCGTAAGACTTTGTTTCTTCTTTTTTATAATACTCTTTGCAATAGTATAGGTTGTTGCCCCTGTGAGACTGCATAGGATTAAGATATACATTTTCTCTTTCAAACACATAACTATTTTCTTTAAGATATTTCTTCACATTTTCATAAGTATCCGTGTGAATTATAGGCTTTTTAAGACCTTTTGAATATCTATAAAGGTTTTGTCCAGTTGGTAGTTCCATTTGCATTAGTGCTTTATAGTGCATATGACTATTTTTATTTGTCACTTCATTTGATAAGTGAGGTGTCACATAATAGTATACATCTTTTTTAGTTTTAGGTTTTTTCCCAAACTTTATAAACCCATGACCCCATATCTCTGCTATTATTGTGTCAGGTATATAAACAATCTTTTTAGACTCATTAAAGAAAATTATTGCGTGTATATGATAGCCACCATTATCTAATTCAAGTGTGTTTATATATTCTATTGTTCCAAATTCAGTTATTCTTCGCCTTAATCGTTTCATAAAAGACTTAAAATCTTCGTTTATTTTCTTTATATCTAATGTTTTTTCTCTGTAAGTGAATGTTAGCAAAAGTATATGTTTTAAGTTTACAGTATTTTCTTTAATTAAATCTTGTAGTTTAATATTGCTTTCAAGCAAACTATAAAGGCTTTCGCCTCGTTTTGCAGTTTTCTTTTCTTCTGTGATTTCGCCTGTTTGAATATTAACTCTTTTACCATTTCCAATTCTTCTTGAAACAGGTTTACGATTACACATGCTAATATTGTGTAATATTACTTCATCTCTAACAACTCTTACTTTAACAAGGTCGTTTTCTTTTATTAAATTATTCTTTTCCATTTTAATCTCCTTAACTCAACATCAACCCTGATGTTTTAATTTTTATTTAAGTTAAAGAGTAAAGACGGTTTGTAAGTCATTTATAACTTTCATACCATACTAAAAATGCTACTCATGGAACAAAAGTTATTTGAAGTTTTTGACAAAAGCACAAATTTTGTATTATACTATGAAAAGTTAATTGATAATACAAATAGATATGTGTATTTCAAAAGTTATTCAATAGGACTTCGGTGGCTAATTGCCCCTCCTAAGCGACAGGTCGGAGGTTCAAATCCTCTTACTCACACCAATTTATAAAAAAGACGAATTATTTTAATTCGTCTTTTGATTATATAAAATTAATTCCAATTATGCTATAATGATTTTGGAGGTAAAGTTATGGATTTAATAAAAAAAATATCTTTATTTGTAAAAGATAATGTTGACCATGTTCAAGATAAATATTTGACTATTTATGAGGATGTGTCTAAGATAAACAAAGATATTGGAATGTTGTTCGCAAATATTCATGATATAATAAATTTTTATGCAAACGATTTTAATGCAAGAATAGGTTCACATTTTAATGCTGGCGATAGTAGGGACTATTTAAAAGTTATTCGTATTTTAAGTAGTTTTGACGCAATGGTTAAAGATTCTGAGTTTGAATTTTGTTTAGACGAAAACTATAAAGATGTTTTAAAAAACGCGGAACCTCATTTAAAAATGAATGGCGGATCTGATCTCCCTGTAGATTTACCACGGTTTATTATTAAGGAATATGACCCTATATTATTTTTAAAATCAGATAACAAATTCAGAAAACACAATCAAAAATCTTTTGAGCTAATTCTTATTGGCGGTGGTTCATACGCTAATGTTTATAAATATAAAGATGAAGATTATAATCAATATTTTGCCTATAAAAAACTAAAGAAAAATTCGTCAGAAAAAGAAATCATAAGATTTCGGCAAGAATATAACATAATGAAAAAATGTGAAAACCCCTATTTGTTGAAAGTATATAAATATTTTGACGAAGAAAATTCTTATAATATGGAATTTTGTAATTATACTTTGGCTAGTTATATAAAAGAAAACAACACTAAAATATCTAAAGAAACGAGGTTGTCCATCCTAAGTCAATTTTTAAGCGGTATTGAATATATACATTCTGTAAATTTATCTCATAGGGATCTAAGTTACAATAATATACTAATAAAATTAGATCAATTTCAAAATCCTTTTGTAAAGATATCCGACTTTGGTCTAGTTAAAGATGATACCCAAAAACTTACCTCTCCAGATAGTAGTATAAAAGGTACCTTCATAGATCCATGCCTACAGTCCTTTAAAGATTATAATTTTAAAAATGAAATTTACGCTATTGCATTTATTATAATATTCATTCTATATGGCAGACAAAATCCGAAAAAGGATGATTGTGTATATCCTGTTATTGAGAAATGTCTATCTTCCAATCTTGACGATCGATATGATAGTTTACAAGATTTAAAATCAGACTTAAATAAATATTTGGCTTCATTTTAAAGAAATGTCACTTAATAACTTCTAAGTGGCATTTCTTAATTACTCAAACAGTTTATTTAATACTTCACTCGCATGAATATCTGAGTTCTTTATAAAGTGGCTATAGAAGTCACTTGTAGTGGAAGCCTTTGAGTGTCCAGCACGAGCGGAGACTGTTTTCATATCTACTCCTGCGATTAGTTGCAAAGTTATATTTGTATGGCGAAGTGAATGGAGGGATACTTTTGGTAAGCCTGCTTTTACTAGTGTCTTCTGTAGCCATACTCTAAATAACCATGGAGAGATTGTTTTGCCATCTTCTGTGCAGAATAATCTATCAGTATCTTTCCAGCGGTCGCCTAGGTAATGCTTTTGGTTATTCCACCAGGCTTGATATTCTTTCAGGTATGTTATAAGTTTATCTGGTATTGAGATTGTTCGCTTGGAATTTTCGGTCTTTGGATCTTTGGTTATTAGCCCAAAGCCAACAATGTCTTGCACCGACCTTTGAATTGTCATTGTTTTGTTTTCGTAATCAATATCTTGCCATTCAAGTCCTGCAAGTTCGCCACGCCTTAATCCCATAAATAAGATTGTTAAGAGCGCAATCTTCCAACGAGGATTTGGTTCTGTGTTCAAGTATTGTGCTAGTATCTTTGCTTCTTTATCATTTAGGATTTGTATTTCTTTTTTGTAGCCTTGTATTGGTGCAATATAATCTCTGCTTGCGAAGTTGTGTTCAACAAGCCTTTGTCTTTTTGCTTCCGCAAGAATGGTTGCAAGTGTTCGTTTAAGTTTTAATATTGTCTCTTTTGCGTAAGGATGAGTGATGATTTCTGTTTTGAAATATTTATCATATTTCAGCCCTAGTTCTTTACATATTCGCTCAGCATTTTCAACTCTTATTCCGTGTCCGCTTGTTGCTGAGAAGAATATTGATCTTGATATACCAGTTTTGTTTGTGGCATCAACAAGTTTAATGCAGTGCGATTTAAGATATTGCGTTATATCCTTAATCATCACTGCACTTTTCTTTTCAACTTTTTTGAAACTCATTTCATCTAAGAATCCTTGTACCATAACTGGCGTGATTTGATTTAGTTTAATGTTGCCAAAGTAAGCATAGAACTTTTTGATACTATCTTTCCCCTTAACATAGTAATTGAGAGACTTTGTATTTTTAACTTTTTCTAACCACTTGTTGGCATAATCTATAAACAATATGTCATTATCTACTGCAAGCAAACCATTCATAGACTTGCGAAACTTATCTTCAAAATCATAGGCAATTCTTTGCAGTTCTCTTTCATATTGTCTTTCTGTAAGCTCTGCTGGCTTCCTGCAAGTCATCACTTTTGTCTCAAACTTGCCAGTTCTTTCATTCTTTGCTTTGACTTGGATGCGATATGAAATCGCACCCGTGTCTAGCACATTCTTTTTAATACACGGCATAACTTTTCTCCTTATCCAATAATAATTTGTTCCATCGGCAACTCGTAGGATTTGCTTTGCAGAAACGCTAGTAGTGAATCGTAGTCTATCAGCACTTTGTTGCCAGTTTTTATGGAACGGATTTTGTAATTATTCGCAAGCTTCCTAATTAGAAACTCACTTAAACAAGTTTCTGAATCTTCTTTCTTCAACATTTGCAATGTCTCAGTAATAGTCCTTATTCTTTGCATTAATACCTCCAGTGTGCTGTTCACTACTGGACTTGTACTTTTGCTAGTACAACACATACCGCAAAAGAATATTAAAGTCCAGCAAACAGCCAAATAAAATAAAAGATTTTTTATATCTTGTATCCTTGAAACTTTGTTTTCTTGTAATTTTGTAATCTTATTTTCTTATATCTTTGTAATATTGCTTTAATTTGCCTTAAATTCGTTCACAGTCGCACAAAACCATTTGTTTTGAGTAAATTATAGTAAATCTTAAAACTTTTCTAAGAAGCCCATTTAATCGTGTTGCCAAACCTAAAATTGCCGACTGGTCAAATATTTCGATTTTATTTGTTTATTTTTTGATTTCTACAAATAATCAAAAAGTGCATTTTTGCCAGTAAAATAAGGGATTTAAGCAAATTTTAGTTTGATATTTTGATTATTTTTTGATTTTTGATTTCGCGAAAGTTTACACGCGACTGCCTGTCCGCTTAGGGAGTGTATCTCGTAGAGATTTGACCGCCCCTGGGCCTAGCAATTGTCAATTAGGCTTTTTAATGACTTTTCAACTGCAAATTTAACTCTCTCACCATACTCTTTTCCTACGTACTTTATATTTGTAACAGACATCAAAACATAACCATCTTTTACTTCTTCTACAAACACTTTATCTTCAATAAATCCTTGGAAAATAGTTGGAGATATGATGTTTGAGATATTTTCATAGAATAGATTTGTTAGTAAATCTTTATCCACATCTCTCACGCGCGCGTATTCAGTTATTATTTTTATTTTTTTAATATCATAATAATCTATTGTCAGCACTCCATTTCCTTCATCGTGGAAGCCGATTGCCGAAAGGTCAAACCCGTCTGGCAATTTATTGCCGAACAGAGCATCGAAATCCACATTTAGGTGCATTTCGTTCTTTAACTCTGAAAGACGCTCAACTAGGTGCATATTCTCAAGCTTAGTTATCATGTTGCGAATTTGTCTCTCTTTAATTTTTAAAATGGGAAGATCCTCCATAATTTTTTTATAAGTCAACCTAAAGTAGTATTTACCTTCCACTCTTTTGCTTCGCATATTGCCACTATTCACAAACTGCAAGACATAGTCTAAAAACAATAACTCCTTAAGATTTAACCCTAGTCGCATTGCAACCTGTTGCTCAAATTCAAATACATAGTTTCGCATAGATCACATGCTCCTTCCGTTTAATTTCTGTTGTTTTCATAATTTCTCCTTTTAATAGATTTTTGCTTCCGCAAAAGAGTGATCAGTTCTTTAGCCTCAGCTATATTTCAACAAAGTCTGCAGTCCTTTGTTAAAACCAAGATAACATTGTCGAGTTAGCACCATTTGACAACTCAGAAAAACTTTTTTTTCGTTTTCGCGATCATTTTAGCAACCTCAATCGGACAGCATTTGTCCTATTGAAAAAATTGCAAATAAAAAATCACAGTTTAAACTGTGATTCGCAAGTCGTTAGGCAACTTTTTGCCTACACTATATATTATTAGGGTAATTTTGGTACGTTTTTGGCTTTTTCTGGCCTACTAGTGGCTCTTTTTGGACTTTTTTTATTAGAGAATTCTCTCTTGCGTACGGCTGCACGCGTATGTGTGATATACTGTCATAGTGTCATGTGTCACTAAAATGACATTAGTGACACATGACACTAATTTTTCGCAGTATAATAAATATTATTTCTCGCGCGCATACATGCGCATATAAAACTCCAACAAAAAAACGGAAATCTATCCGTTCTTCATATTAACCCAGACAATTGCACCATTTGGATGTTTATATTTCCTTGGCTCTTTGTATCTCTCTGCATTCTTAACTACCCAAGCAAATGTCCTCTTATATGGAAGTTTAGTAGTGTCACTTATACAGTGATTGTAAGTGTTACTTTGATACTCTTCTAATGACAATTCTTTGCAGTCCACAATTTCACAACATCCAACTACTAAACCACTGCCACTTTGTATTAATTCTATTTGTCCGCGAATTTTAGTGTTGGCACCACGAATTTCCCAAATTTTACTGCCATCAAGAATAAAATCTATCCATGGCTTCTTAATTATCAATGCTTTCATAGTCATATTATATCATAAAATTTTGATTTTGTTTTCCTATTTACACATTTAATAGACATTTTTATTTTATTTTGATATACTTCCCATATAGGAGTGTGCACATGAAATCATTCGTTTTAGATAATTTATATGATGAATATAATATAAAAAACTTGTCTTTTGGAATTTTGCAGGACAAATTAGGAGATGTTTACGAAAAATTTGTAGTGAATACTCTCGAAAATAAAGATTATATTGCATCATATAGAACTTCTAAATCTATGAAAGATTGGGAATTTAATTTATTCTCGGACATTTTGAACGGATATAATATCAATTGTACTAATGTTAATAAAATTACAGCAACAGATCCTGTGCCTGTAAGAATGTCTCATGGATTATCTAAAACTGATGTTATTATGACATTAAATGAGAGAGACAAATTCCCAATAAGTGTTAAACAATCTACAGCGAAGAAAGTTGCCTTTGCAGAATTTGATGTTGATACAATTGTTAAAGAAGTAGGCATAACCGACCCCCAATTAATAAGATTATTAAAAAAACATCAAACAGATGCTTCAGCAAAAAATTTTACAAAAGAAGAAAAAGAATCTTTAACTGAAAAATTAAAACCTATTGCTAGAAATTTTGTTAGATGGGTCATTACAGGATCTCCTGTTGTTAGTAATGATATTAGGATCCCAACAATGATAGTTAAATTTGACATTAATAAGAACAACAATTCTCTAAAATCATATAAAGTTTACAACATTGAAGAATATATTGACTCAATCATGTATGATAAGCACGGTAATGTAAAGAAAGGTGGATTTGGAACAGGTTTAAGTTGGACTTATGCGACTGGTTCAAAAGGCAAGAAAATACAGTTTAAAGCATAAAAAATGGAGTTCAAATAAACTCCTATTTTTTTAATTTTTTTATCGCTTCCACAAAACTTCTTGCAAGAGCCTTTGCCATTATTACTGGAATTGCATCTCCAATTTGTTCGTATTTATCTTGTTGTGGATCACTATGAAATTTAACATATGGACCTTCAAAAGTATACCAATCCGGAAACCCTTGAAGTCTTGCAACTTCTCTTGGTGTTAATTGTCTATTTTCTGTTGGATGAACCATTTCATCTAGACAATGAGATGTTACTGTGTAACTTGGCTCGTTCTCTTTTAATCGTCTGTTCCGAGAACTATATATTTTATTAGGGAAACACTCCTTGACTATGTCAGATTTACCTTCAGAAATTAATCTATCAACTGCTGACTGCATTCCTTCCCCTTGCTTAATATTCTCAAAACGCATAATCATTTTTTTGCTATGGTTCAGAGACTTTTGATATGTGGTTTTTTGCTTATCATAACTTGTTTTTTCGCAATATTCATCGCCATATATAAATCTGTAATAAAGATAAGCACCCTCTGTAATATTACCATTTTTGTAATCTTCTTCATAGTTTGGCTGAGAAATCATTTCTTCCGCACCGTCATTGCTATGAATTTTAGGTAAATATCTAAATGCATCTTTTACAGTTATGTTATTAAACTTTCTACCTTTACCATGTGTTTTTTCTGGGTATGTGAAAGTATTTTCTTTGTATTTGCTGTTACAACCAACTATAAATAATCTCTCTCTTTTTTGTGGTGTGCCATAATCTGATGCAAGACATTTATAAACTTCCTTGTCTTTACTTGCCAAATTATAATGGGTATGAGTTATCGGATCATCTTTTTCAAACTCATTTATGACATATTCAATCTGACCTCCAGCTTTACCATTTCGTTTTTTTGTTAATAATCCCGGCACATTTTCAAACATAACAAACTTTGCATCAACACAATGTCCAATTCTTAATATGTTTGAAAAGAGGTCATTTCTCTTGTCATTCTCTAATCTCTTTCCAGCCATTGAAAAACTTTCGCAAGGAGCACCGCCTGTTACTATATCAACTGAATCTTCATTAAATTTCTTTTTTAAGATTTCTTTAATGAGTTCGTTGGAAAAATTATTTATGTCCCCGTGGATAACACATGTTTTATCAGTCTTAGATAAAACGTTTTCTAATTGACCTATATTTTTAACTAAATCCTCTAATTCATATATTTCTGCATTGTGAGATTCTGCATAAGTTTTCACTGTGAATTCACTAAAATCTACTGCGATTCTTGGTATTAGTCCTTCACTTTTAAATCCAGTACATAATCCTCCAGGTCCAGAGAATAAGTCGATATATGTTATAAGTTCTTTCATTTTGTCTCCTTTAAAATACGGTGCATAGCTAACTCGCAATATTGTATTTCTTTATCAATTCCTATGCCGTTTCTGTTTAACTGCTTAGCAGCTATCACTGTTGAGCCACTACCCATGAACGGATCTAAAATAGTGTCACCTACATAGGAAAATAGCTTTATACATCTTTTGGGAAGTTCAACAGGAAATGGTGCAGGGTGTCCAATTTTCTTTTTGCTTTCTCCCTTAAAAGTCCATACACCATTTGTCCAACTTACAAATTCTTCTTTGGTAATATCATTTTTTCTTGAGCCAGAAATCTTTTTCCAATTGCCTTTATATAAAACTATAATTAATTCTACAGGCGCAATTACATATGGAGAAGATGCACTTAACCAAGAACCCCAAGCTGATGACTTAGAAATATTTCCTTCATTCCAGACAATAGTTGAGTGGTATTTCCAGCCAACATTTTTAGCAATTGTTGTAATATCTGCACCAATGCTACGATGTCCACCCTTATTTGTATCCAATGGAATATTTAAACACATTCTTCCATCATCTTTTAATAAGTCTAAGCATTTTTTTAGCCACTTCTTAGTGAATTTTAAATAATCTTCATAGTTTAAGTTATCATCAGTGGATGTATATTCAATGTTTAGATTATAAGGAGGTGATGTCACAATGAGATCTACACTTTCAGGTTTAACAAATGAAGTTGTCAAAATATTGTCGCACAATATTTTTGCATTTTCCTCTTCAAAGTAAATCCTATTTTTCATGTTCCCTCCATAAGTATTTAACATATCTTTTAATTTTTTGTATCAAACAGCCAAAGAATTAGATACTGAACTATATCAAACATATTAAGCCGTAAAACAATTGAAAAGTCTAGCGATTTAGTGATTTTTAGTAAATTTATATCTTACCTAGCAGATTCTTTGATATTAAGTTTAAAACGTCTGACCCTGGCTGCATGTTTATAATGCTATATTTTTTGCTCAAAACAGCAGGAATTATTGAATTACTAAACATATCGCTATCAAAATCATCTAAGAATTTAATATATCTATCTAGATCTTTATAATTTTTTATATTTGATTTTTCGTTCTTAAACACTTGAAGATTCGATTTATCTCTATATGGATAAGGTATTTGAAAAACCTTGATTTTACCTTTGCTATTTTTATAGATAAAATCTTGTCCATAAAAAGTTTCATTGCCAAATGTTGTTCCTGATTCGATTTTATGGTAATCTATATATTTAGCTCTGAACTCATCTGAAACACAACATATTGTCGAATTTAATAAATGCTTATTTAAAAAGTTGGCGTAAGACAGGACAGAAGAGCTTTCAACTATACCTATTATCATTAATCTATTAAAGCCATGATCTTCCAAGTCCTTATTAATATCGTAGATAAACTTCTGCATACTACTATAAAAACTTGCAGGTGTTCCATATATAGCAAGTGAACCATTTATAACGAAAATTGAATCACTAAGTATAGTTCTATAGTTCTCCGAATTTAGCAATTTAATCATCCTAATGTTATGGGCCAATAATAAATGTTTTATAAAGTTATCAAACCTTGTCAAAGGTGAGATATTGCTAGCTGAATCTTCATTAATTTCTTCCCATAATCTCAAAACGTCACTTGGATACAATATACAATGACACTCTTTACAAAATTGTTTCTCATTTACATTAAATACTTTTACATTTTTAGCTTTGCAAGAAGGACATCTACTCAAAGTTATTATGTTTGGATTTTCACCATTTTTTAACGAATTTAAATAAAATAATGTTGCCAATAAAGAAGTCTCTTCATTTGCCTCATCCGTTTTATAACTTTTTAACATTTCATATAGTCTTAACCTAAAACTATCGGTAACAGTTTTTTCATCTTTGTAAAGCATATTACTACTTGGGAGAATAAAAGTATACGCCTCTTTTTCTTTTTGCAGTCTAGCCACTTCAAACGGATCTAAGAATCTTCGATTCTCTAATGAGGTTATTCTATTTTTTCTTAATAAAAAGTTAGATACCTTAATATAACCTACATTTGTGAATGGTATATCATCCCGTACTTTTGCCTCATAGTGATCAGAAGCAATGGCTATTATATTGTTAGGATATATTTCACTTTCATTAATATGTAAATCATTGAAGTAACTCTTAATTTTTTCCAATTCGTTATCATTTGGTTCATGCATAAATTGACATGATTTTAAAAATTCTGCAACTTCGATATTTTTTGTTATTTCTAAAAAGCCTGCTTGTCCATCAAAATTACTCATTTTTAACTCCTTTGACAAAATTTGACGGATCAAACTTGTCTATTTGGATTGGAATAACGAAAGGACTTGACAATGTCTTCACTCTAGTAAAACCAATATCTTGTGATTTTAACAATGATTGACTAAAATCACCAAAATCATAAAATTTTGCAAGCTCTTTTATTTCTTTCTCACTATTTAAATGACTAACAAACCAGTTTTCAGTATTTGCAAGTATATTTGGATGAATAGAAGAAACCTCTTGGGTAGCATATACTAAACCAATTCTATATTTAGCTCCTTCTTTTGCAATTCTTGGCCATGTATTGGTTAACTCCATATTTTTACCAATTAGATTGTGCGCTTCTTCTATATATATAACTATATTTTTTGGTTTCTTTCCCTCTGTGAATATTTTCATCGATTGATTGAAAATGTACTCTGCGATATCTTTACTAATTCTTTCTCTAATTAATGCATTACCTACTGAGAGATCAATTATGACAATTTTTCCTTCGCACAGACTATTATAAATTTCTTCTCGCACATCAGAATCTCTTTCAAAACTGTGATATTTCTGAGCTTCAGTAATTGCTTTATAGCCATTAAAATAGCCGTCAGAGTCATTTCTCATACACAACATATTTAACATTATTCTGCATTCTTCTGTAATCCAATGGTCTATTATATCTGCGTCAGTTGGATTATATTTGCGTTCTTCTTTTGATTTTTTATTCCTAGCAATATCTGTAATTTCTTTTTTTATCTCTTGGCTAATTCTTCTTAAATTAGTAAACCATATTTTACTTTCATATAATGTCAATCCATCTTTAGGATCTACATCTGGATTTACTAATCTCCGAATATCCTTATTTGCTTCAAAATAGACTTTATAGTTACTAGGGGCTGAAAATTTCGCCGCATAAAGCAATGTTTTATACAGTGCAACTTTTTGATTCCATCTAACCGTTTCTCCCTTGTTTCCTTCTGGTGGTTTATCAAAAGAGATACTATTCATAAATAAATTTAAATCTGCGGCACCGCTACTACCATATTTTTCTCTAATACAATCACAAATAATTGAATGTCCTTCTTCTAACTGAGTATAAAAATTGTTTAAAAGAGGCTTAAACCCTTCAGTTTTAACACTTCGATACCTTATACAGTCGTCTTTGTAGATCTCCGCAATAGAACCTTTATCTTGGTCATTTGCGTTTGCATATTCTCCATTTATATCATAAATTATTTGTCCGATATCTAAAGTACACTCTTCTGAAACCTGTTTTACAACAGATACTGTCTGTTTAATCATATTAGATTTGCCAGTTCTAGTCATACCTAATACAGCAGTTCTTCTGGCCAAAAAATCAGAAGGTTGTATTGAAAATGGTATTAAATCATTTAAATCTGACCTGTGCAACCTATCTGTAGAAGTATAACGAACAGTCCCTATGCGAAAAGGGTCTACATCTTTTGTAATACCTAACTCCTTAAAATCTTCTTTGAATTTTTCCTTTCGAATAGGATCAACATAATTAACAATTTCTTGTAGCGACTCGCCATCTGGCATATAAACTTTCATCTTTAAAGCGGTTGAATAATTCTCAATATCACTACCAAGGTATAAATTCTCATTTTTTAGATAAAAAGTCCCTAGAACTCTGCATTCCAAGCCACTAAATTGCATTTTATTTTTTGTTAAGATATCATAATCTTGCTGATTAGGAAGATCCTCAACTTGTTGCTGATTTTGATAATTGTCGATTCTTGTCTTTATCATATCGTCATCTTGTGGCAACTTACAAGAATTTGTTACTCTTAAGAGAATAACTTCTTTATCTATCTCCTGCGTTGTGGCAAATTTTTCCGTGTCTAGAGATGTGGCAATTAAAAAACTATTATGAGGAATGCCTCTAACATTTGATTTCCATTCATCATTTGTCATTATAAGGGCATTTTCGTAGTCAATTGAAAATACCCAACCAACAAAATTATCCTTTTGCACCAGATTACATAACTTATTATTTTTAGAAATGGTTTCTATCAGATTATTCATTAGTTCCTCCTAAAAAATTTATTGATGTATTTAATTGTTTTAATTCTTCTTCGCTTGGCCATAAACTATTATTTGACAAGAAAATAATTTCTTCCGTTTTTCCAGTATTTGCTGCGCTATGATTGATTCTATAAGTCTTGATTAGATATTCACTATATATTTTTTTTATACTTTCTTCATTATCATAAGTCACCATCCAATAATCACTTATACCTTTTATCTTTTTACTTAATTCTATATGATCTCTATCCGTAAAGAAGTTTTTATATAAATCTTTTCCTTTTTTGTAATATGGTGGATCAAAGTAAATAAAGTGGTTTGGATACTTTGGCAAAATCTTATCAATAAAAGTGCGGACCTCTTTGTTATATAAATGAATTTTATTTTTGTATCTTGAAATTAACTTAATTTTATTAATTAAGTCATTTTTATTAAATCTCGCATCTATTTTGTATAAACCATTTTGTTTTATTCCTCCAATTGGTCCAGCTTTAATAATCCCAGAATGATTGGTTCTATTTAGATAAAATGTCGCAAATCCCAACTCTAAAGAAAACTTGCTGTTTCTCGTCAAATAAATTTGTCTTTGTTTTTCCCTTTCCTCGACAGATACAGGAGTTCTCTCTAATAACTCTATAAATTGCTTTGGGTAAGATAAGATAGATTTCCAGAACGAATAAATCGATTTATCATAGTCATTGATAACAATACTATCAACAACACCATCCAAAAGTAAATCTAAAGCAACTCCTGCACCTCCCGCAAATGGTTCGATGTATACTAAATCCCTAGTAGATTTGTTTATCATACATTTTACCAATGGTGCAATTTTAGCTTTTCCACCTGGATATCTTAATGGGGAATAATTTTTCATACAAACTCCTTGTAAAATTTTTTATCAATTTCAAAATAATCCTCTTTGTTCTGGTCATCGATCAGTATAAGATAAATCAACTCAATATTATCTTTCACAATATTCATCAAACCTTTTGACTTGTAATAAATATTTTTATTCAAATATGCTTTTGCACCAACAACAATTTGATTTTCTCTGTCTAGGCAAAAAATTCCGTCCTTAGGAGTAGTTTCAACATAACATTCTTCTATAACAAATTCATTTTCACTGGAAACTATCTTTAGATTTATTCTTTTAATCCTTACTTCATTAGAAGAGTTGTTTTTTAAGGTAATATTGAATGTGTGTGTAAATTTGCTGTATACTCGTTTCAATTTATTAACATTTATACACAATTTATCTTTTCTGTCATACATTTTATCTATATCTGTACGATTAGCAATATGATTTGTAGCATTTTTTCTAATATATATTTCGCCTTTTCTCAATTTATCTGATCCAAGTGACTTATATTCCTTTTTTATAATATAAGGCTTTTCATCTGCTGAGTCAAAAATCTGAATGTATCCTATTTTCTTACCATCAATTGTTTTATTACCTACAGAAAAGTGAATAGTTGGTTCTACATATGTATCTACGATCTGTTGCAAATTTGAAATGTCTGGCAAATCATCTGTTATACCACATACATTAAAAGTAGCATTTTCAATACCAAATACAATGTATCTGTCTCCAGGAGCAATGCAATTTGCAAATGAGATCATATCTTTAACTAAATCATAATACTTACTTTTATCATAAAACTTCAGTTTGACATCCAAATTATCGGATTCTTGTTTTTTACTTAATAGCATTTCTAAATCCATATTTATACCTTTTGTGATTACTCCCTACGATGTAATTATAACATAAATTCCCGCAAACTGTTAATATTTAAAAAGATTTATTAAATTTTATTTTTAACAAATATTTTGTAGGTTTAGAATTTTTATAGAAAAGAACAAAACTCTATATATAGCAGCCGCTTAGGAGAACTTTGCATTATCCTTTAGAAATATCTTCAAAAGAGTTGCAAAAGATTTTTATTTAAGTTAAAACACAAAGCAACTCGAGGAGGAGTTATGAAAAATTTAATTGATTTAGTTAATAAATCGTTTATCGCTTCTGATGAACTGAATGGCAAGTTGACAAAGGCAAATGAAATGAAAATGAACTTTGTTTCGAGCTTAAATGACAAACAATGCATTGAATTTTTGAAGCTTTGTTCTGAGCTAGAAGAATTGCAAGATATGAAACTAAAAGAATACATCAATCATACTTACAAGGTTTGCAAAGAAGCCTTTAAGTTGAGATAACTTAATTCAATCATATAGTAATCGTAATTTTGTTGTATATTTTCTCCAGATAGTTGCATTTTTTACAACTTTCTGGAGCAAATCCACATTGGAGGACTTATGAAAGCAATTTTTTTGTGCGATGTTCCAAACGCTCGGTTGTTAAGGAATCACCTTGACAAAGACAAAGGGCTGGCGGTCGAATATGTAATTGAAGGAGTTATTTATTTGTCTAAGCGATATTTTATTCCCTTTCGTGAACATCTTATGAAAGCTACACCCTTTGTGTCTTGTCACAAAGAAGATATGTTTATTGATGAACAAGGTGTTTGGCATGTATTGATGTTCTGCTGTTTACAATCGGACATTATATTGCTTGTAAATAGCAATGGCGAAGATTATGCCAAGTATTGTAGCATTATTTCAAATGGAGGTGAGAAAGTTGAACCACGTTTTACAACTAGTCAGAGATATATTAGAAAATGAAAAAAGAGCTGCTGAAGAGCAGTTGCAATTAAATAAAGTCTGTGAACTTGAAGACAAGTTTGTTAAAGACTTTTCAAAAGAAAAATGGAAAGAGTCCTTTGATTTAGATATAGAAAAAGGTCAACTTCATAATCTTGAAATTGAACGCGTGATTGAGATTACATGCAATGTTTGTAAAGATTTATTTCTTAGATGATTTTTTCTGATTAGTTTTTAGATTTGTTTTTTCTTTGGATTTAAATTTACTGCTATTTACAATTAAATCGTTAATAATTTCTTCATGCTCCACATCATATTTTAATTCAGCATTTGCGATATGATAAACTTCACGTATGTAAACAATTAAAAATAATATTTCCTTGTTTATTACTTTTTCACACACTTCTTTTTCTTCGGCTTTTGCATTTTTGAGCAGTTTAATATTATCTTGTATATCTCTCAAAATTAATAACACATTATTTGGCACATTCATAAATATATAACTTAAATCATCTTTGAATATTTTATAATTATAGTTCCCTCTTTTTAACTCGATTAAATATTGTATGATGATATAGATGGAATTATCAAATCTATCATGTTGCTCATCATTTCTTTTTTTGTTTGTACTATAAATAACTCCAACAACACTTAATACTCCAACAATTAATGCGACAATGCCTCCTGTTCTGGAAGGAGCTTCTACAGACCAAAAAATTAAAAGAGCAACTAGAAAAAGTATCACACTGATTCCTGCTAAACAAGTTATTATTATCCCTAACCAAGCTAAAGAAGCAAGCAATGTGATACCAAATGTATCGAAATCTTTTTCTATTATCAACTTGCTATCTTTGTTTTTTCTATATTTTTTTATTCGCTTTTTAAATACCCAAGCCTTTATGTCAGAAATTAAACTATGGTATAATGTGAACATGTAAATACTCCTTTTGAGAGATTATAACATATAGAGCACTAAAATTCATCAAAAATTTAACAAAAAATCTCAAATTGTACCCAAACCTTAAAACTACCCAAAAAGTCACCATTTCTGTACCGTGGATTTGGTAGAGTTTCTGTTTATAGTGCAAAAGTTAGAAAAGTTGATTGGAATTTTGTAAGTTAAGTGGTATAATGTTTGTATAAATTGCGAAAGTGAGAGATAGAAAAGTTAAAACAACTAGATTTTATTGCTCCTAAACCGCAGGTCGGAGGTTCGAATCCTCTCGGGAACACCATCAAATATAAATGCTGAGTAACGCTTGCAAATAACAAAAATTTCACTTATCTATTTTTGTGAAAATTTTAAAATAATTTCACAAAAGCATAAATTCTCTGTTCAACTTTTTCTCTTCTTAAAGCGTAGTTTTCCTAAAACACAAGTTGGAGGTTGTTCCAACATGGGACGAATCTTCTCAATCATCAAGATATTCTTAATAAAAAACTTGAAATGAATCAAGTTTTTTTATTTAAAACAAACTATATAACTTCCAAATTTTTCAGTTTTCCAATCTTCTTTAATCTCAATGCCAGAACCATCTTTTAAAATATAAATATCGCTCTCAGCCATTTCCTCATCCACATTAAGTTTAAAGTGCGATACTGATTTTACTTGTCTAATACCCACTGTTTCGTCTTCATAACAAACAGTTTCCTGAAATTCAAAAGGTGAAATTTGTGCTAATGAACATAAAATCACATAATAACTTCCGCCACAATCAATAGAAATATTTTCATTTTCACTTCGTTTTTCTTCAGCAAAGTTTACAGCATCTTCAATTCCTTGACTGAACCAATTATATGTAGTTTGCTTAAAAGTTGGTCCAAAGTAACAACTTAAAAAACAGACAGAACACACCAAATATAAACTTCCAATAGACAACAAAATTTTCTTTAGGTTTCCACTAAACCACAAAATACCTTTTGCAATCACAAAAATCATAGCAGGTAAAACATAATTAAAATGATTTATGGCAACACCCGCTACAGCAAATCCCGTTATAAGCCCAACTGCAAACCATAAAAACATAAAAAACTCAATAATATTTTCTTTCCAAATTTTCTTTATGTTTTTTAAAAAGTAAATAAATCCACAAACAATAAATGGCAGACTTATAGGAAAAAGAGCACCAAAAGGCAAAATTCTATTCCAGATTAATCCATCATCTTGCAATACAAAAATTCTATAAAGTGTGTTAATTTTAGATAAAATTCCATCACTGAAACCACCAGGTCTAAACTGGGAAAGTTTTGGCACGGAAAACAGACCAAAAATTTTAAACTCTTCCAAAATACCCAAATTTACCATTAAAAATAATAAAAGAGGCATAGCAAACAGAAGCAAAATAACATTTCCTAAAATAAATTGTGTCCATTTAATTTTCTTTTTTATTAATAATATTATGTAAACGCAAATAAGGAATATAGGCAAGAAAAACCAATTTAAACCATAGGTATAAAGAGATAAGCCATAAAAGAAACCAGACAATAAAAACCACCACCAATTGTCTTTTACCGCTTTAACAAAAAATAAAGTGCCAAAAATTAAGAATGCGGGAAGTAAATTACAATCCAATCCCCACCTTGCATTCATCATGTCCCAAGGTAAAATGGCAAAAAGAAGCATACACACAAAAGCCATTTTTACATCACAGACTTTCTTAACCAAAAAGAACAATGCAATAATAGACAAAATTGACACAAAACAAATAGCAAGTGCGCCAGAAACTTGATTTATTCCGAACATTAAAACAAAAGGAATAGTAAGATATGCAAGCAGAACACTTTGACCACTACCCCAAGCCTTTAAATAAACTGGGAAAGAATAACCATTTCTATCAACTCCAAAATGTCCAAGGCACCACGAATCATACAGCATTGACCATTCATCTAACATCATTCCATTTGGAAAACTTGTCAAACAAACCGTCCTAACTAAGATTGCTGTAATTAAAACAGCAAAAAAGCAAATTATGCAACCTTTTTTAGTTTTTAACCAATGCTTTTCTCCCCCCCCGTCTACATCTTTAACAGTTTTATTAGATTTAATAATTATATATAAAAACAAACCCAAAAGAGCAACTAATACTACATCCATAATAATAATATAAGCCAAATTGACTTCATTTCTCTTAATAGAGTTTAGAGTGATTAAAGTTATAAATAAAGAAAACAAAACAATTGCAGTAATTCCAATTATCCATTTCTTAGCATTTGAACCTAAATTAATTTTCATTTTTGACCCCAATTTAAAATTTACTATTTTATAGTAAAAAATTATACGATATTTGTCAACTAAATTTATTTAAATTATTTTTATTTTGTTTTACTTGTTTTTTAAGATTATATTTGTAATAGTTACATCTTCATTAGCAAAAGCATAAAAGTCCATGTTTATATCGAATACTCAACGGATTTAACAGTGGATTTTTTATTTTTACTGTTTATAACTTAAAAATAACAAAAATAGACATATTTGTATATATTATATATACTTTTTTGTATATATTAGGGTTATATATCCTATTATAATAGTATATATAGATATTATAATATTAGTTGAGAGGTATGCAATGGAATTAAACGAAATAATAAATCGTATAAGTCAACTTCGCACACGTGCTGGACTGTCGGCCAGAGAACTAAGCCTCAGAATAGGAAAAAATGAAGCATACATCAACAGACTGGAATATCGCAAAAACTTTGAACCTTCAATTTCAGTTATAAATGATATTGCAGAAGTGTGCAACTCTTCACTTGAAGAATTTTTCTATTATGATTTAAGTCAATACTCTAAGGATAAACATTTAATTAGCCTTCTTCAAAAATCAAGGCCTGAAATAAAAGATTCTCTTACTAAAATTTTAGAAAATTCTTAAAACAACATTTAACAAAATTATAAATCGAGGAAAACTATGTGGGAAATAACTTTATATAATGTTTTATTTATTATAAATAATGTAATATTAATTTTAATCGGAATACCTTTCTTTATGCAATTCATTTTCATGTTTTTGTTTTGGCTTCCAAAGAAAGTCTTTCCAAAATCAGAAAAGAAAAATAAAATCTGTGTTTTAATTCCTGCTCACAATGAAGCAGATGTAATTCATGACACAGTAAAGCGTCTGTTTGATTTACAAACTTATCCAAAGGAAATGTTCGATGTCTATGTTGTTGCACACAACTGCGATGATAACACCGCCGACCTTGCAAGAAAAGCAGGAGCAAATGTTTTTGAACTTAATGACCCAGACCCAAAACACCGCATTGCTTCTTATGCCCTTAAACATGGTTATGAACAGATTTTGGCAACAGGCATTGATTATGATTTTTCAATCAGACTTGATGCCGACAACCACATCAATGACGAATTTTTTGATTTGATGAACGATGCCTATAATACAGGTGTTGAAATTGCAAGACCATATGAGTCAGCACTTAACATGACACAAAACAAATTTACTAAAGCATGTGGCCTTTATTACACGTTCGACTCCAGATTTTCTTCCAGAGTAAGAGAAAGATTACATCTCGATGCCCATGTAAATGGTCCAGGATCTATGACAAAATTCCAAATCATCAGAGATATTGGCGGATATGACACCACAAGCATAACTGAAGACACAGAATTTTGCTTTAAGCGTATGCTTGAAGGACACAGAGCACACTTTGTTGAAGACGCAGTTGTTTATGAAGATTTGCCATCCACATTTAAAGACACTTTTTCAAGAAATAAGCGTATTGCGTCTGGAAATATAAGATTGCTTGCAAAATATACTCCAAAACTTCTTTGGAAATTCTGCACAACCTTAAACTTCTCTTATATAGAACAAATTCTCACCTATTTCTTCAATGTCATTTGTGTCATTCTTTGCACTTGGATTCCTGCTTATTATGTATATAATGTTGTTTACCTTTGGGCAACTGGAATATTCACAGACGCTCAAGCCGCCGCTGTTGGAATAAACGCTTCTGGACTTTATAACCAACTTATCTTGATTGGAATCATTTTACTTGTTTTATTCTTGCTTGCTGGAATTGGTCAAGGTGTGCTTCTTGTTATGTTGGACTATAAAAAACTTGGTGCGACCAAACGCCGACAACTTATGGATGGAGCAATCTTATTCCCAGCATTTACAGTTGTTTATTGTTTAACAATGTGTCTTGGTGCATTCACAAAACCAAAATGGAACAAAATTAACAGAAATAAAGAAGCGCAAACAACATACACTGCAGTCACCGTTTCAGACAACTCTATTGAAGAATCACCAATTATTGAACCTGTAGAAATGGAAGAAACAGAAAGTTTGGAAGATTTGGAAAAAAGCGTTCAAGAACTTGAAGAAATGCTGGACAACATTGAAGAACACAAGAAAAAAGGTGCTTAAATTTAATTAAAAAAACATCTCAAAAGAGATGTTTTTTATTAATATTTTACAACAATATGCAAAGCACTCCGCCCTTACCTTCATTGATGATTCTGCCAAGAGTTTTACGCATTTTGCGTTGAGCGTCTGCTGGCATCATAACAATCTTAGATGAAATGTTGTCATCAATCATTGAATAAAGGCTCTTACCAAGAAGATTGGTATCCCAAATTCCTTGTGGGTCATTTTCAAATTTGTCATTTAAAAATGCAGCAAGGTCTTGACTTTGATTTTCATTTCCAACAAGTGGAGTAACTTCGCTTTCAACATCAACTTTGATGATGTGCAAACTTGGTGCTGTCGCCTTAATCTTAACACCAAACTTGTTGCCTTGTTTAACAACTTCTGGTTGTTGTAAAACATATTCATCTTTGTTTGGAACAACAATTCCATATCCATTTTGTTCCACTTCTTCCAAAGCGTTTTTAAGTTTGTCGTATTCCACTTTTGCAACAGCCAAATTTTTGATGTATGAAACAAGTTCATAGTCATCTCCAATTCTGAATCCGCATTCATCAGAAAGCACATCATAGAAAAGATTTTCCTTTGGAACAATGTTAAATCTGATTACACCTTCACCCATTTCAACATTAGAGAATGTGATTGGGTCAAAACTGTTGCTTTCCGTAAACACAACTGTATCCTTATTTGCATCTCCAACTTTTTTCACGCTGTCAGCAAACCTTCTGATTTCGCCAACCATTTCTGTGATGATTGGATTTGAATAAGAAAGTGCTTGCAACCATTTTGGCATTTTAACTTTAATGCTTTTAACAGGAAATTCCAATAAAATGCTGGCAAAAATTTTGTCAATGTCGCCTTCTTTAAGGTCTGAAACATTCATGGCAAGCACTTGTGATTCATATTTTTCTGACAAGTTTGATGCCAATTTTTTGCTTTCTGCACTGTTTGGATTTTTGCAGTTCAAAACAATGACATAAGGTTTTCCGCTTGCTTTCATTTCAGACACAACACGCTCTTCTGCTTCAATATAGTTTGCTCTTTCAATGTCAGAAACAGAGCCATCAGTTGTGACAACAATGCCGATTGTCGAATGTTCTTCAATCACCTTTTTGGTGCCAACTTCTGCGGCTTTTTCAAAAGGCATTTCTTCATCTGACCAAGGTGTTTTAACAAGTCTTGGCTTGTCATTTTCTGTTGTTCCCATTGCACCTGACACAAGATAGCCAACACAATCAATAAGTCTGACTTTCAAGTTGATTTTGTCTGCAACTGAAATTCTTACTGCTTCATTTGGCACAAAGCGTGGTTGTGTTGTCATAACTGTTTTGCCATCAGCACTTTGTGGTAACTCGTCAATCGCACGTTGTTTAACATTTTTATTTTCAATGTTTGGAATGACAAGTTTTTTCATAAACTCGGAAATAAAAGTGGATTTACCAACTCTTACAGGTCCGACTACGCCAACATAAATATCGCCGTTGGTGCGGGATTTTATATCTTCGTAAATTTGTTCTTTTTCCATGTAAACCTCCAAGATACCATAATTTATGTAAGTCCACAATCGTTTAGAACGATATATAAAAAAATCAGCCTATTTTTGCTGATTTTCTTTAATTTCTGTTTGCTGACTTTCCATTTTAACCGTTTCAGTTTGTTCAACTGTTAAATTTTCGGTTAAAGATTTGTCGCAATCACCGCCATTTTTCTTTAAAATCATTCTACAACAAAAAAGCATAATTAAACTGCTGGTCATGCCAATGGCAAATTGCAATTCAAAAATAGGAAAAGCAAACCACCATAAATACATTAAATCTTTTGCTGGAAGTATGTAGCAATCTCGGTAAACCATGCCATCAAATTGATTGTCATCATAACGCAATTTCTTGCAAAAAGCACCAAACATAGGCACAAACAAAAGTGGAAAACTGATGGCAATTAAACAACTGCAAACATACAGAACAATAGGAACTTTGACGATTAAAATAACAACACAACCAATCAAAAATATTGCAACACTTACACAGCAACTTAAAACAGACAACTTTCTTTTAACCAAGAATTTGGCTAGTAAATTTGAGCCAATTTTACAAACTTCAACCAAAACCATAATAATTGCTATTGACTGAAAATTGAGATTGTTCACATAGAGATATATTGGCAAAACTACATCCATTACACTTTGGAATATTCCAAAACAAATATGAAAAATGTTGAATGGAAGATAACTCTTTTGATCCACTTTTTGTGGATTTTTCGTTTTTTCAATGTAAGATTCTTTAAGTAAGTTATAACCAAAAATAAGTGGAACAGAAGAAATCAAATAAAGCACAACTGCAACAATACACAAAATTAAAAGATTATTTTTAAAATCCACACTTAAGACGTAACCACTTAAAAGCAAAAATATCATTTTTCCAACATTTGTGGCTATTTGAAATTTTGCGACATTGGTATTTTTGTCTGTAAAAGTAAAAATTAAATTTAGTGGCACAGAGTAAAGCACTTGAGAAAGGCTTAGAATTAAAGCAATCACAAGACATAACCACCAAGTAGTCGACACAGTTGACAGCAAAACTTGAACAGCAATAACTGGAATAATATGTAAAATTATGGCTATAACACCATATTTTTGCAAAAATTTTTTAAGAACCAAATTTAGAATTCCGCACAATAAATAATAAACATTAAGATACATAAAAACCAAAAGCAAACTTCCAGAATTTTTATATATAATAAGCGGTATAAAAGCTTTAATTAAACTGTCAGCAAATGCCTTAATAAGTTTATGTGTAAAAATTAAGTTAGTCTTGTTTTTCATCTGTGGAAATTTCATTATTATCAACCTTTTGTTCAACTATTTCCATATTTTCATTGTTTTTTGATTTTTTCTTTCTCAATTTATCAATAAAATGCACTCTGTTTTCTGTGCCATTGAAAAGTCTTTGGAAATTTGATCTATGTTTAAACAATAATAAAACCAAATTTACTATTAAGATTAAAATGATAAACAAAAACAAAAATCTTTGTTCAATTCCATAAACACAACAAGCATACACAGTAAGCGTCAAAGAAAATGTAAGTGAAATGATAAACATATAGTCAATAAAGAAAACCAAAATAAAACAAATGGCAAAAACTGCCAAAGCAAACCACCAGCAATCAGGGTTAAACAAAAACATACCAAATGTGCAAGCAATTCCTTTTCCACCTTTAAACTTATAGAAAACAGGAAAACAATGACCTAAAATGACACCAAAGGCTGTCATATAGAAAGCCAAATCACCCCAACCAGCAAAGAAATGTTCAATTAAGAAATAACAAGCAAGTGCAGGAAGACCACTTTTAATTCCCTCCATTGCAAGAGTAAGCATTGCTTCACCAAATCCCCTTGTGCGGAGCATATTCATAGTCCCAGGGTTTTTACTTCCGACAGTTGTTATATCTTTTTTACCAAAAGCCCAAGAAAAAATCCTTGCAAAGTTGATGTTTCCAATTAAATAACCAACAAGCATGCCAATAAATAAATATAAAACGACAATCATTCTTCCTCCTTTCCTTTAAACACAAGGTTTATCGGAGTCCCTGAAAAATCTACTCTTTCGCGAAGTCTGTTTTCCAAATAGCGTTCATAAGAAAAATTAATAAATTCTGGGTCTTTGCAAAAGAACACAAATTTAGGTGGATTTGTGTCTGGTTGAGTGACAAACATAATTTTGCTTCTCTTTCCATTTTTCGAAGGTGGCTCGAAATTTAAAATCGCATCACGCAAAATATCATTCAAAACACCAGTTGGAATTCTTCTTGAAGCATTTTCATAGACTTTGTCGACATTTTCCATAATACTTGAAAGTCCAGCACCTGTAAGAGCCGAAACAAAGATAACTTTGAAATAAGACATAAATGAAAGTTTATCTTGCAAAATTTTTGTAAAGGCTTCTTTGCTCATAACTTTCTCATCCCATTTATTGACAACGACAACGTTGGCTTTTTGTGCTTCATGCACAAACCCAGCAATTCTCACATCTTGTTCGGAAACTTCTTTAGTTGCATCCAAAACAATTAAAACCACATCACTAAGTTCAATGGCAGACATACTTCTAATGACAGAATAACCTTCCACCGATTGTTTTTCAACCGAACGTTGTCGCCTTAAACCTGCTGTGTCAATTAAAAAATAATCTTTTTTGTTGCATCTAAAAGGCACAGTGACACTGTCACGAGTTGTGCCTTCCACATCACTTACAACCAATCGCTTTTTACCAAGTAAACGATTGATAAGCGAACTTTTGCCGACATTCGGTCTTCCAACTAAACTTATTTTTATGCCATTTTCTTCTTCAACTTTCAAGTTTTCAGGGAAATATGAAATCACTTTGTCAAGCACATCACCAAGACCTTTGCTTTGAGCACATGAAATTGGCATAGGCTCGCCAAGTCCAAGCGAATAGAATTCATAAGTTGCAGAAACATCAAAAGTGTCAAGTTTGTTGACAACCAACACAACAGGCACTTTTTGTTTTCTTAAAATTTTTGCAACATCTTCATCTGACTGAGTAATTCCAGTTTTTCCATCCACAATGAAAATTATGACATTGGCGTTTTCAAGTGCCAAACAAACTTGCTGAAAAATTTCTTCTTGGAAAACATCATCACTGCCAAGTTCCACTCCGCCAGTGTCAACAAGTGTGAAATCTTTTCCAGACCACGTTGCGTCGGCATAAAGCCTGTCGCGAGTAACTCCCGCAACATCATCCACAATGCTTATCCTTTTTCCGCAAACTTTATTGAAAAATGTTGATTTTCCAACATTGGCTCTGCCAACAACTGCAACGACTGGTTTCATATAAAGAGAATAACACAATGTTGCCCTAAAAATCAAATTTTTAACACAAAATGCTTTTATTTTTTATGGCATCTTTTGTTGGAACAATTTTGACAATTTCCGCACAATTTTTTATGTTTTATTTTTTTTGCAATAAAAACAACTGCAACTAAGAATGCCATGACAGTCATTAAAACTGAAAAACACTTGATAAAACCAAAAATTTCAAAAGCAAAAGCCACATTATAGACAATAAGTGCCACAACATAAGCAGTTACAAGTTGCAAGACAATGGAAATAATTGTCCATTTTTTACCTATTTCTTGCAAAAGCATGGAAATTGAAGCCACACATGGCGTGTAAAGCAAACAGAAAACTAAAAACGCCAAAACGCTTGCTTTTGACTTGAAAAACACCAAACTTGAAGAAAGCAAGATTGAACTGGAAATTAACTTATTTGCTCCCGCGTCTATTCCGTTGAACATTGCAATGGAAGAAACAACAACTTCTTTAGCCACAAGCCCTGCAACAAGTGATGCCACAATCGCCCAGTTTCCAAAACCAAGCGGAACAAAAATTGGAGTTATAAATTTGCCTATGGTTTCCAACATGCTTCCATGACTGTCCGCAACATACGAAAAAGAAAAACTAAATGAAGAAAGCACCCAGATTATGATGTTCATGGCAATCATGACAGAGCCAACTCTGATTAAAAATTCTTTGACATTTTTCCATAAAATTTTTCCAACTCGTTTAGGGCTTGTCATGCGATAAGGTGGAAATTCCAGAATAAAACTTTGCTTCTTGCTTTTCAAAACTGTGACATCTAAAAGTTTGGAAATTGCAAGAGCGACAACCACTCCCAAGAAATAAAGCCCCATAATAACTAGAATGTTGCTGGCACCAAAAAATGCTCCACCAATCACTGTGTAAATTGGAATCTTTGCCGAACAACTCATGTAAGGACAAAGAACAGCCGTTTTAATTTTTGCATTTTTGTCATCCATGTTTCTGGCAGTCATAATGGCTGTTGTCGAACACCCAAAACCCATAAGAAGCGTGTAAACACTTTTGCCAGAAAGACCAATCTTACCTAAAATGTCTTCAAAGATAAATGCTATTCGTGACAAATAACCACTGTCTTCCAACACCGACAAAAAGAAGAACAAAAGCACAACTTGAGGCAAGAACGACAGCACTGTTCCCACACCACCAAACACAGCAGTATTTATAAGTTCATAAAACCAGCCTTTTCCAATTGCACCTTCCAATGCACCTAAAACTGTATTTGTAAAAAGCCCAAGCAAACTTTCCAGAATGCCAGAAAGAAATGCTCCGAGTGAGAAAAAAGTTAAATAAAATATGCCCGCCATAACAGACAAAAAAATCGGAAAATAAAGCCATTTATTTAAAATTAATTTGTCAAGTTTGCTCTGACCATAGACTTTATCTGTTCGTTTAGTGCATTCATTTAAAACACTTTCAATAAAATCAAATCTCAGTTTAGCCAAAATCTGAGCGCTGTCTTTTGGAACATTTTCAAAAAGAGTTTTCGTCTCCTTTCTTCCAGAATTAAAAAAATATTTTTCATCTTGTTCATATAATTTAATTAGATTGTAAAAATCTTTATTCAAATTGGTTTTATTTAATAAATTTGCATCCAATTGTCTAAAATAAGGCAATTTTTGTGTTTTTCTAGGCATTTTTAACGCTTTTTTTAAATTATCAAGACCTATTTTCTTTTCTGCATTAATTCCAACAACAGGCACTCCCAACTGTTCACTTAACTTTTTGTAATCAACTTTATAAATTGGTTTTCTGTCAATTTCATTGACTGCCACTACCACATCGCAACCTTTTTCCAACAAACATAAAGTCAAATATAGATTTCTTTGCAGATTGTTTTGGTCACAAATGTTTATAATTTTTCTCTCGCTTGAAAAAATAGTTTTAACAGCCACTTCTTCTTCAAAAGAAAGTGGACAAAGAGAATAAATACCAGGGGTGTCAACAAGAATGTGTTCTTCACCATTTGCAAAGAAAGACTTAGCCTTAGTGTCAACTGTGACGCCGTGCCAGTTGCCCACATGTTCATTTGAACGCGTAAGGCTGTTAAACAAAGTTGTTTTACCAGAATTTGGATTACCAACAAGCAAAAGTTCAGTCATCTTTCACCTGCACTTTTGCAAGCAAACTTGCCCGCACACTTAAAAGATATCCCCTTATCTGAACAAGAAAAACTTTCTTAGAAAGTGAAGTAGAAACAATTTTCACCTTTTGCCCAACTGTGAAACCAAGTTCCCAAAAACGGCGTAAAACACCATCCACAGCACTGTCAAAGCCACAAATGGTATATTGCTTATTCTTCTTACATTTGCTTAAATTCGTCATAAAATAATCTATGGACAGGCTTAAAGCAATATTCTTGCATCAATTAAAATAATTATATTTTTTCTATGAATTGTGTAAAAACATTTGCTAAAACACAAAATATTGTGTTAAAATATTTACGGATAACAAAAGAATTGTTATAAGGAGAAATTAAAAATGAAATGTGTATATTGCCAATGTGAAGAAAGCAAAGTTTTGGATTCAAGAAGCACTGAAGAAACAAACTCAATCAGAAGAAGACGCGAATGTCTTGGCTGTGGAAAAAGATTTACAACTTACGAAACAATTGAAACAGTGCCAATTTTGGTTGTAAAAAAAGATGGAAGCCGTCAAGCATTCAACATTGAAAAAATCAGAAGTGGAATGATCAGAGCCTGTGAAAAACGTCCAGTTTCAATCGCACAAATTGACACCATGGCAGAAGATATTGAAAAATCAATTCAAAATTCTTTAAGACAAGAAATCCCATCTCAAGAAATTGGAGAACTTGTAATGCAAAAACTTAAAGCAGTTGATGAAATTGCCTATGTTCGCTTTGCATCTGTCTATCGCCAATTTAAAGATGTAACAAACTTCATCAAACTCATCACAGAAATGTAAATAAAATAAAACAGCCGTTAATCACGGGAGTTTGAAACTAGCGAAAAAAACAAAGAAAAACATAGACCAAAACAGCCTATGTTTTCTTTTTTACCCTTACTCTCTCTTAACTGCAAAATAAAACGAATATCTCTGCCGTTGTCATAGGTTGTCGTTGATATAACACACATTACAAATAACAAGACACTCACATTGACCTTGACAACAAAGAATATTCGCTTACACTAGAAAATAGAGAGAAGAAAACAAAAAGCAAAAGAGCGGTTTGCGTTTTGCTCTGCCAGCAACCGCTCTTTTGCAACAAAATTGAGTTATAGGCGTGTGCTTGTCTGCCGAGCGCAGCGGAGGCACTCGTTATATACAAGCACACGCCTAAATGCCATTTTAGTGTTTTTTTGATTATTTGATATACAAATTTGAAATACCTATGCTATAATAAATTTGAGGTGAGTGTTATGAAAATAGATATAAATAAAGTAAAAATATTTGTAACAATACCATTAGAGGATGTAGAAAATGTAAGAAATGCAATTTGTGAAGTGGGAGCAGGTATAATCGGAAATTATTCTCACTGCACTACTTCTGTAAAGAGTATTGGAACTTTTTTGCCAAATGATGAAGCAAATCCACATATTGGACAGAAAAATAAATTAGAGTATGTTGAAGAAGAAAAGTTAGAAGTCATATGCGATATCGAAAACGTTAAACGGGCTGTAACAAGGTTAAGAGAGGTTCATCCATACGAAGAGCCAGCAATAGATATTGTTCCTTTGATAGACGAAACTTGTTTTTACTAAGATTTATTAAAAAAAAGAGGATGTTATTATCCTCTTTTTTGCTAGTTTCAAAATTTATAGCCGTTAAGGCTGTTTTTTATCATTGTTTTTATCTTTATTTGGAGAACTTAAAATATATGGATTGTTTTTATTCCCCGGATTTGAAAACAGTTCCACAAGCACAGTGTCTTCCCCAACTTTACAAATCTGGCAAAGCGGAATAAAAAGTTCCATTCCACCTTTAAAAACATTCCAAAATGATTTTTCTCCTGGAACAACAATTCCTTTAATGCAACCACTTTCCAAATCAAAAACTATGTCAACAATATGTCCCAGTCTGCGACCGTCAACAACATTGACAACTTCTTTACACCTAAGTTCCAAAAATGAAGTATCCATGTTTGAAATATATGTCACATTATGTCAAAAAAGACTATATCAACTGAAAAATTTTATTTTCTTTTCAATCATTTCGTCAATGCGGTCAATATAATCGCCGATAAACTTGCAATTTGGTTCTCGCTCTATACGATTTTCCAAATTAAACACACGCTTAGAAATTGCACCAGCACCAATGCCAATCACTGAAGAAACATCTTCCATGCTGTCGATATTGAAAATGCAAACAGTGTCATCTCGGAAATATCCAACATTTTCCAGTCCACCAATTTGATGTTTTTGACGATAGATATAATAAGGCTTATAACCATTTTCAATCAAAGTTTTTTCTGCATAGTCAACCATTTTGACAACATCACTTTTAAACTTAATCTCTTCACCTTTAATTTTTGCAGCATTTTTGACTGACAAAGTGTGAACAGTTATGTTGTGCGGATAAAGTTCCAAAAGCGTGCTTATTGTGCGTTTAAATATTCCAAAACGCTCTTCCGACAATCCTGCAATGATGTCCATGTTTACATTAAAGTCAAATTCCATTGCAATCATATAAGCGTCCAAGACTTGTTTATTGGTTATCTTTCTTCCAATTCTTTTAAGTGTAGTTTCGCAAAAAGTTTGTGGATTTATTGAAATGCGTGTTACGCCATATTTCTTCAAAACTTCCAATTTTTCACGCGTTATTGTGTCCGCTCTGCCACATTCAACAGTAAACTCTGTCACAGGATATGAAATCTGTGACAACAATTTTTCCAACTGAACGGCAGTTAAAACTGTCGGAGTTCCCCCACCTATATAAATTGTGCGAACAATATATGCTTGCTCGGTTATCATCTTTTTAACTGCTTGCAATTCTTTCAAAACCGCATCCAAATAAAGTTCGACTTTATCTTTTACTGTGCAAAGTTCGTTGGAAATAAATGAACAATAATTGCAACGAGTTGGACAGATTGGAATGTTTATAAACAAATCCACCAACTTATCATTTTTGATTATGCACTTTTGATTTTTCAAAATTTGCATAACAAGTTTGGCTTTATCGGAAGAAACATGATAATCACGCACAAGCACTTCTGAAATCAGATGTGGCTTAACTTCTCCGCGTTCCACAAGGTCACGAGCAAACTTTGTTGGACGCACCCCCGTGAGAGAACCCCATGGAAGTGATTTTTTAGAAGCCAAAGTCAAAACTTCATAAAGATGATTTTTTAAATTACGCTTAGTCAAACTTTTTCTTAAAAGCAAATTGTCTGTTTCTGGCAATGTAAACTGCTTTTCATATTCCTTAACATGTCCGTCTGAATTTAAAACAACTGTGCTTAAAAGCGAATTTTCATTTTGTTTTATTTTATGCTCCACAGAAAAAGGCTGGTCATTCTCGTCATAAAACAGATTGACCAAATCTTGTAAATCTTTTTCATATTCAGATTCCAAGCATAACAATTTCATCATTCACTCCTGTAAACTTTAATTACATGTTTAATTTGTTCAAAATTATTAATAATAGTGTTTAAATCGTCTTTATTTGAAATCTGAACAGTGATTTCAAACACAAGTTCCCCATTTAATTCCTTATAAGCAAAGGCTTTTAAGTTGTTTTTCAAAGCACGAGAAGCATTGTTTAAAGCGTTGACAACAGAATTTGAGTTTTCTGCAACAACTTTGACAGTGGCAATAAAGTTTGCCACCACGCTGTCTTGCCATTCGGCTTTAATAAGTCTTTCTTGTTCCAAATGTTTTAAATTTGGGCATTCGCTTCTATGAATTGTAACACCACGACCGTGAGAAATGTAACCTATGATTTCATCTCCAGTTACAGGACTGCAACAACCAGCATAACGAATTAAAAGTCCGCTGTCACCGTCAATCAACACACCTTCTTTGTTTCTTTCCACCCTTATGGTGTTTGATTTAAGTTGAGTTGATTTTTCTTTGCTGTAAAGATTGATAAGTCTGCCAACAACACTGCCTGCTGATAAACTGCCTGCACCAATTTCAGCATAAAGCACATCCAATTCATCAATCATCATATTTTTGGCAACTTGAAGCAGATATTCTTCCTTTGAAGTTTTGGTAAACGTCAAATTTCTTGCCTTAATTTGTTGTTCCACAATTGCCTTGCCAATTCGAATGTTTTCGTCTTTAAGTTCACTTTTAAAGAATGCTTTAATCTTAGACCTTGCACTTGAAGTCTTGACATAAGAAAGCCAATCACGAGAAGGACCTTTACTGTGCTGATTTGTCAATATTTCAATTACATCACCATTAGAAAGTGTGGTTGTAATTGGAACAATCTTTCCATTGATTTTTGCACCCACACAGTTGTTTCCAACATCAGAATGAATTGCATAAGCAAAGTCCACAACTGTTGCACCAAGTGGAAATTCCAAAATCTTTCCTTTTGGTGTTTGAACAACAATGGCTTCGCCATATAAGTCAACTTTCAATGTTTCCAAAAATTCATCAGACGACATCTCATTAGAATTTTCCAAAACTTGTCTGAACCATGCCATTTTTTGGTCAAATTTATTTTGCCCACGGCGTTTATATTCTTTATAAATCCAATGTGCAGCAACACCATATTCAGATTGTCTGTGCATATCAAATGTGCGAATTTGAATTTCAAGTGGTCTGTTGTTGTCTGCAATAATTGTAGTGTGCAAAGATTGATATCCGTTTGGTTTTGGGTTTGCTATGTAATCTTTTACTCTGCCTGGCATAGGTTTATAGATAGCGTGAATTTTTCCAAGCACTGCATAACAATCTTCAACATTATCAACAAGCACTCTCATGGCAATAAGGTCATAGACTTTTCCAAGAGTTATGTTTTTTCTTACCAACTTTTTATAAACACTTGAAAAGTGTTTTTGTCTGCCTTGAATTTCCCCTTTCTTGCCAATTTCTTCCAAAATCTGTTCCAACTTTTTGCGAGTAATTTCCATCTGCTTTTGGTTGTCTTCTGCTTTAAGCAATGCATTGTTTTTCAACAGTTGAAAAGCATCAGGCTCTAGAAGTTCAAAACATAGGTCTTCATAACTTCCTTTAAATTTTGAAAGACCCAATCTTTCTGCCAACGGAGCAAAAATTTCTTTCACCATATTGACAAATTTAGTTTCTTGGTCATTCATAGGATTATGAATTTGTTGTAAGTCAAAAAGGATGGTTGCAAATTTAACAATGACAACCCTAAGGTCTTGGCAAATGGCAACAAACATTCGTCTGATGTCTTCTGCTTCACCGCCTTTAGTCAAAGAATCCACATCTTTCAAAATTTTGAAAGTTTCATAAATCTTTTGTTGTTCGGCATTCAATTTGCTTTTCAAACTGTCTGCGTTTTTCTCTTCAAATTTTGAAAATTGAAAAAGAACATAAGGCACTAAAAATTCATTTTGAATGTGATATTCAATCATAGTGTCAATGACAAATTCCAATCTTGGTTGATTAATTCTTTTGTCAAGACACAGAGAAATTATGTCTTCATCTTTTTGACTTAACTTGAAATTTTGCTTAATTTTATTTAAAAGATTCTCCATCAGTTTTTCTCCGTTGATTTTTTAATTAATAAAAGTTTGTTGTATAAAGAAGAGTCAGTCAAAGGTTTTTTAACATTTTTATTCTGTGTAATTTGCAGATAAGTTTCCCCGCCAACAAAAATTAAACCCAACTGCTTAAACACCAAAAATGCCACAAAAAAGGTGTCAAAATTGATGTTTTCCTTCATTTTTTGCTGATAAACATCAAAAATGGTGTAACAACTTGAAAAATTTCTTGAAGTCAAAACTTTAAAAACTTTGGCAAAAGTTTCTCTGGAAAGGTCAAGATTTGCATATCTTTCTGTGTCCATTGTTCTTTCAACAGGAAGAAAAATTTCAGCATTTGTCACTGTCTGAAGTTCGGCAATAAAACCTTCATCCAAAACAGGAGAAAGGAAAACTATGTTGTTGAAATTCTTTGCCCATTCCGTTCCAACAGGCGAAAGAAGCAAACTGTTAAACCCACTGCATTCTTCATCGAAAATACCAATATGGTAAATGTTATCCTTCGAAAAACTTTTTGAAAAATTGACAAAATCATAAGCCGAATAGCACACAAACGCTGTGCCAAAAACACTGTGTTGTGTTCTTGCAACAAACTGCAAAAATTGGTCTTTCAAAAAATAAGAAAATTTTGCAGGTCTGTTTTCGTTATATTCAAGTTGTTGATATTGAATTGGATATGTGAACATATGAGCGTTTTCCACAATGAAACTTCCCATGTCAAATTCATCAACAACACCCTTTTTCCCTTCCCCTTGAAATTCAAAAATAAACGATTTATATCTTGCAAATTTTAAAGCATTGTAACTTTGCGTGAAGTTGAAATAAATAAGTTCCAAATCATCAATTTTGACATCACAATGTGTTGGGCAATATTTTCTTGGTTTAATTTCCACATTCTCTGCACTGATTCTAAACTTAGGACGCGTGTTTCCGCAACCAAAAGGTTCCAGCATTTTCAACTCTTCCAAAAATTGGTCAGTGATTTCACTTGATTTAATGTCAAGGTCATAATATTTAATTGGCATAAAAACTTTGTCATTAACTTTTTCAAAAACAAAAGAGTTTACTCTGTTGCAAAAATCTTCATAATTTTTTCTTTTAAGAGTCAACCCTGCAGCCATGGTGTGGCCACCAAAAGTTTCCAAAATGTCTGGCATACTTGACAAGAGTTCGTGAATGTTTATGTCATCAATGCTTCTTCCTGAGCCATGCAAAGTGTCGCCAACTTGTGAAAACAAAAACACAGGTCGGTTATACATCTCCACCAGCCTTGCACAAGCAATTCCCAATATTCCTTGGTCCCAAACCTTGGAAGCAAGACAAATAACTCTTTTTGTTGAAAGGTCAATTTTAGAAATCGCTTTTTGACAATCTTCCATAATCTTTGAAGAAAGTTCTTGTCTTTTTTGATTATGCTTTTTAATTTTTTCGATATAAGTAAGTGCCTCTGCAACATCTTCTGTCATATAAAGCATCAAACTGTCGCCCGCATCCCCCATTCTTCCTGAAGAATTAATCTTAGGTGCAATTTTAAAAGCAATGTCAGTGGATGTCACACTTGAAAGTGATAACTTATTGTCTTTAAACAAAAGTTTCAACCCAACAGGCAACTTGTCAAGACTTTTAAGTCCGCGTTTAACAATGTTTCTGTTTTCACCAGTAAGTGAAACGATGTCTGCAATGGTGGCAACCGCCGCAATAGGCAAAAATTCTTCTGCTTTTTTCTGCCCAAGAAGTGCTTCTGAAATTTTGTATGCAAGCCCAGTTCCACAAAGTTCTGTGAAAGGATAGTCCTGTCCTTCAATTTTGGCATTTAAAACAATGGTGTCTGGAAGCACATCAGGGATTTCATGGTGGTCAGTCACGCAAATTTCAATACCTTTTTCTTTGGCATATTTAACTTCTTCTGCACACGAAATGCCACAATCCACCGTTATGATTAAATCAGGGGCATATTTCTTTTCTATCTTGTCAATTACATCGCATGTTAAACCATAACCGTCTACATAACGGTTAGGAAGATAATATTGTGCATCGATACCCAGTTTCTTGAGTGTTTTAAGCATTATGGCAGTGGCACTGATTCCGTCCACATCATAATCGCCAAAAATAAGCACCTTGTCGCCAAGTTGTTTTGCCAAATGTATTCTTTCACACAACTGCTTCATATTTCTGATTAAAAACGGGTCAAGCAGTTTACACACTGAAAGATATTCTTCAATTTCTTGCTGACTTGAAAGTCCTTTAGATAAAATTAAATACATTGTAGTTGGCAAAACATTGAATTTTCTTGCATACTCAACACACAGGTCGGCATTTTTGTTAAAAAACTTTTTGAAAATCATGTCTTAAACCTTACTCTTATAAAGATATTATATAATTTTTTGACGTTTTAAGCAAACAAATTCGTAAATAAATATATATTTTTTATTTTATAATATTTTATAATTCTTTAATAAATAATTTGACTAATTTGACTTAACATGCTAGAATAGTGTTGAAACTTTATGGAGCATTAAATGGACAAACAGAATAATCAAAACAACAATAATTTAAGCAGAGATATTTTTTAGAAAATGTTTCTTTTACGCTGTTGTTCTGTCGTTCAAGCGGAGTAGGAGAAAACTATTCCGTTTTTTAATAAAAGGAGAAAAAATATGAGCCAGATTTCACAAAACATTTACAGAACCCACACTTGTGGAGAATTAAGAAAAGAAAATGATGGTCAAACTGTCACCTTAAGCGGTTGGATTAACACCATTCGTGATCATGGTGGCATTACTTTCATTGACCTTCGTGACCATTATGGAAGAACACAACTTGTCCTTAACTCTTTGCCTGCCTTCAAACTTTCAAAAGAAAGTGTCATCAAAGTGGAAGGAAAAGTTCGTATGCGTTCGGACAACAATTTCAACGAAAAACTTCCAACAGGACAAATTGAAGTTGTGGCAGATAAAATTGAATTGCTTGGAGAATGCAAGCAAACTCTTCCATTTGAAATTGAAAACAGCAGAAATGTCAATGAAGAAGTGCGTCTTAAATACAGATTTTTGGATTTAAGAAATCCAGAACTTCAAAACAATATCATTTTCCGTTCAAAAGTTATTCAAGATTTAAGAAACGAAATGATTGCACTTGGATTTAACGAAATTCAAACCCCTATCTTGACAGTTTCTTCACCAGAAGGTGCAAGAGACTACATCGTTCCAAGCAGATTGCACCCAGGAAAATTCTATGCTCTTCCACAAGCACCACAACAATTTAAACAACTTTTGATGGTTGCTGGAATGGATAAATATTTCCAAATTGCACCTTGTTTCCGTGATGAAGACGCTCGTGCTGACAGATGCCCTGGGGAATTCTATCAACTTGATATGGAAATGAGTTTCGCAACACAAGAAGATGTGTTCGCTGTAATGGAAACAGTTTTGCCAAAAATCTTTGAAAAATACGGCAAAAGCAAAGTTGACCATGTTCCTTTCGTTCGCATTCCTTATCGTGAAGCCATGGATAAATATGGCACAGACAAACCTGACCTTAGAAACCCACTTGTGATTACAAACATCACAAATGTTTTCAGACAAACAACATTCAAAGCATTTGAAAACAAAACAGTTAAAGCTATTTGTGCCCCAGCCGCTTCTCTTCCAAGAAGAGGTTTTGACGAACTTACAAACTTTGCTTTGGAAAACGGAGCAAAAGGTCTTGCATGGGTTAAAGTTGGAGAAAACAACGAACTTACTGGACCAATCATCAAGTTTATGACTGAAACAGAACAAAAAGAAATGATTGAAACTTTGAACGCAAAAAATGGAGATGCCATTTTCATTGTTGCTGACGAAGACAAAGTTTGTGCAAAAGTGCTTGGACTTTTAAGAACAATGCTTTGTGACAAACTTGGACTTTTGGAAACAGGAGTTTACAAATTCTGTTGGATTGTTGATTTCCCTATGTATGAACTTAATGAAGAAAGTGGCGAAATAGATTTTTGTCACAACCCATTCAGCATGCCACAAGGTGGTTTAGAAGCTCTTGAAACAAAACAACCACTTGACATTTTGGCTTATCAATATGACATCATCGTAAATGGTGTGGAACTTTCTTCTGGTGCTGTTCGTAACCATGACATCAACATCATGCTTAAAGCATTTGAAATTGCTGGCTATGACGAAAAAACAATCGAATCAAAATTCTCCGCACTTTACAACGCTTTCAAATTTGGTGCTCCACCTCACGCAGGCATTGCACCAGGTGTTGACAGAATGATTATGCTTCTTTTGGAAGAAAGTTCAATTCGCGAAGTTGTAACCTTCCCTATGAACAAGAAAGCACAAGATCTTATGATGAATGCCCCAGGAGAAGTTACAGAAAAACAACTTAGAGAAGTCCACATAAAACTTAGATAAATGGAGTAAATATGGATAAAATTGAACATTTAGAATATCTCAGCAAACTGGAATTTACTGGCGAAGAAAAAGAAAATTTTAAAAAAGAATTTGAAAACATCTTAAAATTCGTGGATGAGATTGCAAGTTTAGAACTTCCAGAAGGTCTTGATAAAGACACACCAATCACGCTTGACGATCTTAGAACAGACGAGCCACAAGCAAGCATTCCACAAGAAGAAGCACTTTCAAATGCACCAAAACAAAAGGACGGATGTTACCTAACTCCGCTGGTGGTGGAATAATGAATTTTTCAGAATTGACAGTTTTGCAAATTAAAGATTTAATTGCAAACAAAAAAGTGACAAGTGAAGAAGTTGTAAAACACTTCATAAAAGTTTGCGAAGATAAAAAAGTTTTAAACGCTGTTGTTGAAATTTTTTATGACGCCATTGACAGAGCAAAAGAAATCGACCAAAAAATTGCAAAAGGCGAAAAAATTGGCGCTCTTGCTGGCGTTCCTGTTGCAATTAAGGACAACATTTTATTTAAAGGCAAAAAAATGGGTTGTGCAAGTAAATTCTTGCAAGATTTTGTCGCACCTTACACATCAACAATTGTTGAAAAATTGTTAAAAGAAGATGCCATAATCATCGGCAGAACAAACATGGATGAATTTGCCATGGGTTCAAGTTGTGAAAACACCTGTTATGGTGCTTGCCACAACGCACTTAACCCAGAATATGTTGCTGGCGGAAGCAGTGGCGGAAGTGCATCTGCTGTTACTGGCGGTCTTGTGCCTTGTGCAATCGGAACAGACACAGGTGGCTCTATTCGTCAACCTGCATCACTTTGCGGAATTGTAGGTGTGAAACCAACTTATGGAACAGTTTCAAGATTTGGGATTGTCGCTTTTGCAAGTTCACTTGACCAAGCGTCACCTTTAACAAAAGATATAGAAAGTTCACTTTATGTGCTTAAAATCATGGCTGGAAAAGATGCTCATGACGGCACAACCATAGACAACAAATTTGAAAAGAATTTAAAACAAAAATACACTCTTGGCGTTTGCAAACAACTTATGCAAACATTTAAAAATGCATCAAACGACAAACATTTCGATGAAACGATTGAAAAATTAAAGAACAATTTTGATATTGTTGAAGTGGATGTTCCACACATAACAAATTCATTGGCTTCTTATTACATCCTTGCTCCAGCGGAAGCGACATCCAACCTTGCTCGTTTTGACGGAGTTAAATATACTCGCCGTGCAGAAAACACAAAAGACCTTGAAAGCGTTTATGTAAAAAGCAGAAGTGAAGGTTTTGGGAAAGAAGTTAAACGCAGAATTATGCTTGGTAACTTTGTTTTATCAAGTGGATATTTTGACGCATATTACAACAAAGCAAAAAAAGTTCAACGCCTTATAAGACAAGAATTAAAGGAAGCATTTAAAGCATGCGATGCAATAATTATGCCAACAACATTTGGAACTGCGTTTAAACTTGGAGAAAAACTTAATAACCCACTTGCCATGTATCTTGAAGATTTGTTTACAGTGCCAGCAAACATTGCAGGAATTCCTGCAATTTCCGTGCCTTATGCAACAGCAGATAACGGTTTACCACTTGGTATGCAATTCTTTGCTGATGAAAGAGAAGAAGAAAAGATGTATGACATTGCAAAAACCTTTGAACAAACAATTAAAGGGGGTGCTTTATGAGTTTTTTAGAACAATATGATGTTGTAATCGGTTTGGAAATCCATGCCGAACTTAACACAAAAACAAAAGTTTTTTGTGGCTGCAAAAACCAATTCGGTCAAACACCAAACACAAACACCTGCCCTGTTTGCACAGGAATGCCAGGGGCATTACCAATCTTAAATAAACACGCTGTAGAACTTGCCATAAAATCTGGGCTTTCATTTGGATGTGAAATTTCTCCTTATTCAGTGTTTGAAAGAAAAAATTATTTCTATCCAGATTTAAGCAAAGCATATCAAATAAGCCAACTTGTTTATCCCCTTTGTGTTGGTGGTCACATAACACTTGACAGCGGAAAAACAATTCGCCTTAACAGAATTCATTTGGAAGAAGATGCTGGAAAACTCACCCACCTTGGAAAAGCAACAGGCTCACTTGTTGATTATAACCGTGGTGGCACTCCACTTATTGAAATGGTTACAGAGCCAGATTTGTCGTCAGCAAACGAAGCAGTTGAATTTTTGAAGAAAGTCCGTGAAGCACTTATCTTTGAAGAAATTGCAAATTGTAAAATGGAAGAAGGCGGAATGCGTTGCGATGTCAACCTTTCATTGATGAAAAAAGGCAGTAAAGAATATGGCACAAGAACAGAAATGAAAAACCTTAACTCTTTCAAAAGTGTTCAAAGAGCCATTGAATACGAAGCCGAACGCCAAGCAGAAGTGCTTGCTTCTGGCGGAGTAATTGTTCAAGAAACAAGAAAATGGGATGATGAAAAAGGCGAAAGTTTTGCCATGAGAAGCAAAGAACAAGCACAGGACTATCGTTATTTCCCTGACCCTGACTTGCTTCCAATTCAAATTTCAAAAGAAAACATAGAACACATCAAAAGTGAAATGGTTATGCTTCCAAGCGACCGAAGAACTCGCTATATGGAAGAATTTGGACTGCCAGAATATGACGCCCAAATATTGACTTCAACAAGATATATCTCTGACTATTTTGAAAAGTGCGTTCAACATTTCAATGCTCCAAAGAAAATCAGCAACTGGATTATGGTTGACCTTCTTAAACTTGTTAAAGACCAAGAAGAATTCACCTTCCCTGTAAGCGAAGAACATCTTTCAACAATCATCAAAATGGTGGAAGAAAAAACAATAAACAAAACAGTTGGGCTTCAACTTTTGGATAAAGTCATTGAAACTGGAAAAGAGCCACTTGCCCTTGCCAAAGAAATGAATTTGCTTGTCACAATTACTGACGAACAAATCATTGAATTACTTGAAAAATTAAAGAGCGAAAATGCAAAGGTTGTTGACGACTTTAAGAAAACACCAGAAAAAGTAATCGGCTTTATTGTAGGTTATGTTATGAAAAACACTGGTGGAAAAGCCAACTCCAATCGCGTCCGCGAACTTATAGCCGAAAAATTTTAAGGGTCAATTTCCCCTTTCATTTAAAAAAAGATGGTTTAACCATCTTTTATTTTTTTAATATATTTGTTCCAAATTTTACATATCAGAAAATTGAAACCTTTATTTACCTTTCTTTCCAAAAGTTTTCTTATATAATTCTTTGGCATTTTTAATGCATTCAATTGCATCTTCTCTGCCACCAAGTTTCCCTATGTTAACTTTCTTGTTTTCAAGTTGTTTGTAAACTGTTAAAAAGTGCATAAGTTCATCGAAAATATGTTGAGGCAACGCATTAATGTCACGATAACAATTATAAGATGGGTCAGCAAAAGGTATTGCAATAATCTTTTCGTCATGTTCTCCCCTGTCAAGCATGCTGACAACACCAATAGGATAGCAACGAACAAGACTGTTCATCTTTATTGATTCACTGCAAAGCACAAAAACATCCAAAGGGTCTTTGTCATCACAATAAGTCTTTGGAATAAAACCATAGTTCATAGGATAGTGTGTTGCAGTATAAAGCACTCTGTCCATAATGATAAGCCCAGTTTCTTTGTCAAGTTCATATTTAACTTTACACCCTTTTTCAATTTCAATAAAAGCAATAAAGTCATCAGGTGCAATTCTTTTTTCGTCAATTTCTTTCCAAATATTCATTTCATCTTCTCCGTAAAATTATTTTTCTTTTTCAAGCATAATATTATAAAACAAAACAACTTTATTTGTCAAATTAAAAAGATATATCATAAAAATATTAATTACATAAATTTATGTAAAACACTTGCCAAAAAACTTTTTTTATGATAAAATAATGCGGTAGCAATTAAAAAATGCCGAAGTGGCGGATAACTCATCAAAATAATTTTAGAAACATAAAATTGATTATCACACTTTCGACAATAAGCATCGTTTAATCGTTGCGAAGAAACTTTGTTTCTTCTAGTGCAGACGGTGCGCCTGCCATTCCATATGGCAAAACTCAATTTAATATGCCGAAGTGGCGGAATGGCAGACGCACGGGACTCAAAATCCCGCGAGGGCAACTTCATGTGGGTTCGACTCCCACCTTCGGCACCAGTAACTATGCAAAGCATAGTTTTTTTATTTCTTAAACAAAAACAGGAAATATTTAAACCATGTTGACGATTATTACTTCAATTTACAACTTTATAAAAACTTAATTATATAATTAAAAAACTAGGATAACTCCTAGTTCTTTTTAAGCCTTTGTTTTATCTTTTCCAATTTTGATTCCATGAGTTTTTAAAGGCAATTTTGAGATATTCTTTAAAATAGATTTTGAATGTAACCCTAACATAGCATCATCTTTATATACAAGAGAATTATATGCGAATGCATAAGGCAAATAATATTCTCCATTAACTTCAGAATTTTTTAATGACCTGTTTAAAAACTTATATAATTGAACTTTAATATCATAACTATCTGTGATAACATCATTTTTGTTTTTCTTTTCTATGGTCAATGTGTGACAAGGTTTTGGATATGAAATTCTTAAAGCGCCATCCACAAAATATCTTAAATTAAGAAATTCATAGGCATCCATAGGGCTTTTTGAATCTTTATAAGCGTTTAAATACGCAGATTGAGCATTAATTAAATTCTTTACATAAACAGTGTTATTGAAAATTTTGTCAAATTTATGTTGGATTATTTTAAGTTCCTCAATGCTTTTTAAATAAAATCCTAAACTTTCAATTGATCTTGACATTGAAAAAAGATATCCGTCATTGAGATGCATTTTATCAATAAGTGTTTTAATAGAAAATTTTTCGTTTCCAACATCAATCATATCATGTAAATGTAATCCAGCAATTATTTTCAAAATTTCAGGATTTTCTTTGTTTCCATGTTCTTCAAACTTACTTGCATATTCGCGCACATCTTCATCCAATTTGCCAACATTAAAAAGATAATAAGCAAGTGCAGAATTGCAACCATTTAAAGCAAGAGTCTTCATAGCGTCTTTAACATTGTCAAAATTTAAAGATATTTCAGAAAATGAAGCAAGTTTCAAAAAATCTTCATATGCATCATTAAATCTTTTTTCTTCCAATTTTATTCTTAATTCTTCTCTTGAATTTGTTGAATCAAGAATATTCATTATTTTCAATTCATTATTATCATTTCCATAAAACTTCATTTGGCACTCCCTAACTGACACATTATAACATTTTTAAACCAATAATACAATATCTTATTTTAAAATATTTTGACTTTTTTAATAAAAAAAGACCAAATTTTTTTGGCCTTCCAATACAGATTACTTGATAAATTTTGAATCATTAAATTTAATAGATTCATTAAATGGTAGTTTTGCAATTGACTTTAAAACACTTTTAGAATATAATTTTAAATTAGTTTCATTCTTATGAACTAGAGAATAATAATGATATGCATAAGGTAAATAATAACGACCATTAAGTTTTGATTCCTTTAATGCTCTATTCAATTTCATCATTCCTAACTTGATTTGGTTTTCACTCATTTCGGTTGATAGTGTGTTATTTTCAAAATCATATGAACTTAAATTCATCCATTCACAAAAAGCCATTAATCTTTTACTGTCAGGTTCGTTTTTATTTTTATAGATATTAAGATAAGAATCCATAGCATTATTTAAATATTTTATAAACTCACTATTATTTAATAAAACTCTCAACTGAGCATATTGTTCTAACTGAGTTTCACTTGGAAATGTAAAAGCACTTTTTCTCATTTGGTCAACAGATTTGACAAATTCTATTGCACTTTTTATAGATATAACAGATTCACCTTGAAAATTTACAAAGTTATCATGATAATGTAGACCTGCAAGAACTTTTAAAACTTCTGGTTTATCTTTGTCTCCATATTTTTCCACAAAAAAAGCATGTCTAACCATATCTGCATCTATTTCATCTGCATTGAAAAGATAATAAGCAAGAGCATCATCTTGTCCTCTTGTTGAAAGTTTTTTCAAACCGTCTTTAATATTATAAAACTTATTTGTTGTTTCGTAATATGAAGCAAGTTTCAAAAAATCTTGATATAACATTGATTTATTTTCTTCGTCGGTCATTACAACAGGAACTTCTTCTTCGGTAAGCAAAACAGGATGACGGCGTTTTTCTATTAAACCATAAAATTTCATAGTAAACCTCACTTAACATGGCTATTATAACATAAAAGTTTAAACTTTTCAATATCAAAATCTAATTTATTTTGACATTTTTTAAGAAAAAAAGACCACTATAAAATGGTCTTTTTGTTTCTGATTTAGTTTGCTAAAACATCTTTATTTTCGACTTTAACAGGAACAACTGTTCTGTATTTTTTAAGTCCAGTTCCCGCTGGGATAAGTTTACCGATAATGACATTTTCTTTGATTCCGATAAGATTATCAACCTTACCTTTCAAAGCAGCATCTGTCAAAACTCTTGATGTTTCTTGGAAAGAAGAAGCAGACAAGAATGATTCTGTTGAAAGTGAAGCCTTAGTAATACCAAGAAGAATTCTTCTAACGATTGCAGGTCTTCCACCTTCTTTCAACACTCTTTCATTTTCTTCTTCACAACGAGAGATATCAACAACATCACCAGTAAGAAGATTTGTGTCACCAGAATCTTCAATCTTAACTTTCTTAAGCATTTGTCTGATTATAATTTCAATGTGTTTATCGTTAACTTTAACATCTTGACTTCTGTAAACAGAGATAACTTCTGAAAGCAAATATTGTTGAAGTCCTTTAAGCCCCTTTGTAACGAGAAGGTCAGAAGGATTGATTGCACCAGCAGTGATTTGAGTTCCTGGTTCAACAGTGTCACCATTTTTAACTTTCAATACAGCAGGTTTTCTTACTTCATAATCTACATCGCCTTCACCAGTAATGATTGTAATAAGATAATTCTTAGCATCTTCTTTAATCTTAACTTTTCCAGCAACTTCGCACAATACACATTCACCTTTTGGTCTTCTTGCTTCAAAAATTTCTTCAACTCTAGGCAAACCTTGTGTAATATCGGCAGCAACCGCAGCACCACCAGTGTGGAATGTTCTCATAGTCAACTGTGTTCCTGGTTCACCAATTGATTGAGCAGCGATAATACCAACTGCTTCACCATGTGTAACCATATCTTTACCAGCCAAGTTTCTTCCATAACATTTTGCACAAACGCCATGTTTGCAACGGCAAGTAATGAGAGAACGAATTTGAACTTCTTTAATTCCTGCTTTAACAACTTGTGTTGCTTGGTCTTTAGAAATCATAGTATTTGCAGGAACAATAATTTCTTTAGTTTTTGGATTAATTACATCTTCAACAGCAACTCTTCCGTAAATTCTTTCGTCCAAAGTTTCTTGAATGAAACCATCAACAATAAGGTCACTTACAGTAACGCCCTTAACTTTTTCGCCTGCATCAGCAAAACAGTCTTCAGTTGTAATTACCACATCTTGAGCGATGTCAACAAGTCTTCTTGTCAAGTAACCAGAGTCAGCAGTTTTAAGCGCTGTATCTGACAAACCTTTTCTGGAACCACGAGAGTTAATAAAGTATTCAATAGGTGTCAAACCTTGCTTAAATGAAGATTTGATTGGTGTGTCATTCTTAACACCAGAAGCAGTGGCTTTAATACCAATCATACCGCAGTCTTGGTTCAACTGAGTGTTGTTACCACGAGCACCAGAAAGCACCATCAAACTAAATGGATTGAAAGTATCTAAGTCCTTAACTACTGCATTTTGAACTTCGTTTACCGCTTCGTTCCAAATAACGATGTTTTCGCTGACTTTTTCATCTTGAGTAATAAGTCCACGACGAAGCAATTTTTCATTTTCCAAAACTTTTGCTTCTGCTTCTTTCAAGATTTCAGCCTTTTCCTTTGGTTCTTGAATGTCATAGATGTTAACTGAAATTGAAGCCAAAGTTGAATATTTATAACCGATGTCCTTAATTCTGTCAACAAGTTTAGAACATTCACTTGTTCCAAATTTGTCATAGCAATCAGCAACGATTTTCTTAAGTTCTTTCTTCATAACAGGTTTATTGATTTCAAGTTCGCAAATGTTATCTGGATTTGAACGATCAACATAACCTAAGTTTTGTGGAATAATATTGTTAAACAAAATTCTTCCAACAGAAGTTGTAATTCTCTTTGTATAAGTTTTTCCATCAACTTCTTTAGAAAGTCTAACAGTAATTTCTGCCTGCAAATCCAAGTTTTTGGTTTGATAAGCATAAATTACTTCATTTTTAGATGCATAAATAGAGCCTTCACCCTTAGCACCTGGTTTCAAAAGTGTTAAATAATAACATCCAAGCACAACGTCCTGAGCAGGTGTAACAATAGGTTCACCGTCAGCAAGTTTTAAGATGTTGTTTGAAGCAAGCATCAATGTTCTTGCTTCTGTTCTTGCATCAATTGAAAGTGGAATATGAACAGGCATTTGGTCACCATCGAAGTCCGCGTTGAACGCAGCACAAACAGAAGGGTGAAGTTTAATCGCCTTACCTTCAACAAGCACTGGTTCGAAAGCCTGAACAGAAAGTCTGTGAAGTGTTGGTGCTCTGTTTAAAAGAACAGGATGATCTTTAATAACATCAGCCAAAACGTCCCAAACGATTGGTTTTTCTCTTTCAATCATGCGTTTAGCACTCTTGATGTTGTTTGATTGATTAAGGTCAATCAATCTGTTTATGATAAATGGTTTGAAAAGTTCCAAAGCCATTTCTTTAGGAAGACCGCATTGATACATTTTAAGTTCTGGTCCAACAACGATAACTGAACGTCCAGAATAGTCAACACGCTTTCCAAGCAAGTTTTGTCTGAAACGACCTTGCTTACCGCTGAGCATAGCAGTTAAAGATTTAAGATCTCTTTGCTTAGAGCCTTGAACAGGTTTTCCACGTTTACCGTTATCAATCAAGTTGTCAACTGCTTCTTGCAACATTCTCTTTTCGTTTCTAACGATAACTTCAGGAGCGCCAAGTTCCATAAGTTTTTTCAATCTGTTGTTTCTGTTGATAACACGACGATAAAGGTCGTTAAGGTCAGAAGTTGCATATCTTCCACCATCCAATGGAACCATAGGTCTAAGATCTGGCGGAATAACAGGAATTACATCCAAAATCATCCAAGTAGGATTGTTTCCGCTCTTTCTGAAAGATTCAACAATGTCAAGTTTCTTAGCAGCCTTAATTTTGCCTTGACCCTTAGCATTTTCAATCTGTTTTTTAAGTTGTTCACTTTCTTTTTCAAGGTCAACATGTGAAAGAAGGACTTTAATTACTTCTGCACCCATGCCAGCATCAAAACTGCCATAACCAAATTTTTCAACGGCATCACGATATTCTTTGTCGTTTAAAATTTGCTTATATTCAAGATCTGTATTCTTTGGATCTGTAACAATGTAATTGATATAATAAACAATTTGTTCCAAAGTCTTAGGAGTTAAGTCCAAAAGAGTACCTATTCTGGATGGAACAGATCTGAAATACCAAATATGAGTAACAGGACAAGCAAGTTCGATGTGACCCATTCTTTCACGACGAACTTTGCTTCTTGTAACTTCAACGCCACATTTATCGCAGACAACGCCACGGTAACGTATTCTCTTATACTTACCACAATGACATTCCCAGTCTTTTTTAGGTCCAAAAATCTTTTCACAGAAAAGGCCATCTTTTTCTGGCTTTTGAGTTCTGTAATTGATAGTTTCTGGTTTTGTAACTTCACCATGAGACCATTCTCTGATTTTTTCAGGTGAAGCAATACCTATTCTAATTTTTTCAAAGTTGTTTAATTCAAACATTCTTTCTCTCCAAAATTTTATTTTACTCTTTCAAAGTTCATTTAAAAATACTAAGTTTATCAACTTTCTTACAAAGCCACACTTCGTAAGAAAGTCGCCGCAAACTCGCCAATGAAATGCGAGTTTCGTTACTCGTCAAAATCATCAAAGTCGTCAAACATATCAATGTCGTCTACGCCAGCAGGATTTGTTTCTTCTTCAATTTCAAGTTCGACATCACTCTTTTCGTCGCCACCGACATCGCTGATGACATCATCAATGTCAATAGTAATTTTCTTAAGGTCATTTTCAACATCTGTTTCTGGTCCAATCTTGTCTTGTTCGTCTTGTGAAAGTTCTGGCAAGTCGATTTCTTCGTCATTTTCTGTCAAAATCTTGACATCAAGTGCAAGGGCTTGCAATTCTTTAACCAAAACTTTAAATGATTCTGGAATACCAGGTTCAGCAATAGGTTGCCCCTTAACAATTGCTTCAAAAGTCTTAACTCTTCCGACAACGTCATCGGACTTAACAGTAAGCATTTCTTGCAACACATGAGAAGCACCATATGCTTCCAACGCCCAAACTTCCATTTCACCGAATCTTTGACCACCAAACAAAGCTTTACCGCCAAGTGGTTGTTGAGTGATAAGTGAGTATGGACCAATTGAACGAGCATGAATTTTACTGTCAACCATGTGGTTAAGTTTAAGCATATATTCATAACCAATAGTTGTTTTATTTTCAAAAGGTTCGCCAGTTCTTCCGTCATAAAGTTGAACTTTACCGTCTTCTGGGAAATTGTTTTCTTTCAAAAGTTGTTGAATCTTTTCAGCATCCGCACCATCAAAGTTTGGAGTAGCCACTTTCCAACCAAGTGAACCAGCAACAAGTCCCAAATGAACTTCAAGCACCTGACCCAAATTCATACGAGAAGGAACGCCAAGTGGGTTCAAAACGATGTCAAGTGGACGACCATTTGCCATATAAGGCATATCTGCTTCTGGCATAACAATGGAAATACATCCTTTGTTACCATAACGACCTGCCATCTTATCGCCGACAGAGAGTTTTCTCTTCTGAGCAATGAAAACTTTAACAAGTTCGTTTACACCAGGTTCAAGTTCGTCTTTATCTTTTCTTGAGAAGACTTGAACATCGACAACAACACCACCTTTACCATGTTGAACACGAAGAGATGTGTCGCGAACTTCTCTTGCCTTTTCTCCGAAAATAGCACGAAGAAGTCTTTCTTCAGGAGAAAGTTCTGTTTCACCCTTAGGTGTAACTTTACCAACCAAGATATCGCCAGATCTTACTTCAGCACCAATTCTGATGATTCCGTTTTCATCCAAGTTTTTCAAAGCGTCTTCGCCCAAGTTTGGAATGTCACGAGTGATAACTTCGTCGCCAAGTTTAGTTGTTCTGCATTTCAATTCTTCAACTTTCAAGCAGATTGATGTGTAAACATCTTCGCGAACAAGTCTTTCATTGATTAAAATCGCGTCTTCATAGTTATATCCTTCCCAGTTCATGTAACCAACAAGGACATTTTTACCAAGAGCAAGTTCTCCATTATCTGTTGAGTAACCGTCAATGATAACGTCACTCTTCTTTACTTTTTCGCCTTTAACAACACAAGGCTTTTGGTTGAAACAAGTTTCATCATTTGTCTTGTCAAATTTAATAAGTGTATATATGTCCGTTTCACCATTTATATTTTTAATTCTAACTTCGTCAGCACTTACATATTCAACAACACCATCTTCTCTTGCAAGTTGTGTGTAACCACAGTCATGAGCAACTTTTGCTTCCATACCTGTTCCAACGATTGGAGATTCAGGACGGAGAAGTGGCACTGCTTGTCTCTGCATGTTTGCACCCATAAGCGCACGGTTAGCTTCGTTTGAGTTAACGAAAGGAATAAGTGAAGTAGCCACAGAAATAAATTGTCTTGGAGAAGCATCCACAAAATCAACTTGTTTTGCAGGCACTTCAACAGCATAATCTTTGTGACGGCAGATAATTCTTTTGTTTATAAATCTACCTTCTTCATCAAGTGGTTCTGTTGCTTGTGCAATATAAGCATTGTCTTCAATGTCAGCCATGAAATATTCACATTTGTCAGAAACAACACCAGTTTCTTTGTCCACTCTTCTATATGGAGTTTCAAGGAAACCATATTCATTAACTTTGGCAAAACTTGTCAAAGTGTTAACCAAACCTATGGCTTGACCTTCAGGAGTTTCAATTGGGCAGATACGGCCATAGTTTGTATAGTGAATATCACGAACTTCAGCGTCTGCTCTTTCTTTTCTGATACCGCCAGGTCCAACAGCAGAAACACGGCGTTTTTGTGTAATTCCTGAAAGTGGATTTACTTGATCCATAAGTTGTGAAAGTTGTGAAGAAGCAACAAATTCTCTCAATGCTCTGTTCACAGCCTTAGGGTTTACGATTTGTCTTGGAGTAACTTCTGAAAGTTCTTTACCTTGCAAAGTTTCTCTGATGTTTGTAACAAGTCTTGTTACACCAGAACGGAAATGATCATATAAAAGTTCGCCTACTGTTGCAATGCGTTTGTTGGACAAGTGTTCAATCTTATCAACACCGCTAATATCTTCCAAAACATCAAGATACATGCTGATTGAAGCCAAGATGTCATCCATAGTAAGAGTTGTAATCATTAAATCTTTGGCATGTTCTTTGATTGCTTGCATTCTCTTTTCTTTTGTTTTGTTGTCTTTCAACAATTCAGCCAAAACAGGATAATAAACTTCTTCCAAAATTCCTAAACTCTTTTCATCGCAAGGGAAAACATCAGAAAGTCTAACTCTGTTGTTGCCTCTCATGAGATATTTTTTGTCTGGAAGTTGAATCCAAACTTCATTTACACCGCTTGCTTTAATTTTATGAGCAATTTCAGCAGTTGCAACTGTGCCCGCCTTAGCAATAAGTTCGCCATCTGGAGAAACAACATCTTCAGCAATAGTGTGACCTTCAACTCTTTTTTCAATAGACAATTTTTTGTTAAGGTTATATCTTCCAACTCTTGACAAATTATACCATTGATCAGAGAAGAACCAAAGGTTAAGATAACTTCTTGTGGTTTCAGCAGAAGGAACATCAGCAGGACGAGTCTTTCTTGCAAATTCAATAAGTGCTTCTTCTTGAGTGTTTTGAGTTTCTTTTTCAAGAACATTCTTAACCAGTCTGTGGTCACCAAACATCTTAGAAATTTCGTCTGCAGTGTAACCAAAACATTTCAAGAAAAGACCAAGAGTGATTTTATGGCGTCTGTCAAGAACAACTTTCAAAACTTCGTTTGCACCTTGTTCAAATTCAATATACATACCACGTTTAGGGATGATTTGTCCACGAAGAGTAGAATTATCTCTTGCTTTATCTCTTAAAAGATAATAGTTTGGAGATTTGATAATTTGATTTACGACAACTCTTTCAACACCATTGAAAATGAAAGAACAATCTTCGGTCATATAAGGAATATCACCCAAGAAAACAGTATCTTCAACCGCTTGTCCAGTTTCTTCAACGACAAAACGAGTCTTAACATTAAGTGGAATTGAATAAGTTGCACTTCTTCTCTTGCATTCTTTCTTGTCATATTTTGGAGTTAAATCCAAAATAGGTTCAAGGAAATGCAATTCTGCCTTTCCAGAATAGTCCACAACAGGAGAAAATTCTTGAAGAACTTCTTTAATTCCATTTGAAATGAAATCTTTATAAGAATCTTTTTGAATTTCAAGAAGTGGTGGAATGTCGATATAATCTTTAAGTTGTGCAAAAGTATATCTTTCTGCTTTTCCAAATTTCTGTTTTTTCATAATGTTAGACATATTTCAATCTCCTTATAAACTTTGCGTATTCATATTTACCATTAAAGTTCAATAAAATTTTCCAAAAACACCTTTCTTGCTTCAAAATAGCAAAAAAAAGACCTTGGAGACAAAAAAGCCCCAAAACCCCATAATTTTAAGTTATTTTTGGTAAATATTCTTGAACATCACGCATTAACTAAACGATTATAACAAAACGACATTAAAAAGTCAACGCTTTTTAATAACAAATTTTAAATTTTTGTATTTTTTTTGAAAAATTAAAGAAAATCAATGCGGATTTTATCTGTGGTAATCAAAATAAATATAAATTTCTTCCACACATCTAAATATTAACATATTTTCATTCAAACATACAAACAATTTTCAACAATTTTCAAAAAAAATCACCGCTTTAAGAAAAAGCGATGATTTAATTTAAAATGAATGATCAAATTTCAAGGCCGTGCCAGTAGTTGTTCCAAAGAAATCGGCAAAAAGAATGTAATTACTTCCGCCTTGTTCAGGTCTTGTGAAAGATATGTCACAGAAGCACACTGAATTGTCAGCAGGAGAAACTGATTCTGTTATATAATTTGATTTTGGAACTTCCAATTCTCCATAACTGTCGTTTAAAGTTTCATCCGTAGATTTTAAAGTTATGTTTATGTCAGAACTTGCAATACCTTTGTCAACCGCATTGACCGTTCCAACAATGGATGAATCAACTTTTTCAAATGTAAATGATGCTCCATTATCAAATCCAATAATTGCCCCCATATAAACTTTTACAGTGTTTGTGTAAACTCCTACATAAATTCCATAATTTGGAACAATATCAGTGCCAGTTGATGTAACTTCAAATTTATTACGCAACTGCTCATCACTTGTAGACATGAAGATGTTTACATTTCTGCTTACCGAGCCAGCCAGACCACCAACCCCAACTTCACATTCTTGTTCGTAAAGTCCGCCAACTTGCAAGTTTGCCAAAACATCAACATTTTCCAAAGTAAGAGTCGCATTTGTTGTTGCCTTCACTGTTCCTGCAACACCACCTACATAATGATAACCAATTAAGTCTGCTTTTACATAAATGTTATTTAAAACAGCAGAAGCATTGACCAAACCAGCAATTCCACCCAAAGACTCAAATCCTTTGCTTGCACTTATTGTGCTTACAGAAATTGACTGTGTAGTTTTAATGTAGTCTAAAGTTCCACCACTTACAAGACCAGCAAAACCACCAATAGCATTTGCAGTATAAGGAACATTTGAGAAGTTTTTGAAATATTCTCCTGTGCCTATGATTTCCACATTTGACGCATTTCCTTTACTTTCTCCACAAATAAGTCCGCCATAGTTGTAGGCATTTACAACATTTTCATTATACATTTTAAGTGTAACTTTATCAACCGTCGCACTTCTGTCAATAAGTCCAAACATTAATCCTGCTTTTGCACCCAAAACAGAAACCACTGTATCTTTAACTGTGTTGATTGTCTTTCCGTTTCCACTTAAAACGCCAAAAACAGAACCTGCAAATGAATAAGATGAATAATCTGTAGAACTGCTGTTGAAATCATTTAAAATAATGCTTTGGTTTCTTGCAACAGCGTCCACACTTGAATAAACATTTTGGAATTTATAATTTCCAAGTGCAAGCCCGGCAACACCACCAACAATGTTAAGCCCAGACACACTTATGTTTTTATTTGTGCTTAAATCGCTGTCAACAAAACTGGAATCTGTTAATATGTTGATGTTGACAAGTGTTCCGCTGTCAACTTTGCCTGCTAATGTTCCCACAACTCTTGTGTTAGAGAAAGAAACAACTTTAGGCAAAATAGTTAAATTCATAACAGTGCCAACAGAATTGTTACTTGCGCCGCCAATTTCAGCAAACATCCCACCATAAATCAAAGATTCACCAGAAGTTAATGTAATGCCCTTAATTGACATAAAGTTACCTTCCATATAACCCATAAATCTGGTTTTGTTAAGCCTGCTGACATCAGAATATTCCGCATAATCAATGTCAGAAATTAATCTGTAATGTTTTTCATTTAAACCAGTAATTTGGCTGTTTTCAGAAACAATCAAATTTTCAAAGTTTTCAGCATTATTGAGAAGAATTGGGTTGTAAACTGAGCCATAACTGTTTCCAGTGTAAGCATAACTGTAAACAACTGAAACTGACCCTTCTTCACCAACCACTTCACTCACTCCAATCAGATCTCTTTGAGAGCGCGCAACAATGTTTGGAGCAACAAGTTCTATTCTGCCAGTGTTAAACTCGCTTTCATTGAAATTGGAAGTGTCACTTACATTTTTATTAAAGAACCAAACCGAGTTTACATCTCTGCCTTCAGCCACAACAAAATCGTCAAAATATTCAGAAATATTTCCAAAATCTTTAATTTGAAGTTCTTTAATGTCTGTAAACTGATCTTGTGGAATTCTTTCTATGCTGACATTAATTGGTGTTTCATAGTCAGCATCCGAAAGATAATAACAATCTTTAATCACGCCATTTGTAGCGTTTCCATTTCCTGTAGACCCACTTTCCAATTTATTTGACCTTGCAAAACCAAATGATGATGCTTGATTACTTGCCAAAACACTGGTTGAGAAACATCTTTCAATATTTCCAACATTTTCATAAACAAACCCAGAAGCAAAGAAACCACGGTGTTCCAAGTTGATGTTGGAATAACAATCCTTAATGTCGCCTGTGTTGGAGTAAGCAAAACCTGAAATTTGATAACCAGATGAAATTCTGTTTTCAGTGCCTTCATAGAACACAGAATTCTTATCAGCCACACCACTTACATAAGATGTATAAATTTTTCCGTTGTTTACAACAACAAACCCAGCAGTGTTTCTTACAGCAGTGGAGTTTAAAATGCTTGAGCCATAATAATAACTGCTTGTAATTACACCAGACGAGCCGTTTGTGCCAACCAAACCTGCGATATTTGCATTACCTCTGATGTTAACCTTAGAACGAGAGTGAGTTATATATGCATTGTTTGTTCCTACAAGTCCGCCTATGTAATTTGATGAAGCATCAGTAAAATTATTGACAATCAAACTTGCACCATTCAAAGATTCTGCTTGACAGTTTGTCACAATTCCGTTGTTTGTCGAAGCAAGAAGCCCAATGTTGAATGATTGTGCATTAATGTTGAAAGTTGTGTCAGATGAAATTCTTATGTTAATATTACTTAAAATTGCTTCATCAACAATTTCAGTAAACAATCCAATTTCAGAATCTTCAAAAGTATATTCTCCAGAGAAATTGATATTGTATCCATTTCCGTCAAGTCCAGCAATGGATGCAGAAATTGGCATAAACTGGCTTTCTCCTTCATTTGCTTGAGCATAAACACTGTCATGCAAATCTATGTCAGAAAGCAAAATATACCAGCCGCCATCTTCCATAGCCATGAAATCTTCATATGTCCTGATTGGAATAGGGCTGTTTCTTGTGCTTTGTTGACGAATGTTAAACACAAAGCGAGTTTTAATTCTGTCTAAACCATTTACAGAAGCAGTGTAAATTCCACCATTTATGTCATAGAATCCTTGACATTCAAAATAATAGACATTTTCGTTGCTTCGATATTCTTTAAGTGCAGTGAAAGTAAACGAATTAATTACATAATAATCATTAGAGATTTTTTTGTCATTCTCCAGTTGTGTTCCCATTGGATAGTCATTTACATCAAATAAAGTCCAAGACATTTCTTTTGTCAAGTCATTCACAAATCTTGAAACTTGCTGACTAACTCCAGCAATAGAACTGTCAAATTCAATAAATTCGCTTATGTTTGACTTTAATTCAAATGGATTTCCAATAGCAATGTTGATTGAGCCATCTTCCATTCCATAGACAATATCTTCATTGACTCCATCGACAAACATATAGTTAAGCACATATTCCATTACATAAATTTTCAAAACATGGTTTGTGATGATGTTGACGTTATCCACAACTTTCTTTGCGATTGTTGTAACTTCAACATAGAAACCTGCTTTATCATTTGGATAAATAATAATATCATCAGTTACATTTAATGTGAATGTATCTTTGTCAAAAGAAACAACATTATTTGCATTGGTTGAAATTTCCAAAGAATCTGTGGCGAAATCAAAACCATAACTTTCAAGATGCAACTTATAAGAAAGTCCCCTTGCAAGATAATAATGTCCATTTTGTTCTTGTTTAGAGTCAAAGACAAGTTTTGCATAACTTTCAAGTTTTGTTGTTAAATCTATATGTCTGACAACATTTTCGCCACTAAGCTTTTTGATGGAAACATTAAATCTTACAGAAACTCCGTCCTCAACATTAATTGATGGCAAAGTATAGATTAAGAAAATCTTTCCAACATAGAAATCTTCGTCTGCTCCATTGATTTCTTCAAGTTTTTTGATCATATCTTCATATGTGAATGTGTAAATTCCATCTACATATGTTCCGAAGTTTGGCACTTTGACATAATCCACACTGGAAGAAGCACTATATTTTCTGTATGCAAATTGGAAAGACGCAATTCCCGCACCTGCATTGTTGTTTTTTGCATCGTTTGAAATTGTAAATCTGTCAAACACCGCTTCAATAGGATCAAGGTCAATTTCCAACAAACCTTCCTTAGACGGAACAACAACTTGGTCAGATTCAGTAATGTTATTTTTGTTTGAGAAGTTTCTAATTTCAAACGAACTGAGTTCTGATTCTTCCAAGGTCACAACATAAGAAAGTGTTGGAGCACCTTCCGCATTCAATTCGCTGGCAAAAAATTCAATAACATAATCGCCAAAAATGTCTTCTTTAAATCTGTCTTTAAACAAATCACTGTTGGCATTAACCATTCCTGTGAAATTAAATTTGTTGCCTTCTCTTGTGAATTTCAAGTTAAAGAGAGTGTCTTTATTGTCAAGAATGCTGTTAATGTAAGATGACCAACTTTGATAATTTGGTTTCATCTGTTCACTTAAATTGCCATATTCTGTGTCAGAAATAATGGAATTTAGGTCAACTTTTGATGGAAATCTGCTTTGAATCACTTGACCAAACTTGTTGGTGATGCGATAGAACAGCAAATCTTCATCATTTGAAGAAGTCACTGTAACTGTGTCAGAGAACTCTTCATTTGTCTTGACAACATATCCACCCATCTTTTGAGAAGTGATTTTTGTTGCTCTGTCACGATAGGTCAATTTTAAATTGATTGATGCATTTTCCAAAACATAATAGAAAATAAATTTGTTTCCATTTTCATCAGTGATTGGAGTCGCCAAAACTGGCACAATTTTGTAATTGTCAATTTCACCGTTGACAACTTCTCCGTCTTTTCTCATGAAAATAATTGTTTGAGAATCAATGTTGATTAAAGAGAAGAAATCTTCGCTTGTATGATCAGTAAGGTCTTTAACAGTTACATTAGCATTCTTTTGCATCTGATAACTTACATTCTTATAAGACAAAACACCATTTTTTGAAATTGAGAACTTAGTTCCATTGAAATCTTTTCCGTTTTGCAATTCATAAGATGGCACAAGATTGATTGATGTGTCATTATATCCATAGATGTTTACATTGCTTCCACTTGAAATAGGGTTTGAATTTAAACTTGCACCCGTATAGAACATTGATGTTTCTTCTTTGTTGAAGAAATTGACTACATAAACATAAATCGTTTTTGTCACATTGACATTCAAAATGCTGGACAAGTTAAGCACAGCCACTCTGCCAGAATTTAAAACTGTTAAATTTCCATTAGAATCAACGGTCAAAACATCTGTGTTTGAAGAAGTAATTTTAATGTCATTGCTGGAAGCAGAGAAAGCAAATGGATAGAATTCACTTCCAACACTGATTGTGTTAAGGTCATTGATTTCATCTTGAACAGAAGCATTTTCACTTCCAAGTCGACCAGAAACAGCAAAATAATACATAAAGAACACATCTACATCAGTTGTTTCGTCAGACGACATCATGAAAGGATTGTTGTCTTTGTCATAATCCATAACAACATTACCTTTCTTGAATGTGTATTGTTGTTGCAACTTAATGTCATTGTCTTCATTGTATACAATAATGTAATCGCCATAATAAGTTGTTTTAGACTGAGAAGAAACCGCAACAATAGGTCCAGAAAGTGGAGTTCCTCTTGAAAGATAAGAATATGCTTCGAAATGATAGCCAGAATAATCCAAACCATTGAAACCACCAATTGCAAAGAACGAATTTGTCACATTTGCAAATAAGTTGCTTTCAATTCTGGTTTTAATAATCATAGATCCATAGAAGCAAACTCTTCCGTCATCAATGGCAGATATAGTGTTGAAAGAGTTTTCAGAAGAATCTTCAAAAATTGTGTAAACTTCTTCGCCATATGATGAGTTGTAAACATCATAACCAGCAATTGCACCAACATTTGCACATGCGCGCAAGAAAACACGCGTTTCATTCTTCAAAATTTCGATAGGTTTAACTTTCACACTGTCGATGTAACCTACAATTCCGCCAACATTATCAACAGAAGCAGTGTCAATCTTAGTTGTGTCTATTTCCCCGCCTGCCAACAAGTTTTTAAGCGCAATTTTTTCTGTCAATGTAAATCTGTTTGTAATGTAAGAATCACTTTCAGCATAGTTTGAAACCACGCCAGCAATTCCGCCAACAAATGCTTTATAAGCACTTTCAACTTTAATTAAAGTATAAGCGGAATAAGCAGAATAGCCATAATATTTAAGTTTTTCACTTGTCTGTCTTTCAATCAAACCACTTGAAGCACCTGCAACACCACCAGCAAAGATTAAATCTGATGAATTAATGGTTAAGAAATCATTAAAATATGTCATATTTTTTACGCTTTGACCCGCAAAATCATGTTCAAAATCTTCTGGATGTTCTTTAGTTTCATATTGAGTAAAGTCTTGCAAAATTGTTCCATAGTTTGCACCAACAACACCACCGATATAGACATTATAAGAAGAATTTGATGGATTTACAACATTCAGAGCAGACTTATTGATTTCTGTTTTGACATTTTTCAGCAATGCCATGTTCTCGCCACTTAAAAGTCCAATGTAACAATTTGGTATGACTGCTGTGCTTTCGCCAAGATTTGGTAAAGTTAAATCAAAGTTGACGCTTCCAGAAACCGTCAAATTTTCAATTGTTGCAACAAGTTGATCTTGATTTGAGTAAGCATTAAGTCTGGCAAAAAGTCCAGAATAATAAGACTGAACTACACCAGAGCCAACATTTTCACTTAAAACAATTCCGCTTGAAAGATTTACATTGGAAATCTTTGCTTGAGATGTAGTTCCAACAATCGTTCCACTGAAACCAACCAATTCATAGTCTTCGCCTTTTTGCAAAATTCCGATTGGAAGGAAATTGTCAAAATCAACAGATGACATATCAATGTTTGCCTTGATTTCATAGTGACTTTTCAAGGTTTCTTCATTGGAATTTATGTCCATAAGATCTGTGGCATTTTCAATTAAATATGGGTTTGCTCTTGACCCATTTCTGTATCTCACATCAATGGCAATAGGAGAATTGTCAAAAACACTTGGATCTGTGTAAATTTCGCCCCAATCAAGTGGGAAAATGTAAACTGTTGCCTTAAGTTGTGCATCAATGGTGCTTATGTCAATGCCGTTTTCTTGACATTCACGATAGAATTTTTCACATGAAATTGTGACAACAAAATTTCCGCTTCCATCTTTAATAAAGTTTCCATTTTGGTCTTTATAAATTACTTCCAAGAAATCATAACCAGAAGTGTTTTTAACATTTACAGTAATGCTGTTGTTTGTGGCAATGCTTGGATAAGTAATCACGCTGAAAGTTCTTGAAAGTTCGCCTTTTTTGCTTGTAAAATCAATGTTTGTAATACTTTCCATCATATAGATGTTTTCAACTGATTGATATTTTGTTGCATTGATGGAAACTGTGTATTGTTTGGAAGAATCTCTTTGTCTTAAATTTGCTTCCAAAACCAAATCATAAGAAGCAATATCCTTATTTACATAAGTCATGTTTTCCAAATTAAAGACACCATAATTCCCTGTTCCAACTTGGAATTCATTTGTAAATTGAACAGTATAATTTGTTGTTACACTTCCGTTTTGAACAGTAAAACTCATGTTTTCTGCAAAGAACATAATTCCACTTGGAAGTGTCAAAACAATTTTCTTGTTGGTGCGATTTTCGCCATCAAACTTAGTTATTGTGACAGTTGTTAATGTGTCTGTTGTAATGGCATAACCACGATTATTTTTAATGCTGGCATAGAAATCAATAAACCTGTTTCCTTTGTTTGAAAACGCTTCTTTTGACATTCTCAATTCATATTGATTAGATTTTGCAGTGTAAGAATAATAATCTTGACCCACAACCTTGGTTGCATCATCAAACATCTTTGCAAGTTCTTCTTCAATAAAGAAATAATGATAGAAATTTTTGGAATTTTGATTGTTTGCCACAATTTCAAATTCTGCTTGCATATCAGAGGCTTGGATGTTTCCTTCGCCATAATAAATTGTGTTGTTTCGTGCATCTCCACGGCTGTTTGTCAAAGCAAAATCATTAATTAACGAATAAGAACTTACATTAATTTTTAATGTCAAAGTTTTGTCGTCATGACGAGTAAATGTTTCTTTATCAACGCTGTAACCCACCAAAGTAACCAAGACATTTTCATCCCCATTTGCTGTTGTAATAATGTTGATTTGAGAGTTTCCAGAATTTACAACATTTAAGCAATTTTGGTCATATTCTGGTTGAGAAATTGATTGAGCATTTGAAATAATGTTGACAACCGCCCTGCTTCCAAAAGTTACTGAATTGGAATCAGAAGCATTCAAGATTTCCAAATCCAAATTGTTTTCAAATTTGGAATTTTCATCGGCATAGAAATTGTGATATTTAACAGCATCATTTCCTGTGCCTGCAAGTTGCATCTGTGTTGTTTGTTCATTTAAAGTTTTCACAACTTCAAAAATAACTTGTGTGTAAACACCATTGTCAAGATAAATGGTATATCTTCCTTGTCCAACTGCTTTTGGAGAAACTTTAATGTCAAGATAATAATCTGTTCCAACTTCTATGAAACTTCCAGTTTTAAAATCAACAACATTGCCAGATCCGCTTTCATAGACCACAGAAATTGATTCAAATTCATGGTCAGCATAAAGTTTTCCAAAAGTTATATTTTTCTCGCCATAATAATCAATATACAAAATTTCAGTATTGCTTCCACCAAGAATTTCATTTGCACCAGCACGAATGTCGCAATTTACTGTTATGGAAATTCTGTCGTCATTACTTTCCAAAACATCACTAACAAGATAGATTTGAATGTTGGACTCGCCAGTGAAGTTGCTTCTTGTTGTTCCTCTTACAAAAAATGTTTCATTGATGTCATAAAGTTTTGCACCAGATCTGATGCTTTCACCTAAACTGTTTTCAATTTTAATTTCGTTGCCGAATTCAAAATAGAAATAATCAAAGTTTGGAGAAGTACTTATTCCAGAACTTACAGACAAATTTAATTCTTTCCAACCATAATCAGAACTTGAAACAGTTGTTTCATCATAATAGTTGTAAAGCACATATTTTTCTGGTGTAGTAGTGCCGTTCACCAACAATTCTTTAGGGGCAATTTTAACTTCAATGTCAAAATTTTTTCTATAGTTGACACTGTCGTCGCCTTCAATTTCTTTTGCAAGGTCATAATATATATGTAAAGACGCATTCCCCTTCACTTGAGTCATAACTTCTCTGGATACTTTATAATATTTTACAATTGATGCATCAGAGGTTGTGTCATTTTGATATTCATAGTCAATGAATGAGATGCAATCAGAATTTTCATATTCCATTTTAACATCAGTGCCGTAAACTTCAGCCTTTATAATGTAATTGCCTTTATAGGCATTGTTTGGAACAATGACAATGTTGTCTTCAATATTCGAAAACTCAACATTTTTATTAATTTCATAACCACCTGAAAGTTTAACATCGATGCTTGGCAAAACATTTACAGAACTTATGGTATACAAGAAATTAGGAGCAACATCCAAATATTCATCCCCAATTGAATAATCATAGACACAAAGAATGAAGAATTTATTGTTTAAAGCAATGCTTATTAATTCTTGGCCATTCAAATAAAGATAAGGAACATTTCCATCATCCGTCTTTTTCAAAACAACTTTATCAAACTCTGTAATTTCTGCATCAACGCCAAAGGCTTGATTGGTGAGTCTGACTTTGTTGTTGACAAAATCTGCATTTTCTTTTTTCAAGGTGTAATCACTGTCAATCTCGCGTTCGGCATCCAAATAGAAATATGTAACCGCTTTTTCTGTTGTGTCAGAATCAAAAACAAAATTGTCAACAGTTGGAACAAAATCAGTAGTGTTAGAAAGATACAAAACGGTGTCCTTATTTTCAGACATCGTTTGAGAATACTTTTTAACAAAAATTTCCACTTCGCATTTTTTTGCCGACTCAAAAGTTGTGGCAACAAGTTTGCTTGAACCACCAAACTTACCTGTTACATCAACTCTTATTTGATTGTCGCTTATGCGATTTTGTGTATATTCAAAATTTGCTGGACCATTAAAACTCAGCATAATTGTGTTGTTGTAACCATCACGATAGTTGTCCAATGTAAACACAATCGATTCCGAATCACCATTAGCATAGATTTCGACATAAGCCTTGTCACTGGAAATGGTAATGTCGCTGTAATCTTCATTGCATCCAACGAATAAGAAACCCATGAGCAAGAGTGAAATTGCCCCAATGACAGATATTAAGACTTTTTTCAAGGACTTTGCCATAAGTTTCCTTAAATTTTAAACTATTTGCCTTCAAACAACTGTTTTACATAATCTTGTGCGATGATTTGCACAGTTGTTCTTGCAGTAGGGCTGGTAATCAAGAAGGCTTGACCACGCCCTGCAGTAACGATGGAGTTTTGTTCTTCTTCATTGATACCGCCCGACTTTTCATAAAGTTGAACCAAGTCATTCAAGTCACTTGGTGACAACGAGAAAATAAGTGAATATTGACAAGCATTAATGATTGCAGTAGATTGTCTTCTGATTTCTTCCGAGCCAATAAAGTCGGAAATGTTTTGTGTGATGACAATTTGCATACCACCATACTTTCTGATACGCTTAGCCATCTGAGCCATGAAGTCCAAAGCGATTGGATATTTTGGATTGATGAAGATGTGCGCTTCATCGACTGCAACAATAATCTTTCTGTTTTTGTGATATTTCTTGTTGAAATCTTTGTTGTTAATGATTTCGTTGTTCAAATATCTGAAAACCAAAAGCATTTGAGCGTTTGTAAGTTGTGCGTTGTTTCCTGCAACCAATGATTGAAAGTTGAAAGTAACAAAGTTTTCGTTGGTTTCAATGGAAGTTGGTCCGTTCCACAAAGCGGAGTTTCTTCCACCAGCAGCAAACTTCTTGATGTAGGTTTCCACTGTCATAAGGTTTCTAAGTGAAAACTCATCCTTGGCTTCTTTAATTCTTCTTAAAATTAAAGCATACAAATCATCAAAGATTGGATAATCTTGTGGTTTAAGTCTTGCCAAGTTTGTGCGATAGTCAATTCCTTTTTCTTTGTAAACATCAGTTAAAAGCGAGTTCAAAACTTCAAAAGCATCCGAGTTAATTCCTTCCAAAATAACTCTGAAGAATTGTTCCAAGAATTGCAAGTGTTGAGAAAATGAGTCATCATGTTTTTCAATCTTGATTTTTTTCTTTTCAACAGGGCGACCAAAATCATCAAATTCTTGTTCTTCTTCATCCCCACCTTCATCTTCAGATGCTTCCAAAGATGAAATAACGTGGAATGGATTGATAATTCCATATACAGAAGAACCAACATCAATAAACTTTCCGCCAAGACTGTTAACCAAGTCTTTATATTCGTTTTCAGGGTCAAGAATGAAAATCTTACAGTTGTCGGCAGCAAGGTTTGTCAAAAGTGTCTTTGTGGCATAACTCTTACCAGAACCAGATTTTCCGATGACCATCATGTTGGAGTTAACTCTTTCGTTGTCACGCTTAAAGAAATCGACAAACACAGGATATTCATTATCGCCAATGTAGATTCCATTTGGGTCTTGCAAAGCATTTGAAATGAATGGGAAAGTTGCTGCCAAAGTGGATGTTGGAATTCCCCTAAGTGTGCCTTTAATTGCATCTCGTCTTGAAATGTTGGAAGAAATGAAACCATCAATTTGACGAGAGAAAAGTTCGGAATATTTGAAGCCTTGTTGTTTAAGCATCGCTCTGACATCTTTCTTTGCTGCATCTTCACAAACAACAAAAGTGTTGACATTGAAAAGTGACTGGTTGTTGTTTTTCAAGTTTTGAAGCAATCCCCTTAAAGTGTCCACGTGAGTTTGCAATTCAATTTGAGTAGAACTTTTCCCTGCTTTAAAAAGTTTTGCTTCCATTTCCATAATCGCACGGTCGATTTGTCTTTCAGATTCAATTTTTGGAATTGGATTGAATTTCATGACAATTTTTGTTCTGTCCAAAAGGAAGAACTGAGCCCCCCAAGCATTCCCAACTTGCAAAGGATAGTCTGCAATGCTGTAACAACGATAACATTGGTCGTCAACAAAATAACGCGCGATGTTAAATTTGATTTTGTCTGGGTTTGCCCAATTTACATATTCAGTAATTGGAGTGACTTCCAATTCTCTTTCATCAAGTTCCTTGCTGAAATTTGCTTTCAAGAAAACGACAAGGTCTGTACCTTCCAATCTTCTGGAATGAATTGGATTCAAAGAATTTGCCATAGAACTTATCATACCAGAAGTGGTGTTTTCCAAAATTTCCATATCTTTGTCATAAACAACCAAATAGAAATGGTCTTTAAAAATTTTGGATTGACGATTCATAAATTCATAAAGCGAAACTCTTTCTTCAAAGATTGGCGCACGAGCATCAATTTCTTCTTGAGAAATTTGACCGTCATATTGCATGTCATAAAGGACATCATATTTTTTGTTTTCGTTGTGTATGTAATTATCCAAAATCATTGGCTTGCTGATTTTAACAATCGAACAAGTTTGATCCATGTTTAAACGACGAAGCGCATTTGCAAAAGATTCAATAACATTGTCTTGATAATATTCAGTCAAAAGAGTAAAGAACATTGGTTGAATTTCAATAACCTGTGCATAGTAAGGTCCAAAGTTGATGAAACGGTCTTGATATATTCCTTCATAAGCGATGATTTCTTTTATGTTGCTTTTATCTTTCTTGTTTCCTTCTTTACCGGCTTTTGTAAATTTCTTTTTCTGAACAGAATATCTCATCAAGAAAACAATCGTGGTGTAAAAGCGTTCGTTGTCAGCAGGTTTCATAAACATTGAAACAGCCACAATACACCAAGCAACGCCAACCCATGCACTGTAAGCAAAGTTGGCAATGAAAAGCACAATTGCGACTGCAATAAAAATGATGCCCAGAACCAAATCTAATCCTGTGACACCTCTGACAAATTCTGATTTAACTTTTGTTTTTCTAGGAATAATTCTAACCATAAATTTCCTCTTGAAATTATGATACTACAAATACTCTTAAAAATACAAATAAATTAAAGGAAAAATTAAAAATAAATATTTATTAATATTTAACAACAAAATTGCTATACATCCATAATTAAGCGAAGAATAAATATTTTGAAATAATAAAAATTAATTTTTTTATTTATTTTTTTATTTTAAATAAATTTTTGTTAATTTTTTCGATTTAATGCAAAAAATAATTGATTTAATTTGTTATGCACCTTTGCTTTTTCCACAACTTCTTTTGAAATAACTTCCCCTTTTGCAATAATTCTTTCATTGTTATAACCGAAAATATCCATATCACTTGTTTTTCCAATGTAATATTTTGTGGAAAGATTCACTTTCTCTGGCAAAGTAACTTCATTTTGAATTTGCACAGATAAATCTGAATCAAATCTTGGAAAACTTAATTCTTTCTTTTTTGTTTTTTGTTTTTTAAAAGAAACCAAAACAAAATCTTGCCCAACATTCAAAAGATGTTTACTTAAAATTTCACACTTTTCAGTCGCAATTTTTTTCAATGTTTTGTTTTTAAAATAAAGATTTTTAATCACTCCCAAATAAAGACAGTCTGTGGAAACAACACGCTTTCCAAGAAGTTGCGGATTTTCATTTAACACAAAATCAAATTTTGTTTCTTCGTCCACCAAAATAAAGTCATCACCATAAGCAAGACAATCATCAAGACTTAAAAACATTTCACTTTCGCTTTCTTCATCCACCACATAATAACCAGTTTTCTTTTTGCTTTCCAAATCCACAACAACATTTAAAACATAACCTATCTGCTTTCCAGCATTAGTCAAAACTATTTTAGAAATATTTTCCACGGCAATCATCCCCTTAACATTTCTCTATGCTTCAAAAATTCAAAATATTTTCAAAATCACTCTTTCGTTTATTTGCGACATTTTTCTACATTTTTTGCAAACTAAAATTAAAGTTTATTTTTCAAATTCTGTCAACCTTTTGACAAACTTGAAAAGATGTGTTAAAATGACAAAGAAAATCTGAAAGGAGAAATTATGAAAAAGAAAACAACAATCACAAAAGATATGACTATTGGCGAAGTTTTAAAAGTAAACGAAAAACTTGGTGAAGTGTTCCTTGGTTTTGGAATGCATTGCCTTTCTTGCCCTGTAAGTCAAATGGAAACTATTGAAGAAGCCAGCATGGTTCATGGTGTAGATGTTGAATTTTTGCTTAAAAAACTTAATGAAAACGCATAACAAAAATTTTATAAATTCAAATAAAATTTAAAAAAATTATTAAAAAACACAAAAAAACTGCCATTTTAGGCAGTTTTTTTAATTTAAATATTCTTTAATCAACATTTTTAATTTGTCAATATTGTTTTTATTTTTGGTTGAAAACAAAATTTGATTCTTTTCAATTTCAATTGGCTTAGTCAATAAATCACATTTGTTTAAAATAACAATACGCTTATCTGTTGCACCAAGGTCATCCAAAATTTTGTTTGTGATTTCAATGTTTCGCTTAAAGAAATTGTCAGCCACATCCACCACATGTAAAATTAAATCTGCATTTTTCACTTCTTCCAATGTTGCCGAAAAACTTTCCACAAGTTCATGTGGAAGTTTACTTATAAATCCCACTGTGTCGGTCAAAATGCAAAACTCATTGTCACCTAAAAACAATCGCCTGCTTGTTGTGTCAAGTGTGGCAAAAAGTTTGTCATCTGCATAAATGCTTTCTTTTGTCAAAAGGTTAAACAGCGAACTTTTTCCTGCATTGGTATATCCACCCAAAACCACGCTTTTAATTCCGTTTTTCTCACGCAAAATTTTGTTTTGTTTTCGGTTGTTTTTAATCTTTTCAATTTCTTTTTCAAGAGTGACAATTTCGCTTTCAATCTTTCTTCTGTCAAGTTCCAATTTGGTTTCCCCTGGTCCACGCATTCCTGCTCCCTTTCCACCAAAACGCCCCTGACTTCCCGCAAGTGAAGAAAGCCTTGTAAGAAGATATTTGTTTTGTGCAAGTTTAATTTCTGTCTTTCCTTCGCTTGACTTGGCATTCAAAGCAAAAATGTCTATAATAAGCAAAATTCTGTCAAGCACCTTGACACCAAGTTCATCTGAAAGATTTTTCATTTGCGAGCCAGTAAGTTGAAAATCTACAACCAATAAATCACATGGATTGTCACGCAAAAATTCTTTAATTTCTTCAACCTTACCGCTTCCCATAACGGTGCGTCTATTGAAAGCGTCCACGCTTTGGCTGAAAATTTTTACAACTTCCAAATCCGCAGAAAAACATAGTCTGCTTATTTCTGCAAACTGATATTCCTTATCTCTGTCATCTTTAATCGGACAAAAAACAATTGCTTTTTCAATTTCTTTTTTGTCAACTTCATATGTTTTACTCATAAAAATATTTTAACACAAAAATATAAATCTACAAAGCAAAAAGCAAAATTTAGTTTGATTTAGCAAGGATATTTCCAGTTTCCGCTGAAATAATAATGGAATAATTTTCGCCATCAACATTGAAAACAGTGAAACACCAAAAGATTTCATCAAAATTGTTGGCATTCTTGTCAAGCACACGCAAATAAAATTCCGAATTCAAATTCATACCAGATTTCTTTAAAAGAATTTTCGTTTCAAACTCTTTGCTGGCAATTTCCAAAGCCTTATCGCTTGTTACGGCAAAATCATTTGACACAGCCACCATTTCAACAGTTTGGTCATTTAATGTCATTGAAATGTTTTCTTCGCCTGTAAGTTGTCTTTCAAAATCATACATATAAGTCCCATTAAGCGTATTTAACTCCATGTCTACAACTTGTTTTTCGTCATCAATTTCAATGTTTATTCTCACCAAAGAAGAATTAGGTGCTGACACAAATTTAATGCAAAGCAAGGCAAAGTCCACAACTTCTCCGCTTACACCGTTGGTTTCATAATCTTCTTCTCTCACACCCGAACTTAATGTGCAATAAAAATCTTCCGTTTCCCCACAAAAATAGGTTTTAGTCCATTCAGACATATTTGCTTTAACCGCTTCCAAGGTTGAAGTCTTGCAACCAAAAAAAGAGAAGCAGACGGCAACAAGCAAACAAAGCAAAAACATTTTCTTTTTCATAAAAACTCCATAAAACTTTTTATTAACCAAATATATGTTTGAAAATTTTTAAAAATGTGCTAAAATGGTTAAGTTAAAAGGAAAATTTATGAAAACATTAAAATTCTATCTTAAAGATTGCAACAAAAATGGTTATTGTCTTGGTGCTTACAATTTCATTAACATGGAATATATTAAAGGAATTTGTGAAGGATGCAAAGCCAGCAATTCCCCTGCGTTTCTTTCAGTCAGTGAAGGAGCATTCGACTATATGGACGCAAATTTTGTTAAAGCAATGTTCGACACTGTGAAAAAAGAATATAAACTTCCATTATTTTTGCATCTTGACCATGGCAAAAGTTTTGAAATGTGCAAAAAAGCAATAAATTATGGATTTGACAGCGTTATGATTGACGGAAGTTCATTATCCTTTGAAGAAAACATCAAACTCACCAAAAAAGTGGTGGAATATGCACACAAACATGATGTCGTTGTTGAAGCCGAACTTGGCGTGCTCGCTGGCGTTGAAGACACAGTTAAGGCTGATAAGTCCATTTATACCGACCCACAAAAAGCCAAAGAGTTTGTTGAAAAAACTGGCTGTGACACATTGGCTGTTGCCATCGGCACAAGTCACGGAGCATATAAATTTAAAGGCGAACAAAAAATTCGTTTTGACATCTTGAAAGAGATTGAAAAATTGATTCCAAACACACCCCTTGTGCTTCACGGTGCATCCAGCGTTCCGCAAGAATATGTGGAAATCATCAATCAAAATGGTGGAGAACTTCAAGGAGCAGTTGGCATTCCAGAAAAGTTTTTAACCAAAGCAGCAACAAACCATCACATATTTAAAATCAACACCGACACTGATTTGAGATTGGCTTATATGTCCACATTAAGAAAACACATGACAGAAAATCCAAAAAATTTTGACATAAGAAAAGCAAACAAATTGGCAATTGAAGAGATTGCAAAATTGGTAATTAAGAAAAACACAAAGGTGTTTAAATGCAACGACAGAATATAAGAAGAAACAACGATGTTTCACATGACGGTCACCGCATAAGACTGACAGATTTAGTGGAAAAAGCAGGCATAGAAAATGTCAGCAACATTCAATCTGTCGAGTTTTTCTTGACCTACATATTTCCGCGTGGAGATGTCAATCCCCTTGCACACCGACTGCTTGACAGATATGGCAACTTTGGCAACATCATTGATGCCAGTGTAAACGATTTAATTAAGGTAGACGGATTAAACAAACGAAGTGCAAAGAAAATTAAGTTGTTTGGAGAGTTGATGTATCTTTATTCATCATCCAAAATGACAAAAAGTTTAAGCATAAACAACACAGGCGAATTTTTGGACGCTATGGAAGAACTTTTGCGTTTTCACAACACTGAAAGTTTGTTTTTATTTGCTTTCGACCACGGCTATAATTTCATCCAAAAACGCAGATATGATTTAAAACAAGTCCGTGAAGTCGGAATTGACCCTTTGGAATTTTATGAGTTTATCTATTCCACAAGACTTTCCTATTTGGCTGTGGCTCACAACCATCCAAGTGGCACAGCACTGCCATCGCCAGACGACCATAACGCTGTTCACAGAATCGACAGTTTAATGGTCAACCTTTCATGCGAATTTTTTGACAGTTTCATTGTTGGCAGAGATGGAATTTACAGCCAACGCCAAGAAAGTTTTGTCAGAATTTTCGAATCTGTGGACAACATAATAAACTTCATTCAAACCAAACATTAAAAAAACAGACTGAATTGTCTGTTTTTTATTTCAACTTAAAAAATGTTGTTGGGCGTGTCAAGGCAACATCAATTTTAAAGCCGTCCCCTTCCACCAAATCATGTTGTGCAAGGCGGTCGGTTATGTAATTAAATGCCAAGTCAGGCGAGTTTGTGTCTTTGCTTAAGTGTGCCAAAACAATTTGCTTTGTCCCCGTATGGACAAGTTTTTCAATCAATTCTTCACTTGCATCATTGGACAAATGTCCATTCTTTCCTGCGATTCTTAAACGCGTTGCAAGTGGATATTTTTCACAGTTTTTAAGAAGTGTTTGGTCATAATTTGCTTCCACATAAACCAACTGACTTCCTTTAATGTTTTCAAAAATCTGGTCAGTAGTATGTCCCAAATCGGTTAAAATGCTGATTTTTTTGTCATTTTCAGTTAAACTGAAGCCAAAACATTTGACATCGTGTGGAACTTCCACAGGATTAATCAACAAGTCTTTAATGGCAAAAGCATCAGAAAAAACTTTTTTGTTACGCTCGGAAATTTTTTCCAGTTTGTCGCAAAGTCCCGTCTTCCAAACTTCGTCATGTGCATAAACAGGCACACCAAACTTTCTTGAAAAAACATCAACTCCCCTGATGTGGTCGGAATGCTCATGAGTGATTACAACAGCATCAATATCATTTCCATCAACACCCAAAAGCGACAACCTTTCACAAGTTTGCTTGCATGAAAGACCCACATCCACCAAAATGCGTGAATGTTCTGTTTCCACATATGTAAGGTTTCCGTCACTACCCGATGACAAATTGATAACTTTCATTATGCACTTATTTTAACACGCCCCAACGGATTTGTCAAACAACAGTGACAAACAAAAAAAGCGAGAATTAATCTTCCCGACCAGCCAGATAATCTATTGATACTTTAAAAAAATTAGCCAAAATAATAACACTGTCTAAATTTGGTGTCATTTTATTTGCTTCCCAATGTTCAATTGTTGATCTTGGCAAACCACACACTTTTGCAAGTTGGACTTGTGTCAACCTAACTCTGTTCTTAGTTCTTTTAATCTCTCTGGAAACTTGTTCATTTTTTTATTTAATCTTCTCGCCCTACAAGATAGTCAATTGAAACTTTGAAAAAATCCGCCAAAACAATAACACCTTCAATGTTTGGAATTCTTAAGTTCGCTTCCCAATATTGTATGGTTGTTCTTGGTATACCACTTTCATCAGCAAGTTGTTGTTGAGTTAGACCCAATTCCAATCTTAATTCTTTCAATCTATCTGGAAATTTACTCATATTAACCTTTAATGACACAATTGCATCATTTTGAATATTAACATAAAAAATAAAATAATACTTGACTTAACGCATGTGCGTTGTTATAATAAAAAACATCTCACTTTAAAAGGAAAAAATATGAAAATAAATTCTTATTTAATTGAAAACTACATAAAAGAAAAAAACATCTCACCAAAAATGTTGGCAGAAAAATGTGGCATTTCACTTCGCTGTGTAAAACAGATGTTGAGTGGAAATTGCAAAGTCAAAATTGACAAACTTTACAAACTTTGTGCTTACACAAAATTGAAAGCCAACGACTTGTTGTGTTTATAAAAAAAGAAAAGGGTGTTGAAACCCTTTAACTTTCCAAAACTTTTTTCAAGAATTGCCCTGTGTAACTTTCTTTCACTTTGGCAATTTCTTCTGGTGTGCCAGTTGCAACAATCGTTCCGCCATCGTCACCACCTTCAGGCCCAATGTCTATGATGTAGTCAGCACATTTGATTACATCCAAATTATGTTCAATAACCACAACTGAATTTCCGTTTCCGATAAGTCGGTCTAAGATGCTGACAAGTTTTTTCACGTCAAAAACATGAAGCCCTGTGGTTGGCTCATCCAAAATGTAAAGTGTTTTTCCTGTGTCACGACGAGAAAGTTCTGTTGCCAACTTAACTCTTTGTGCTTCACCGCCTGAAAGAGTTGTGGCAGGCTGACCAAGTTTGATGTAAGAAAGCCCAACATCATACAACGCTTGCAATTTTGATTTAATGGAATTGTGATTTTCGAAGAAATGCAAGGCTTCTTCAACCGTCATGTCCAAAACATCACTGATTGTCTTTCCTTTATACTTGATTTCCAAAGTTTCACGGTTATAACGCTTTCCATGACAAACTTCACATGGCACAGTTATGTCTGGCAAGAAATACATCTCAATTTCTTTTACACCAGCACCTTCACATGTTTCACAGCGTCCACCTTTAATGTTGAATGAAAATCTGCCTGCTCCAAACCCGCGTGCCTTAGCGTCTGGTGTGGTGGCATAAAGTTCTCTTATGGCAGTAAACATTCCCGTGTAAGTTGCTGGATTGCTTCGTGGTGTTCTGCCGATTGGTGCTTGGTCGATGTTGATGACTTTGTCTAAAAATTCAACATTCTTGATTTCTTTAAATTTACCAAGTTCCAATTTGCTGTTGTTAAGCATGTTTGAAAGATATGGGAAAAGCACTCCGTTGACAAGACTGGATTTTCCACTTCCCGAAACTCCAGTAATTACTGTCATTATTCCAGTTGGAATGTCGACATTGATGTTTTTCAAGTTGTTTTCTTTTGCACCTATAATTTTCAGATAATTTTTAGGTTTTCTACGCTGTGTTGGAATGTCAATTTTTTCATCCCCACGCAAAAACTTGGCTGTAATGGACTTTTTGTTTTTCATGACTTCTTCCACTGTTCCGCAAGCCACAATTTCTCCGCCATGCACTCCAGCGTAAGGTCCAACATCCACAAGATAGTCCGCAGCACGAATGGTGTCCTCATCATGTTCGACAACAATAAGTGTGTTTCCTAAATCTTTCAATTTTTTAAGCGTTGCCAAAAGTTTTTCATTGTCACGTTGATGAAGTCCAATGGATGGCTCGTCCAAAATATAAAGCACTCCCATAAGTCCGCTTCCAATTTGTGTGGCAAGTCTGATTCTTTGTGCTTCCCCACCTGACAAAGTTTCCGCCGAACGATTTAATGTCAAATAACCAAGACCCACATCTTGTAAATAAGTCAAACGCGAAAAAATTTCTTTCATGATTGGCTCGGCAATCTGTGATTGCACCTTGTCAAGTTTAAGGTCTTTAAAAACTTCAAGCAATGTCTTCACATTTTCGTCACAATAATCAAAAATATCCTTTTTGTCAATCTTGACAGAAAGAGCAGATTCATTCAAACGCTTTCCATGGCAAAGATAACATGGTTGTTCTCTCATGAAACGACCAATTTCAAATTTCATATACTCACTTGTGGTTTCTTTATAACGGCGTCTAAGATTATTGACAATTCCTTCAAATGTCACAGTCATAAATTTTTTGGTGTTGGCATTTTCAACTTGAACTTCAATTTTTTCATCACCAGAACCATAAAGCAAAATTTTGATTTTATCCTTAGCCAAATCTTTGACTGGCACATTTAAATCAATGTCATACTTTTCTGCAAGTGAAACAAAATATGCCTTAGCCATTGTTCCGTCTTCACATCTCCAACCAGTCAAATTAAATGCACCATCCAAGATTGACAAGTGTGAATTTTTCATAACAATGTTTTCATCAATGTCCATTGTATAGCCAAGACCAAGACAATGAGGACAAGCACCATACGGAGCATTGAAAGAAAATAATCTTGGAGAAATTTCTTCCAAAGTCCAACCACATTCGGGACAGGCATAATTTGTGGAAAAAAGATCTCGTTTTTCATCTGTTGCCACAACAACCAAACCATCAGCAAGTTTCAAAGCCGTTTCAATGCTTCCAGAAAGTCTTGCCATTTTGTCACTTTTGATTGTCATTCTGTCAATGACAACATTGATTTCATGTTTAATGTTTTTGTCTAGTGAAATTGTTTCATCCAAAGTAAAAATGTTTCCGTCAACTTCAACACGGACATAGCCACTTTTCTTAAGGCTTTCAAACAGTTTTTCATGTCTGCCCTTTTGCCCACGAACAACAGGAGCCATAATCGTTATTTTGGCATCTTCCCCAATTCCAGAAACTGCATCCACAATTTGGTCAATGGATTGCTGTTTAACTTCACGATGACAATGCGGACAATAAGGAGTCCCCACGCGTGCAAACAAAAGTCTTAAATAGTCATAAATTTCAGTAACCGTTCCAACCGTTGAACGCGGATTTCTGTTTGTTGTTTTTTGGTCGATGGAAATAGCAGGCGAAAGCCCTTCAATGACTTCCACATCAGGCTTCTGAGCCGACCCTAAAAATTGGCGTGCATAAGAGGACAAACTTTCAATATATCTTCTTTGCCCTTCCGCAAAGATTGTTCCAAAAGCAAGAGAAGATTTGCCAGAGCCACTGACACCAGTAAACACAACAAACTTATCTCTTGGAATTTCAAGACTGACATTTTTTAAATTGTTTTCTTTTGCACCTTTAATAATAATTGAATTTTTCATAACTGAATTATATCACAAACAAGGCAAAAATAAAAGAAGATTATCATAAATTTTGATGATTATTTAAAATAAAAATTATAATTAAAAACTGAAAATATTTTAAAATAAACCGAAAAACACACTAAAAATCAATTAAAATAACAAAAAAAACGGCTTAAAACCGTTTATTTTGCTGTTTCTGCATATGTTTTGTCTGTGTTGTAAAGTCGTTTATAACATTCGCTTTCTTGCATAAGTTCTTCATGTTTGCCTTGTGCAATTATGTGTCCATTTTCCATAAGATAAATGCAATCGGCATAAGTGATTGTTGAAAGTCTGTGGGCAATCAAAATAATGGTCATTCGGTTTTTAAGGCTTTCAATAACTTTCATTATTTCCTTTTGAGAAGCATTGTCCAAGGCACTTGTTGCTTCATCAAAAATCAAAATCTTCACATCTCTTGCAAGCGCTCTCGCTATGCAAATTTTTTGCCTTTGCCCTCCAGAAAATTGACACCCGCCTTCTCCAATTATGCTGTCCAAACCATTTGGAAGTTTTTTAATATGATTTAAAATTCTGGTTTCTTTACACAAAGCAAAAATTTCTTCGTCAGTTATGTCAGGCTTAATGATTTTAAAATTGTCACGAATAGTAATGTTGAATATGTAAGGAAACTGATTGACAACTGCAATATTGTTTTTGATGAAATCTTTATTTAAGTTTTCAATCGGAACATTATCAAACAAAATCTTACCTGCACTTTTGGTGTAAAGATGTGCAATCAAATTTATAATAGTTGATTTTCCGCAACCGCTTTCGCCCACAAAAGCAACAGTCTGCCTTGGCAAAATTTCAAAAGAAGCATTTTTCAAAACATCCTTTTTGTTGTCATAAGAAAACTTGACCTTTTTGAAAACAATGTTTCCAGAAAAATTTTCAATGGTTTCATTGCCATAATGGTCAACTTCATAGAAAGTTGGATTGGCAATCGAAAAAATTCTGCTTGCACAGACTTCGGCAGTTCCAAGTGTAATTCTAAGATCGCCAAAAACGGTGGCAAAGTCAAGTATGTTGTCCTTGTAAATAAAGCAAGTATAAAAAATAAGTGGAGTTAAACTTTCTTCTCGCAAAAGAAAAACACACAAGAAAATAAACACAAAATTGCAAACATATCTTGTAATAGTGGATAACTGATAAAGAGTTGAACCAAGATACCATTCAAAATTGTCTTTTTTGTTGTAATTCAATTGGTCTTTTTTCATGATTTCCAAAATGTTATCTGTGCAATTTAAAGTTTTAATGTCTTTCACACCGCGAATAACTTCAATGATTTTGGAATTAACTTTTTCCGCAGAAGCCAAAACTTCAGGTTTATATTTTTTCAAGTAATAAACACGAACAGAATATACAATTGAAGTCAAAACAATAACTCCAACTAAAAAAGAACCCAACCAAACATTTAAGAAGAATATGTAAATCACATAAGCAAACTTACGCAATATATTGACAATCTTGTTGGCAAATTCAGTAAACCTTACAGACAAATTATCAATGTCAGATGTAAGCCTTGTAACAATTAAACCGCTTCCCATTTCATCGTAACTTTTCATCTGAATTTCAAGTGCACTTTTCAAGATGTTTTGTTGAATATCAAGTTTTGTTCGGTTTTCCAACTGCTTTTGAAAATATGTGTTCACAATGGTTAAAATAGCCGCAAATGAAGTGATTGCCAAGCAAATCCCTGCATTTAAAAGTGCAGCATCATAATCGCCTGTGTTCATAATGCAGTCAATCATCTTGGCAACAAACATGGCATCAAAAAAGAAAGCACAAGAACTTAAAACCAAAATAAAGACATACATAAACAAGAAAAACCAATGCTTCATGTAATAATCTTTTAATAAAATTTTTAAACCCTTAAACTTTCTTCTTTTCATCTTTTTGTATTCCAATTCAAATATACATCAAATTAAAACATATGTCAATCACAAAACTATATATTTTCTTTTCTGTCAAGTCGTTTTTTCAAAATTGCAATCTTATTTCTAAGTTCAATCGCACGCTCGAAATCAAGTTGCGAAGAAGCAATTTTCATCATTGATGTCAAGCGGTCAATTTCTCTTGGAATATCTTTCTTAGCAATTTTGTCTTCATTGACTTTCTTTGAAATGTCAAGCGTGTTTTTAATTTCTTTAATAATCGTCTTTGGCACAATGTTGTGTTTTTTATTGAAATCTTCTTGCAATTTTCTTCTTCGCTCAGTTTCATCAATCGCCCTTCTCATAGAATCAGTAATATTGTCCGCAAACATAATCACTCTGCCATTTGCATTTCTTGCAGCACGCCCAATGGTTTGAATCAAAGCCCCTTCACTTCTAAGGAAACCTTCTTTGTCCGCATCCAAAATGCAAACAAGTTCCACTTCAGGCATGTCCAACCCTTCACGCAAAAGATTGATGCCCACCAAAATGTCAAACTCGCCTTGGCGAAGCCCATTGATGATTTCCACCCTTTCCATAGTGTCAATTTCAGAGTGTAAATATTTCACTTTAAATTCACGGTCAGCAAGATAGGTTGTCAAACTTTCTGCCATTTTCTTCGTCAAAGTTGTCACCAAAATTCTTGCCCCGCGTGCAATGGTTTTGCGACATTCTTGCATAAGTTCTTCCACTTGGTTTTTAATTGGTCGAATTTCAATTTTTGGGTCAAGAAGTCCAGTTGGTCTGATGACCTGTTCCACCACTTGCCCAGCGTGTTCCATTTCATATTTGGATGGCGTAGCCGAAACAAAAATTGTCTGTTTCAATTTCTTTTCAAACTCTTCAAACTTAAGCGGTCTGTTGTCCTTAGCCGCTTCCAAACGAAAACCAAAATCAACAAGTGCAGTCTTTCTTGCCTTGTCGCCGTTATACATGGCACGAATTTGTGGAATGGTCATGTGGCTTTCATCAATGATTGTCAAAAAGTCATTTGGAAAATAATCAATAAGAGTGTAAGGTGGCTCGCCTGATTTTCTGCCGTCAAAATAACGCGAATAGTTTTCAATTCCATTGCAATATCCCACTTCTTGCATCATTTCCACATCATACGCCACACGCTGACCAATTCTCTCTGCTTCAATGGGCTTGTTCTGTTTTTCAAAATTCTTAACAGCAATTTCTCTGTCCGCCATAATTTGTGAAATGGCATTCTGCAAAGTGTTGCTTCCAACTGCATAATGTGTTGCAGGATAAATTGCCACAAAACTCACTTCATTAAGCATATTACCAGTGACTGGGTCAAACTCGAAAATCTTTTCAATTTCATCGCCAAAAAATCTGACTCTAACCGCCATTTCTGATTGGTTGGCTGGAAAGATGTCCACAACATCCCCTTTCACACGAAATGTTGTTCTTGTGAAATCCACATCATTGCGGGTGTATTGAATGGCAATCAATCTGTTGATAAGTTCGTCACGGTCAAACTCTTCCCCTTGACGCAACGCAATGTGTAAATTGTGATATTCTTCAGGACTTCCCAAACCATATATGCAAGAAACCGAAGCCACCACAATGGTGTCTCTTCTTTCCAAAAGTGAAGATGTCGCCGAAGAACGCAACTTGTCAATGTCTTCATTTACACTCATAACCTTTTCAATGAATGTGTCAGTTGAAACAATGTATGCTTCTGGCTGATAATAATCGTAATAAGAAACAAAATATTCCACACGGTTGTTTGGAAAAAATTCCCTAAACTCATTGCACAACTGTGCAGCAAGAGTTTTGTTGTGAGCGATGACAAGCGTAGGTTTATTGACTTTTTCAATGATGTTTGCCATTGTGAAAGTCTTGCCCGAACCAGTAACTCCCAGCAAAACTTGGTCTTTCAAACCATCTTCCAAACCTTCCACCAACTTTTCAATGGCTTGTGGCTGATCACCTGCAGGCTTATATTTTGATTGCAATTTAAATTTTTCTTCCATAAACTTATTCTATCACAAAACAAAGCAAAATAAAAGAAAATTTCATTTGTAAAACGATTTTATAAATGCCAAAACAAATTCCACTAAATTTATTTCATTCTCCACAATCAATTTGTCATCATGCTCTTGAATTTCATTGAACATCTTTTTTTGCTGGTCATTTAAACTTTCCAAAAATTTGTCTTTCAATTCCACACTCTTGTTATTTAATCTCCATTCATTCCCCTTCATTTCTCGTTGTGTCCACGCGTCCAGAATGACACTTTTAATGTCAATATCATATTTAAACATATTTTTCTCCTTTTAAGATATCAATTTTTAAGATATCAATTGAATAATACAATATTTTTTTATAAATAAAATCATTTAAGACTATTGGCTTAAAAATTTTTATAATAATGAAAATAAATATATTAAAAAACACAACTCTGCAATTATTCTTTTTTAACTTTTAAATATTGCTTTCAAAATAATGCCAAAAACAAAACTGACAGTTGCCAAAAACAAACTTCTTAAAATCAGCATACCAAAAGTTCGGCGACTTTTTTTGTTGTCTGCAATAAAAGACTGACCATTCTTTTTTAAATCCACACAATAAAAATAGCCATTTTTACTGTCCGAAACCACAAAATCAATCAAGTTGTCATTGGAAAGTTGCACCATAATGTCATCAATCTCTTCAATCGACAAAACATATTTCTTAGACAATGCTTGCGTAATTTCTTGCGGAGAAATAAGATATGTCCGCTTTTGCTGACACCTTTCACAAAGATACGACATAACCATCTTCTCTTTTCTTGTCATAACACTCTTCAATAAATTTTTTCCAAAAAAGTTTGTTAATATTCTAAAATCACCACAAAACAAACTTGAAGGACATGGAAAAATGTATAAAAGCAAGTCAAAATCGCAAAAATAGCATTATGATTGATTTAAAATCCAAACTTGTTTTAAAGATTTTGGCAAACGAATGTGGAAATGGAAACTATAAAATTGTCGAAGTGTCAGACATCATCCTTGCCCTTCCAAGACGCTATCGCATGGACAGCGAAGCCGTTAAGCACATTTTGAACTATCTAGAACGCCAAGACATAATCTCCATTAAATATGACGATGACAATGTTTTTTGTCTGGCTGTTCTGCCATATGGATTTGAACTTTTGGAAACCGAAAAACCAATAAACATAAAGTCCAAGCCAAGCAAGGACAAAAAATGGAATTTTGTCATGATTCTTTCCAATTTCATTTCCGCACTTGTCGGCACTGTGTTAGGGATTGTGATTTGTTATTTCCTTTTAAAATTGTTTTAAAAAAAGACTGAAAAATCAGTCTTTTTTATTTTAAATATGCACATATGCACAATTGTCAAGCACCTTCCACTTCATTTAAAGACCTATGAAGTTGGTCGATGTCATAATAACTTCTGACAAGTCCGTCTTTACGCTGACTGAACACACCATCCTCCCCTATTATGAAAGAATCGATGAAATTTACGCCACAAGTCTGACAAACTTCATCCACCATGTTGAAACCATTTACATCTGTGCCAGACGGAAATGCTTTACCAAAAGGATGACAGTGAGCAACCACCAAAGAAGCAGGTTTTGAAGTCGCCATGAAACTGGTAAGTTCCAAAACACTTAAACTGACTTCGTTGTTGCTGTTGGACTTGATTCTTCGTTTGTGAGTAACCATGTTTGCAGGACTAAGTGCCAACAAAATCATGTTTTCGGAAGTTCGAAATCTTAGGTTGTCTTCCACAATGTCAATTAAATCGGCAATGCAAGACACAACGCATTTTTTGCTCATTCTCGCTGTTGCATAATAATAGAACAATTCGCTGAACATAGAAATCTTTTTCGCTGAACGCTCGTTTATGCCAGCAATTCTCATAAGGTCATTTACATCAGCATCAATAATGTGAGTAAAACTTTCATATTCGTCCAAAAGACGATGAGCCAACGGATTAACATCCCCACGCGGAAAGATGTAGGTCAAGAAAAACTCCATAACTTGGTATTTGCTCATATTGTCAACACCAGCATTGCATGCAAGGTCTAAAAGCCTTGCCCTATGCCCATCATGAATGTTTTTCTCGTCCTTTTTCATCTGTTTATCTCCTTAATACTTTAATTTATCATTTTTATATCACTTTACCAACGAATTTACCTGCACTTGCTTGATTAATAAACTCACCACTTGTCCACAAAACTTTTCTGAAACTATGTGCAGATCTAGTCCATGTAACACCATTATCATCAAATGAAACCTTATTTACAACATAATAATCGATTGTTGGTTTTTCATTGTGTATTTTTTTACCTAAACTGTTGTTATAGTTATAGCCAAAACACTCATTCATTAATCCTGCCCTTTTATTTTCATGAAATCTTGGACGAATTCCATATCCATGGTCAATTATGTCTCCCATAGAAGTAAATTCTGATGAATAATCATTTGCATAACTTCCAATTGTAGTTGAATAATTTTCGAGCCATCCTGTTTCGTTAGTACCTCCCCAAGTACAATTATGAACATTTTCCCATTTCACTGGACTTTTTTGTCGTTGAACTAAGTAATTGGTAGTTGAATCTGAATTATTGAAACTTGACTTTGTGTAACTTACATTACCTTCAGCATCTCTCAATACTCCAAATGAACCAATTCCGCTATTACCATTAAAATTATCTATTGTATTTGAGTAATCAATGATATTATTTTCTTCTAAATAAGGGTTTTCAATTGTTCTGTTTGCAATAACATATTTAGCATTGCAATTTACAGTGCCATCTACACCACTTATACTTCCAGTCTTACCTTTCCCGCCTTTAATATTAACATTATATATTGATAAAGCATTTCCACCATCTCCGCCGTATCCACCAATTCCAGCATGTCCAGCACGAGCAAAACCTTTGAAACTGGAATCTACAACTACACTTCCACCATTCGTTCCATTTGTGTTTTTGATGACATTAATTTGCACTTGCTTATCACTTATTACATCTTCAGTAAATGAAACATTGCCATTTAACTGACTTGAATTAGAACTATACAATTTTCCATTTGACCCATTTTTCCCATTTGCACCATTACCAGCAATTAAAATGTTGTGGTTGTTATAAACATCACTTTCAGCAGATTTAATTTTATCTTTAATTGTTGATTTAACTGTCTGTTCTGCTTGAATTGCATCTAAAGCATTAATTGTCATGTAACTGTTGACTTGTTTTACTTTGCCTGACTCAGTTAAGATTGGAGTGACGGTACTTATAACGCTATTTGAAATGTTTCTCATATTACCATAAAGTGAAACATTATCTAAAATTCCTTTGTTTTCATTTTGAGAAAATACAGAATGAGTTTTATTTGCATTTACTGTTCTCAAAGAAATATTAGAGATTATAATCATATCAGAAATTTTTATCTCATCTTTTGCTTGAATTGTTTTTCCGTTTGACACAAAAACATGGGAATTTTTTGTTGAATTCATTTTAAATATATAATTATTTCCAACAATATTTTTAGTGTTTGCACCAACATTTTCATTTTGCAAATATATATTTGCACCAACAATGATGTTATCAATTTGTCCTGTTTCACTTAAAGATTCTTGCACAATATTTTTAGTATTTGCACCAATAGAAGCAGTATATTTTTTCTCATATTCAGTTTCATAATAATGTTCTGCAGAAATAACGCCATCATTACTAATTAAAAACTCATTTTCACTGTCTTTTTCTCTGTAGGATAAATTACTGTAATCTGGATTATCTCTGACAGAAGTGTCTTCATATTGACAATTTTCAGTTAAGTTTTCAATTTTATATTCAGACGCAATTGGTGGAGTTCTATCATAATACTTACCGTCAAAATTTATTTTATTTTCTGAATCTGTTCTAGAGAAAATAATATCCAACTTTTCTGAATCTGTATATTTGGTGTTTTTTATACCTGCACTTATATATTTTAATTCAAGTGTTAAATCTTCGTCTAAACTAAACTTGTTAAACACATCAAAATTTGGTTTTTCCATTTCAACACTATCAATCCACTCAATGCTAACTTCTTGTTTTTCATCAGTATTTATATATTCAGCCTTAATATTATATACAGACATTTTTCCATCTTTATAAATGAATTTTTTGCCGTTTTGATGATAATTAAAAGTTACCTCATTCTTTATGATTTCTTCACCTTTCTCTTCATAAACTCTCTTGTAATTGTAAGTATAATATTCAACTGTTAATGTCCCATCATAATATGATGTAAAAACAATGTATTTATTATTTTCGCTTTCAGTGCTTTTAACTTCTTGTTTTTCTTCATTTGAAGAAAAACTTTCAGAGGATATGCTATGACAATATATTGTCCTGTTATATCCAACAATATCACCGTCATTGAAATATCTATCAGCACCAGTTTCAAAATAATAATCTTCTCTTTCAGTAATTGGAGAATCGTCAGAAGACTTTAAAGACAAGTTTGACTTATAAGAATATGCATATTCTTCTTTGCTTCCATCTCCTGTCATAGGATAATCTGATTCAGTATGATCAATTTTATCATAATTATCACTAAGATTAGTGTTGGTTAAATAAATTTTCAATGTGCCTTGCTTAACATTTTTTAATTCAACAGTTTTATTATAATCTTTATCAACCTTTCCAAATCCAATGTCTATTATTTCGCCTTTGTCATATACTTTATATTCATATCCCAATTGATTGAAAATTGAATTAATGTATTCAAGATAGAAATAACTTGGAGTAAACTTAAATGTTTCTGTAACCTCATAGAAAGTGATTCCACCAATAGTTTCTGAATTCTTGTTTGTTGCAGATTCTGCAAATTCTGCAAAATTGTTACCTGTAAATTGTGCTTGACCTTCTGCATCAAATTTAAAATTATCTTTGTTTTCTAAAACTGCATGTTGATAAATTTTGAAATATGTGTCAGATCCAACCATGTCATCTTTGCTGAAATCTGATGTAGAACTTGTTATTTCGGATTTTGTAAAAGTAAAATTAAAATTATGATTTTCAATAAATGTATTAATATCGTCAGTGTCAACAATAATTGCTAACTCAGATTTGCCTGTAACCGAATAAAGATATATTATACCATCATCAAATTTAATACTATAATTTATCTTGTCACCTTCACCACCTAGACTTCCCCCTTCAGCCTTAAACTCATCTTCTTCAAGTCCAATATAATGTTTGTCGTCAATAAATATAATACATTTTTTTGATGCCCCAATCTTTGTTTCTCCATTAGAATTTATTATATTAAAACGATAACTTAAATCATAATCCCCAGTTATATTTGTTACTGTTAAGAATTCAGAATTTTCAAATACATCGAAAAGTTCACTAAATTTCATAGTATTATGTTCTTTGAATGTAAGGTCTTTCGTTGTTTCGGTTGAATTGTCCACTAAATCATATTCAAAGCAATCATTTCCATTTACATCTTTAATATAATTTGAATCTATCAAAATCTTAGAAGTAATCATTTCTTTACGATTTATTATATAATGAGTTATATTCAAAGTTTCGCCTGAATAAGAATGATTTCCTTTAATAAGTAAGTATGCACCTTCATATTCTTCACCATTTGCTATAAAGGTAGGTGTAAAAAGGCTTCCTGTTTGATTTTTAGACGCATATCTTAAAACATCTAAATCTAAATAAGTTTCACCATTCAAAGTAAAGTTATAACTATTGCCATTTTTTCTTTTGTTTATATCTCTTTCTGTTACATCTTGCAAATCAAATACATTATCTTGAGTTATATTCAATGTTCTTTCACCAGAGTCATTTATCATATTTGTAAGCAAAATATAAGTATCATTATTCTGATGAATAACCATATTCTTAGATAATCGAACAGTCTCTAGTTTTTCGTAATTTACAAATACTTGAATTCTTGCTAATACATTTGAAACATTTTCAGAAAAGAACAAATTTGCAGTAACTATGCATTCATCCCCGCTTATGTCAATAGATTTAACGACAGATTTATTTAATTTGCCACTATTGTCAATAAATTCAAACATATCAGCACTCAAAGATGATGACATATTTTCAACATTTACAGTAAATTCAATTTCTACTCTGTAAGGAGAATAAACATCATTGATATTATCTTTGTTATAAACAACAGCAACTGACTGTCCTGCTACATTGAAATCAACAAAATTTTCTTTGCCAATCTTTCTGCCTTCATCAATTTCGTTTATTTTGTCTTGAATCATTTCGTAACCAACATTTGTAATGTTTGAATTTAAAATGAATTTATCTAAATCTTTAAGCAATTCATCATAACTTTTAAATGTCACTGATGAATAATATGTATTTTCACAAGCCATTCCTATATCATCTAGAGATAACCCTATATTTTCATAGTTATGAACAGTTGCTACTCTTTTCTTTATATCATTTGACGTGTACTTATCTCCATCGTTCCTTCCTGTCCCGTCTGCTTTTCCTATCCCATTTCTATAATAATAATAATAAAAACCTAAATAATCCTTTGGAGTGCCCGGCCCTGAAACCTCTGGAGCGTCATTATAATAACTTTGCAAAATAGCATTTATATAGCTCCCACTATTTTGGTCTGTCGTTGCTGCATATGCTCTGGTTATTGTGTCAAGCATATAAACTCTGGTTGAGAATCCGTAAGAATCAATACCATTAGTATATATCTTTCCATCTACTTTAAACTTACCATAAGACAATTTCTTATTACTCTCAGTAATATTCTTCTCATTTCCCAAAATATCATTTCTTTTGAAAACCAAAGTTTGAGTATCGATTTTTTGTCCGATTACACCATCATTAAGAATGTTGTCAGTTGATGTTCCACAATTCTTTATCATTGTGCTAATGTTAGAATCAGTAACTAAAGGTGCATAACCCACACCAAACGCAAACACTTTTCTCAACAAACCTTCATTGTAAACAGTAGTCAAATTATATTCAAGATCATTTGGTTCATTGATATATTCTTTAATTTCTTCTTGACCTGATGCTAATTTTTTATAAACTTGATTTGTTGAACCAGTTCCAAGTGCTTCAACCTTGGCATCATTTAAACATCCTTCAACCTTAAAGTTGTCTGTTGCATAACCAAAGATTCCGCCAGCAACACTGTAACCCATGTTATTAACTTTCTTTTTACTATCTTCATCATTTTTATCTTCATTATTCCCTTTGTTAGAATAATTTCCAACTCCTATCATTCCTGTGTTATATGAATTTAATATTTCCCCATTTTCAATGTAACCTACAATTCCGCCAGCAACGGCATTTTGAGTTTTTCCTTTAGTGTAATTTGCCAAAACGGCATTTACATTATAAGATTCTGTAATGCTTCCTTTATTCATATAACCAATAAGACCACCAGTTATAGAATTTAAAAATTTATTATTTCCACGTACACTTCCAACTTGTTGTTCATCCACATTAGAGTTACCTGCTTCGCCATTAATATAAATTTGTAAACCATTTAAAGTGTTTTCATTATCTTCCTCACCAAAATAATTTATATCTGAAGTGTTTTGGATAATGCCTGAGTTGGAGATTACTGACAGTGTGCAGTTGTTTGCACGTCCCACTACACCACCTGTGATTGATGCAGATGCTGAATTGGTTATGTTTACAATGGATTCAATGTTTTCCATTGTTGTGCCTTCGGCAAAACCAACTACACCACCAACATTTTTGGCGTTTTTGTTGTCTATATTTCCAATTACTGTGATGTTTTTCAACAAACCACCAGTCATTTTGATTGCTAAAATACCAAAATTTTCAATATTTTTAGTATTGTCATCATTGACAACACCAGTAAAGTTATTTACACTGTCTGCTTCGTTTATAATTCTTAAGTTTTCTATGTTTCCTTTAAATTCATTAAACAAAGCGTTTTCAGCACTATTGAATGTCAAAGTTTTTCTGTTTCCATCTAAAGCAAATAAATCTTTATCTGGATCAAACTTATATCCTACATCTTTTAATGTAACATCGTATTTAAGAAGATATTTATAAGTCATTTTCGATGTAATCATGTCGTTAAACTTTTTGTTGTTTAAAATGGCTAAATACCAATTATCATCATAATTTGCTGCACTTTCGCCATTCTTATCAATTAACATGTCATAGCCAACTGCAGAATAAGAATATGTTCCGTCATCATTGACTACATCTTCTTCATTTCCTCCATTAACTTTTTTATCTCTGATGTAAGTGGTTGTGTTTTTAAGATAACCAAAACCATGAGAAGCAAAACCATAGTTGGTGTAAGGTGTGAAATACCAATTTGTCAAACTTCCATCAGCACTTGTTGTTCCTGTCGTTAAATCATTACCTTTATTTATTGCTTTATCTTTTGACAATGTTTCATAACTCAAAGAGTATAGATATTTGCCTGTATATCCATTAATTCCATATCCATCAATACCATCACAATTATTGATTATTTGACCAGAAGTGTCAAAATTATCATTGTTAATAAAATGAATTTTAGTGCCAATTTCTCCCAATGAAAGAGCATCTGTGCATTTAACTTGTGTCACAGAATATACATCCATCAAATCTCTTTCAATCGTATTAGTATCTAACAAAGTATCTGTATTTGCTGCGTAAGCAAAAGTATAGATGTTTGCATTTACATAAGTTTCAATTTGACCTGAAGAATATGTTGTTCTAATTAATGAGTTGTAATCATTCACATTTGCCACACCAGAAGCATATCCTTCATCATTTCCGCGATAGATCATGTCCACATCTGTGAAACATTCTTGAATCATTCCACTTCTTAAAGTTCCAACAATTCCGCCAAGATTGATTGCCTTTCCACCGCCAACAGACAAAGTTCCATTTACGCCAACACCATAAATAATGGAGTTGCCATACATTTCACCAACGACACCACCAAATGAAACATTTGTATAATCGTTATCGTCCCTGCTGTAATTTGCACCATCAATATGCAAATTCATTAAAAGCCCAGAAACAACAGTGAAATCAACATTATTATTGTCTACATAAGCATCTTTATTTCCCATTACATTGATAAGTGAGCCATATTTAGCAATTTTATCTTGAACAGTTAAATGTTGATCCTTAATTTCAGTTGTTAAATCAAAATAAGTTGTTCCTTTCTTTTCTTCAAAAGTGATTGTGTTTGTGTTTCCAACAACCACACTGTTTGAAAGTTCTTTAAAAACTGAATTGTTTATAGTTTGATTTTCTTTAAATTTATACCAAGAAATTCCATGAGATTTAGAAACTCCGCCTTGTCCCATATCTTTATTAATTTCTTTTGGATTAAGTTTTGTTCCACTGTTTCCATTTCCACTTGTCAAACCCTTGAAATCATCCAAAATATTTGCACTTGCGTTTCCTGCTGTGTTTTTTAATCCAACAAAACCGTTATAAGTTGCTGTGTCACCACCATATGTTGAATCAACATTTCCTTCATTTTCTTGATAAGCAAGGTTTACGCCAGAAGAATATTTGTTTTCTTTAAAGTATACACAATCACTGCTTGAGCCGACAATTGCACCAACATTATAGTTTCCCGCATTTTTATTGTTTCCTGCTTCTTTATATTTGCTGTTGAAAGATGTCATCAAAGAAGAACATTGTTCAACAACAACATAACTTGCAGAACCAATCATTCCTCCAAAGTTGTAAGTGTTAAGTTTAGAGTTGTCATAAGAAGTTTTTGAATCAATATCTTCAAATGCTTTTGGATACATTACAAAGACATCGCCATAGGTTTTGCAATCAGAAATTTTATATGAATTAGAATCTCTTACAGAACCACTTGGATTTGTGCCTAAATTAAACAAACCAACAATTCCGCCAACATTTACAACAGCGCTTTGTATGTTTTCATAAATCTTCAAAGCTCCACCATAAACAACTTTGTTGATAATGATTGGTCGTTTATCGTTAGCCCAATCCGTTCTTTCAACAAGACCAACCGCACCACCAAAATTAATTTTAGAAGAATTTGAAATTGTGTTTCCAAGGATGTTATAACCAAGGTTGTTTTTAATTTCAACCTTAAAATCAGATGTGGCGTCAGATTTTGCAATGTTGCCAATCATACCACCCACATTGAAACTGCTTTGAGAAGAAGATTCTCTTGCATCTGTGCTTGTTTCATTATTCCAGTCAGTCACAGAGAAATCTAATGTGCTTGTTCCAGAAGCAGTGATGTTTATTGTTCCATAAGTCTTTCCAACCATTCCACCAACATTGCAGATTTTTGCCTTTACATCCAAAACACCAGCAATATCAACTGCTTGACCAGAAATTGTCAAAATTCCACCAGCTACTTGAAGTCCTATGTAACCACCAACAGCATTGTCATCGTCTGTTCCAGTAATTATATAAGGATTTTTTGTTTCATATTTATATAAGTTTTGCTCGAACAAATCTATGTGAGATTTTGTTGTTGCTTTATCATCAGTTGAAGATTTGTAATTGTAATAATCGTTAAATTCTCCAGTAATATCCTTCTTTGAATCAACATATTTTCCAACATTGAAGTTTAATGAAAGTCCACTGATGGAAACATTTCCGCCTGCTTTACCTGCAAAACCACCAATGTTTGCAAAACCAGTTTCAGCAGTTTCATCTTGATAGATTCCACCACTTATAACCATTTTTCCAAGTTTGCTTTGAATGTTTACATTGGACTCAATGTAACCAAAACCCAAACCTGCATAGAAATTATTTATAGAAGACTTTTGATTAATGACAATGTTTGTGTCAGAAACATCTTCACTTGAAATCATGCTTACATTTTCCACGCCTGTAAGTTTTCCAGCATATGCACCAACATAAACATTTGCATCTTGTTTCGAACTGACATTAAGATTAATCTTTCCAAATTGAGTCAACCCAACAGTAAATGTTCCCCATTGTCTTGCAATTTCACCAGCATAAAGTCCCATGTAAACTGTGCTTGCAGATTTATTGTTGAATGCTATTGAAGTTGTTAAAACATTTGAACCTTGAATTTTCTTGAATGAAACACCTGAAATAATCATTGTGTCATAAAGGTTGCGTTGTTCCAACTTCCCAACTAAAAGTCCAAGGTAAGCAGTTGATGTGCTGTCACCAGAATTCAAGGTAATGTCATTAACAGGAGTGCCATCTAAATTTTCAAGCCCACTTAACCTTGAAGTGTCAAACAAAATACCTTCAAAAGTTGTGGCTTCAGCATAGTTTGCAAAAACACCTGTGCCATATCCTTCTTCAAGTCCTTGACCAGAATGTGCTGTAAGATTTAATGGAGCATTTAAAACAATTTTAATGTCTTTAAACACAATATTATTAAGTCCAGTTGTTTCATTTTTTGTAATTTGATAATTAATTGTTGGATTTTTGTCTGCACTTGAAGATTCTGATGCTGACATATAGAAAGTTATGCCCTGAATTTTTGCTGTTGGAGCAATGTTGTTAAAAATTGCTCTATCCATAATAATTCCGACATCAGAATCAACTTCGCCACCACCAGTAATTGGTTTCTTAACTGTGCCTTCTTCATGTGTGCCTGTGTAAGCATAGTAAGAAATCAATGTTCCAGAAAATCCTTCAAGGACTCTTTCTGTTTCGTTAAGGTCGACATTTGATTTTGTAAGATTGATGTCAACATAAGTCTTGTCATTTTCGTCTTTATTTTCTTTTCCTCTTAACACAATCGTAAGGTTGTTTGATTGACCATTTTTGATTGTCTGTAAGATTTCTTTGGTGTTCCAAGCATCCCAGAACAACAAGTTAGTTTGTGGGTGCAATTCAATTATTGGGAAAAGTTTGTCTTGTTTGTGTTGCCAATAATTTGCATTCCATCCACGCTTAACGAAGAATGAATTGAAAGTTGAATAAGCAACTGACATACTTTTCATGTTAGGTTTTCCGATATGGTCGATGTCAGCCACAACTGCACTCTTGTCTAAAACAACTTCTGTGCCATCTTCGCCTTGCACTTTGGCTTTTACATAATTAAAACCAAATGGTTGAAGATTTACTGTTACACCATTCACATTCAAAGCAGTGTAACCACCTACAGTCATCGTTCCTTCTTGTGCTTTCAAACCACTTACTGCTTCCGCATAATAACTTTGATTTGTGATGAAATATATGCTGGAAGAAGTTTCTTCTTGAACAAGTTGTCCATTGGTGTTTACTCCGTTCCAACTTAAAACATTGCCAATAAATGTGAAATGCCTGTCGCTTGTATAGGCATTATCTTTAACTTCAACAACTTTGTCACCTGTCAATATATTGTTTGTGTTGAAAGAGTAATAGTTTACAGCATTGACATTTTTAAAGCCTAAAACTACTTCCCTGTCCTTAGCACCAATAATTCCTGCACTGTAACTGCCACTAACACTGCCAACTCCTTTCTTGGCAAGGTCAGCACTCAATGTTTCAACATTGTTTTCAATGTATACATCTCCAGAAGCATAGACATCATGCAATGCCAAATTTGCTTTAGGATTATTTTCTGCAAAAGTTAAACTGTAACTGTTGTCATTCTTTGCAACATATCCGATAATTCCACCTGCTGCCAAAGTGTGACGACAGAAATTTGTTGTGTCGTTTACAACAACATTAAGTTTGTTGAAGCCAGTGTAAATGTAACCACCGCCCATGTAACCAACTAAACCACCAATAAATAATGGGTCATTAGCACGAGATTTTTGAAGTTCTTCGTCATCTAAACCAGAAGCAGAATAAGAGAATATTGAAACTTGCCCTCTTTGATTTGAAGAATTAACTGCTGAATAATATCCATTTTGATTTTCTTCAATCATGTCTTGCAAAGTTTTTTCATAAGAAGCAGAAACTGCAAACATTCCACCATAGTTTTCACCGATAAGCCCACCAGCATAAAGGTTTCTTGAAATGATGTAAGATGGGTTAGAATTATCCATTGGAGAGTTAAGTTCCAAAACAGCATCGTAAATCAAAGTTGTTTTTCCAACATACCCAAACAAACCACCTGTAACTTCAGCATAGATGTTTATTGCATCAGAAACATGAATTGTAATTACATTGTAATCGCTCATTCCATAAGAAAGGTTGATGCTTGCAAATTCTAATGTTCCGTCATAAATGTCAACATAACCAGCCACCGCACCAGCATAAGAAAGTGATTTCACAAAAGGCTTCAATGCTGAATTGCTGTCAACATATCTTCTTAAATTGTCACCTGTATTTGCTAAATTTGATTTGATTGTCTTTTGGTCATCACTGTAAGAAGAGAACACTTCCACTCCGCTGACACTGATGTCGCTGAGTTTACTGTCACCAAACACCATTCCAAAAAGGCCACCAACAACATTTTGTCCTGCAATCATTTTTTCTTCTGCAACAGAACTGTTTGATTTGTCGTCAACAGTAAGTTTGATGCTGGAAATTCTGGAATCAACAACTGTTCCTGCAAGTGTGCCGACAATGTTTGCTTTTGTGTTGTTTACTGCAACAACTTCCAATTTAAGTCCCATTATGGAAGCACCATTAAGTTTTGCAAACAAACCATAGTTTTCTAATTCTTCTTCACTTCCGAGTTCAATTCCTGAAATTGTGAAACCATTGCCATCCAAAATTCCTGTGAAAGTTTTACTTGATGTTGTAAGAACAGTCTTTTCTTCTTCATTTTCAAGTTCGGAAAGGTCAATGTTTCTTACAAGTCTGTAATTTCCAAACACTCTTGTGTTGTCGTAGAATTCTTTGAAAGAAGAAATTTCTTTGCTTGTCGCTTTTCCTGTCGCCTTAGCAAATTCGGCTGCACTGCGAATAATAATTGGGTTCAATTTGCTTCCATAAGACAAGTTGGCGTAATTCATGGTTGTAAGGTCAGTGATGTGATTGCTGTAAAAGACGCTTGTGACACCATTTGTTGTCACAGCATATCTGTTTGAAAGTGCTTTTTCGTTTGCACTGACAAGAGTTATTCCTGTTTGAAGATTAATCTTCCAAATTCCGTCATAAGAGTTTTCATAAGATGAAAAACTGAAACCATAGAAAGAATCCATGTTAACAACGTCATCCACGGCCAAAACAGAAGGTTCGATTCTCTTTTGATTTGATTCAGATATCAAAGAAGTTGCATAATAATATGAAGATTCAATAACACCAAAATTTTGAGATGTTGCATTGTAAACACCAGAGAATTGCATTTGATTAATGTCTTCAGCATTGATTAAGCACGCGGTATAACATAATCTTATAATGGCGTTTTCAATGTTTCTGTAAACAAAACCTGCACCATATTCGTTTGTCATTTCAGTGTTGTCGATTGCAATGTTGGAATAACAATTTTCAACTGTTCCACCATTTTCATAAATAAAGCCACCAACAATACCTCTTGCAGAAATTGAAGATCCAGTGATAACATGAGAAAAGACATTTTCTTCTGTGTCTGTTTCCAAAACTCTGACACCTTCAACATAACTTGTTTGAATTATGTTTGTGTTGTTTAATGCAAATCCTGCAGTCTTAGAAGTAATTGAATTCATGCGGTTATAGATTTGAACATTATCAACAAAGCAGGCAGAAATATAACCTGAGCCACCATTGCTGTTTACAAATCCAGCGACATCACCTTGTCCTAAAATTGTGAATGTTCCAAGATTTTCTGATTGAACATAGTTAAGACCACCAATTTCAACAATTCTTTGCACGGCATCTCCACCAACACGAGAGTTGACAATTGAACCATTGTTAGTTTCCACAAAACCAGAAATTGTGCTTGAATTTAAAGCATAATTTGAGGAATTTAAAATGTCTGCAGTAAGAATAATTGGGTCAGTGTTGTTTCCATCAGTATATTGAACAAACAAACCTGTTTCGCCAGAATTGGATGTCATGAATTCTGATGTTGGGTCATAATAAGCAACCACTTCACAATTATAGATTATTCCAGAGTTTTCAATCGCAAAGCCTGCAATGTTAACTGATTGATATTGTCTTATATTAACATTGATTTGACCGCCTTGATAGATGTTTACACGAACATTCTTCAAAAGCGTGTTTTCTTGAACAGTTGTAAACAATGCCAAAGTCAAAGATGAGTCTTCTGCCGATCTTTTGAAACTGTTTAAATTGATTGTGAAACCATTTCCATCCAAACTGTTAATTAAAGATGTGTCAATTGGTTGATAATCATTAAGTTCGATGTCAGCCATAAGAATGTAATCGTCTGGCTTTTCAGAATTTGTTAAATAATCAACAAACTCTTCAGCATTATAAATTGTGGTTGGTGTTTCTTCATCAGACCAAATTTCAACAGAAATAACGAAATAATAATCCCAAACAATTTCTTTTCCTTGAATATACATTGTTGTTTGCAATTTCATAAGTTGACTGCCCGTCAATTTTCCAACTATGTTGACATTTTTAAAGTCAACCCCACCAACATTGGCATCTTCTTCAACAACATCAAAATAGTTTGACCTTTGAATTGGTTGTCCAAGTTGTTCGTTGTAAATTTTGGTTGAAACATCCGAAACAATTCTCTTATCATTGGTTTCAACATCTTGCCCAACAACAAAGTTTTCCACCAAATATAATTGTTGGATAAGTCTTGTTTCCATATATGAAAGTGTTGAAGCATTATATATATAATTTATATAATAATTAGATAATTCATCTTTATAATTGTTTTTAAGTGCAAACTCTTGTCTTTTCTTCATGAGTTCTGCAACTGCTTCTGTTTCTTCAGCATTGTTAGGGTCATAATTTGTGTAAGTTTCTGGCAAAACAGGATAGTCAAAAGAAAGCACATTTTTTGCATTAACATAAGCATGGAACACATCAAACTGCAAGCCACCATAACTTGTTGTTCCGCCATTTCCAGAAACACCAATTCCTTCTTTTTCAATGGCAAAATCAACAAGACAGATTGTTGCTCTGCTTTCTTTAATTTCTTGCACTTTGTTGTTGACAATTTTTTCAACGGTTGCACAAACATAGAACACGCCTGTGTGACTTCCGTCAACAAGTGTTGCATCTACATCCGCAACAACAAAAGCAGTATAAATCTTGCTGTTTCCAACGATTTCCATTGTTGGAGTTGTCAATGACAAGTTTTTCAAATTGTTAGTCAAATAAAGACTGTTAAGTTCTTGGTCAAGAGCAACAGTAACAGAAACTTTTGCCATAGTTCCCCTTGCCAATGTGTAGAGTGAAGAGCCTTCAACTTCAACTGTGGCTTCTTTCAAATATTCCACACGAAGTTCTTTATAAAAAGTCTGTTCATTTAATTGTTCATTTTCATAGAAATAATTAACATTAAATTTAATTGTGCTGTTTGCAGTAAAGGCACTTGAAACATAAACTCTGAAATAATAAACTCCATTGCCTTGTTTATCACTTTCTGTTAAGTTTACTTTTACACCATTTGTGATTATGTTTGTGTTTGTTGTGTCTATGTAATAACCATAATTTGCGTTATACAACATCTTTGAAATGCTTAAACTGCCTGTTTTTCCTTCATCGCCAGCATTTGATGTTGTTACATCATAAGTCAAAGTGAAATGTGTCATCTTCGCAAAAGAAGGGCTGATTGTCACTGCAAGCAACATATCTGAAGATGGAGCAACAGTGTTGATTGTGTTGTTTGATGGTCTCATGTAAAGGGTTGAATTTCTGATTTGACGCATTTCAATGCCATAAACTTGAACAGCCACAGCATCAACTGGTTGAGTTCCAACAGAAAGGTTGATTTCTTTCTTAGGGAAACTGTTGTTGTTAAGTTGACTTAAAGCAGAAACCTTTATATTCAAGTTTTCATAATCAAATTCAATTAAGTGTCTGTTTTCTTCTTTAACATTGACACCAACATTAAATCTGAAATCACCATTTGCCAAAACTTGTTTTGTCCAATAAATTTCCAAAGTCAAATGAGAGTCGATTTCATATTCAAAGAAATTTTGTCCTGCAACACTTGTTTCACTTTGAACACCTTGAATTTCAAAGTTGTCATAGACAACAGAGATTGAAATGTTATCGTCAGCGTTGTCAGAAGCCATGTCAACAGTAAAGTTTTCTGTTTCATCAGGCTCAATCTTCAAATTCTGTTTTGAAATTTCCAAACTTGTTGCACCTTCATAAACACTAAGTTTATTTACAGTTGCTGTGTGATTTTTAAGTGCATCAATATATTGTTGTCCAGCAATTTTAGAAAGTGCCAACCAAGACACTAAAGTTGGATTTTCCACACCTTCTGTGCTTTGTAAACCAACTAAATTGATGGCATTTACATCATTTCTCACTGTTATATATGCGTTTGAAATTCCACTATTGGCATTTACAGTAACTCCATCCAAAGTTGCACCAAATTCATAGTTGTCTGAAACAAGGGTGTAAGGATTGCCATTTAAATATAAAGTGCAGTTGAAGTTGTTGTTTATAGTTCTTATGTTTTCACTGCCCATTTGAACTAGAAGAGTTTGATTATCTTTCACTTCTTGTCCGTCAATGGTTTTTGTGATTTGTGGCAAAGCATTTACAATCAAGAAAGTGAAATTTAAAGTGCTTTCAAAATTCATTCTTGAATGAACACTGATTGTAACTTCTTTATAGACATTTTCAAGAGAAATGCCTTTTAAACGGAGAGAACTTGTTCCAACTGAAACCAAATTGCTTGTTGTCATTGGAAGCAAACTTCTTGCTTCACTTGATGTCAATTTTCTTGCGTTTCCATCTTCATTCAAGTTAAACAAATCTGAAACTGCAAGTGTGTTTAAATTGTCAAGTGCTGTTTTTTCAGAATTTGAATTTACAACTTCTTGTGTTGAATAGAAGAACAATATTCCGCTTGTTGCACCAGCATAGATTGATTTGTAAGGATCAATATTGTCAGCAACAAACAAATCATTTACATCAACTGATGCACTTTGTTGTGTTTCTTTTAAATACATGAAACCAAAGTTTACACCACTGTCAAGGTCAGTAAGTTGCCAAATTGAAGAATCAAGTGTTTCATTGACAAGTTTTGTCCATCTGTCAGTTTGATTTTCAACATCAGCCAAAGACAAAAGCACTGCTCCTGAAATGTCATAATATTTGTCAGCAGTAACTGTTGCATCACTATAAATGATTGAATATGCATTATCAGCAGTTTTGTAAGAAAGATAAGAGTCAAAAATTCTTGCATTGTGTTGTCCGTCTACTGAATTAGTTGGACGCATATTTGCACCAAGGAAAGCAAAACTTTCACGGATAACAATATTGCTGTCATTTCTTCCAATAAATGCACCCTTGACTGCAGTGCCATTTGCCAAGACAGAAGCCCCTGCTGTGTAAGTTTCAAGTGGATAAGCATAAGCATAAGATTTTTCAATCAAACTGTTTGCTCTACCCCAACCAACCAAACCACCAATTATGCTGTTGGCAGAAATCTTATTGGTAACATTGCCACCAAATGTATAGAATTCCACTCCGCTTCCACGAACAACGCCTGCGTTTTGACCAACCAAACCACCAGTATAGCAAGTTGTTGCATTATATGTTGAATTAATTGACATACCAAAGTTGTTTGAATTTAAAATCAAACCAGTGCTTTCGTTTACACCAACCAAACCACCAGTGTAAATTGCAGAAGAATTGAGAGTGCTGAATTTATAATTCCCGTCTTCATAATAAACATCAACAGTGACATTTTCTAATGTTCCTTTGTTTACATTGGCAACAAATCCTGCTCCGTCCAAATAACCTGCATTTTCCACAACACCTGTGAAAGTTAAATCATAAACCTTTCCGCCAAGAACATTAATAAACGCTTGAGATTTAGTGATTCCGTCAGCACTGTTTGCAAAATGAAGAGTTGTATTTGCATTTTTACCAAAAATAGTGCCATTAAACACGCCATCAGTTGCAGAGCCAAGAGAATTCCAACCATGAAGAGTGATGTCATTCATGATGCGATAGAAATAATTTCCAGTATTAATATTCTTCAAACTTTCTTCGTCGTAAATTCTTAAAGCAGTTTCTTCACTGCTTCCATCAGCAAGAGTCATTAAAACTCTGACAATTACATCACGATAGAAAATCTTTTCACCGACATTATTTACAAAATAATTTGAATATTCTTCGCAACCATTAATCAAATTGTCATAAACTTCAGTCAAGTCATTTAAAGAAATGTAATAAGGCATTGGCATAACATCATTCAAGACATTCCCATTTTCATCTTCGGCATATTTATAAACCAAAATTCTTTCATTTCCGTTATACATCTTAATCATGTCATTTGGAAGAAGATATAAATAACCGTGGTCACCTGTCTGAGTGTTCAGTGTTACATCGACTTTATAACCAAGCATGCTGGTTTTATTGATTGCAACTTTAATGTCACTTTCAGAACCAAATGTTGGCACATATTTATATTTCAAGTTTAAATCTCTGGAATCACTTGGTAAAACATTGACATCCAAGCCAAAACTTCTGTCAGCAGAGTTTAATGGTGCTGTTGTGTCAAGATAGATTTCTTCATATTCAGTTTTGTTCACCCAAGTAAGTTTTTCCACGCGTTTAACATTCTGAATGATAATTTGAATTTCAGTTTCACGACGATTGTTGTTATTATCTGTGTAATAAATTTTCAAATAGTCTACAAATGAAGGAAGCAAATTTGTGGAATTTGCTGTAATCCTGAAATTAAGAGTATTGCTTTCTGATGGTCTAGTTATGTAACCAATTGTGTAATAGCCATTTGAGAAAGCATTTCCATTTACAGTCCAATCAGCATTTGTGGAATTTGCCGTTCCAAACAAAGCAGATTCAAAAGTAAACAAACTAAGGTCGCTGGCATAAGTAGGAACTTTTATGTCATTTCTAAGAGAAACAGAAATGTTTGCATAAGAGTTTTCAATTTCATTGATGCTTAATGTTTCAGTTGTAAACAATGAAACTTTGCGATAGTTTGCTGTAAAACTTGTTACTGAATAAAAACTTTCAACTGCAAAAAATCGAACATATGTAACAAGATTGTGATTTTCATCAAAACCATTAAACAAAACTGCGATATATTGTTTTGTTGGGTTGTCTGTAAGCATAAGTTGATTGTTGTTATTGATTGACATAAATGTGCCAAGCCCGTCTTTAAATAAATCAAAATTTTCTGCAAGAACATTTAAGTTTGAATAAATGTTGTTGAAAATGCTTTCATAATTTTCCCAAGATGCTGTGTCAGCAAAAGCCAAATGTTTATAACTTACATTAAAATCAGAAAGTGTGGCATTTCCAAAAACTGTGGAAAGTGAAATTGTTGAACCCGCTTCCAAAACAACTTTTGTCAAAGTTGAATTTCCTTTATCACTTGAAACAACCTTTCCTTCTTTTAAAACAAAATCTTGATAGGCATCTTGTGAAACAAAGACATCGACAGATGACTTACTTAAATTTTCAACATATGCTTGTGTCATAGGAACAAATGCTTCCAAAGTTGTTATTACTGTGGTTTTTCCTGTGCTGTGTTCAAACCAGAAAGAAGTAAAGTCATTAAAGTTAAGCATTTCAAGTGCGATTTCCACACCAACAACTATGTAATTATTTAATTCGTTTTCTTCCAACACTTCGAAACCATTATTGAAACCATAAGAGAATTTTGGATTGTTGCTGTGTTTCAATGTCAAACCATTTGCTGTTGAAAGTCCATTAATTTTAATTTTAAAGTTTTTCTTAGAGTCAATCAAATTGCTTGAAGATGTGTAATATGTTCCGTCAAAACCTTCATGTTGCTCAGGCTCTAAAATTTCCATATCCAAATTTGTTTCTTCAGAAATGTGATATAAATTAAATTTCAATGCAGTTTTTGCATTTTCAGGATTCCCAACAGAAATGAAATTTACAACAACATCTTGCAAATTCACTGAACTGTTGCTTAAAACATAAAGCACTGTCCCTGTTCTCAAAGAAATTGTGTATGTGGAAGAACCCTGACTTGTTCTTTCAAATTTAAGTTTTGTTCCGCTTTGATTATAAAACAAAATGAAATCATCTGGCGATGTTGCTCCTGCAACTTGACTTACATCGACAGAAATGCGGAACATATCGTTGTCCAAAGTTACATCATCAGGTTTCAACAAAACTGAAAGTTGATAGCCATATCCTGAGTCAGAATTGTAATGTGAAAAGACGTCAACAGAATAATTGTTTGTCAATGTGTTGTTGTCATGTTTTATTTCCACATTTTTCACAGTGTAAGAAAAATCAAAAACAATGTTTGTCTTGTCCACCAAAATTTCATAATCAAAATCAGAATAACAAACTTTGAAGAAAACATAGAAAGTCTTAGGTGGCATATTTGAATTTTGAGCAACAATGTCAAAATTGCAAGTTGTGCTGTTTACACCTGCGTTTGGTGTTGGAGCAGAAAACATAAAATATTTTGAATATTCTTCTTTGCTTAAAGCCACTTGAGGATTTTCAGCATCAAACACAACAATGTCAAGTTCGACATCATAGGCCGTATTAACAACAAAAGACCCGCTTGTTGTCGAGCGGTTAAAATCGTTATATTTAAGTTCATATCTCGTTTGGTTGGTGTTTATAAGTTCTCCGTCTTGAAAAAACTGTTCACTGCCAACAACCATGGAATTGATTTGAGAATTTTCCAAAACTTCAAAGACAACAGTGCTTGTGGCATTCTCGTTGTTCTTTGCAGTCACCTTCAAATTCAAAATCGATCCTTGAAAATCTTCACTGACAAAAAGTTTGTCACCTTGAAGTTCGGCAACTATTTCGCCGTTCTGTAAAATTTTTGTGTCATCTTCAGTTGTGCCATTAACAAATGACCAACGAGTGTCACGAATGTTTGCTTCTTCAGGATAAAGGTCAAAATATTTTTCAACATCAAGAACTTTCCAAACTCCTTTAACTGCAAACTTGTCTGACTTAATTGAAGTTCCTTGACTTGACTGTGTTATGTTTGTCAAAATGGTGTTAACATGCACTGACACCTTTTCTTTCTTGCTGTAATCTTCTTGACAGTAAATTTCAATTTCTGCATCACCACTCTTGATGCCTTGGATTGTCACATAATAATCGCCGTCTGCTCTTTTTGCTTGCTCTGTTTTTACAATGCCGTCTCCCGACAAAATATTGACACCAATTCCCATTGAAGAATTTTCCACAGAAACATTTACAACGGCTTCGCTGTCATAACGAGAATCGTTGGTGTAGATTGTCACTTCTTCTGTTGAAACAGAAAGATTAACTTCGTCTTTACACGCAGTTAAAATCATCCCACCAAAAATTAGAAATACACTTAAAATTCCCAGAGCAAACTTTTTCATGTGTCCTCCAATGTTATTATCTGCAACTTGTCAGATTTTTATATAATATATTATAAAATAAATAATAATCCAAAGTCAAATTTTGACAATAAATTTTAAAAAAATAAAAAATAGGAAAAAATTAAATAAAAAATTATTTTTTTAAATATCAAAAACTATTTTTCGCACCTAAAACAGGACAGTTTGGCAATTTTAATAAAATTATTAAAAAATTAAAAAAATATTAAATAATTAATAAAAAAACACGAAAAAATTAATTATTTTCGCATTTTTTAATTATTTTTTATTTATTTTATTTTTCTTTATTTATTTCTTTATATTTTTTCTGAGTGGAAAGTCCGCCCCTTATATGCTTCTCATTGAAATTAAAATCCAAAATCTTTTGAACATCGTTATATAAATTTTTATCTATTTTCTTCAGTCTTTTCGACAAATCATTATGCACAGTGCTTTTACTTAAGTTGAAAACTTTGGCAGTTTGCCTTACAGTTTCATGTGTTTTGTGGACATATTTTGCAACCTGCAATGTTCTTTCTTTGATGTATGCTTTCATAAATCCTCCCATAAACTCTTATATGAGAGAACTTGTCGCATTATGAAAAAATTTGTCGAATTAAAACAAATTATGCCTAAAACAAGTTTTATTAAAAACAAAAAAATAAAACGGAAATTCCGTTTTATTTTTTACATTCTTCAATTAACGCAACAATTTGTCCGATTGTTTTAACTTGGCTGATTTTTTCATCTGGAATAGTAATTCCATATTCATCTTCCAATGTCATAAGCATTTCAATGATGTCCAATGAATCAGCACCTAAATCTTCCAAAATGTTTGATTCAGTTGTAATTGTTTTTGGGTCTAAATTGAGTTGTTCAGCAACCAATGCAATAACTTTGTCTGTAATCATGTTCGTCAACCTCCATAAGAAAATATTATCATATTTACAGACAAAAAGCAAATGATTTAAACAATTTATTTATTTTGCAAATCAAGATAATTGTTTGGATCAACTTCCTTTCCGTTTAAAAGCATTGTGAAATGCAAGTGTCCACCATCAGCAAGTTCGTTGACAGCAGTGGCAGCCGCTATTCCAATCTTGTCACCTTTTTTAATTTTGTCGCCTTCTTTAACATTAGTTTCTTCGCCTAAAGAAGAATAAACGCTTACGAAGCCATTGTCATGATTTACAGTAATTGTGCATCCATCACTTCCATCATTTTTCACAGAAGCCACAACTCCATCATAGACTGAAAAGACATCTTGCTTTGTTGAACTAAGGTCAAGAGCCAAATGGATTTCCCATCTCTTTAAAGTGCTGTTATATTGCAAACGATCTTCAGCAAAATCTTTCACAACCACAGCATCTTCCATAGGCAAACCAAATTTCATCACTCCACCTGAAACATCTTCTGTAGGGTCATTTACATTTGAACTGATTGATGTCACTGCGAATGCCACTGCAAGAACAACTCCCGCAACAAACACTCCTGCAACAGCAAGTGCCCCGTATCTTTTGAAAAATCTTTTGAATTTGTTTTCTTTTTTTATTTCCATATTACCTCCACACCTTGATATTTTCCAACTTTCAAAAAATTAAACATAAATACTGTAATTTTCAAAAATTTTATTGTTTTTTCAAACAAAACATTAAAACCCTGTTAAAATCATTGGAAAACCAACAATCAACTTATCTTGATATGTGGCAATCTGAACATTGATTTTCTTGCCATTTAAAAAGACTGAATCATCATAATATGTTGTGTATGCATAGTAAACCACAACATCACCAACAGTTTCATTAAAGACAAATGTTGCATTCAATGCATCCAAAACTGAATCTACATCTTCAGAGTTTATATAAAACTGAATACCAACCATGTTGTGTTTTATTTCATCTAAATTTTTCTTTGCAGTTTCAAGTGAACAATAATTAAAAAAATTATCCCCGCAAGGAACACTGTCAAAATCTGCACTTTCATATTTATTTGCAGAAACAAAGCAAACTTTTTCCACACCATTAAAATTGAAAAGTGGCAAAACCTTTGAATTAAAAAACAAAGTGGAAAGCAGACACAAACCAATAATGGCAAACACAAACAACTTTTTCATTCATTAAATATTGACCAAATAAAAAAATATAAACAAAAAAAAGACCAGTTTAAGGTCTTTTTTTATAAAAGCATCAAATATATAAACAATCCAAAAAGTGCAAGAGAAACCACAAACCCACCCCAATTTAACACTGTAATCAAGTTTTTAGATGCTTTTTGCTTATTATCAACAGCAGAAACATTTTCTTTGTTTTTCTGAATTTCTTGTTCTGAAACCACGTTTGTTTGCTTCAATGGTTGCATTGAATTGTTTTCGTTTCGTGGCGGAAATTCTCTTGGCGGAAAGGTTGTGTTTGTCTGATTTGAAACATTTATGCTTTCACTTTTCTCATCTGGAACAAAAACTGACTTCTCTGTCGAATTTACATCAGAAAAATCTCTCCTTGGTGGCGGTGGTGGCGGTGGCATATTATTTCTCATACCCGAAGGTGGCGGTGGCATAAATTTGTTTTCCATTTCAACTCCTTTTGATTTATGATTTTATTTTAATACACAAAGCAAAAAAAGTCCAATGATTTTTTACTTTTCCACAACCCAAATATTGTCAATATCCAAAGTTGAGTCCAAAGTTTCAACAATAACAGATAAAACATACTTTTCTTGGCTTCTAAAATCCGAATCTTCTGGCATGATAATGAAGTTGGAAAAAGTCAATTTGCTTCCCCCTTGCAAAACGTCATCAAAATAATAATAACCATCTAAACCCCTTGCAAAGTGGTTTGTAGTTACAAAATCAAATGTTCGCATTTCAGACATTCCAAAAATTTGGGCTTTAACTCTTATTTTAAGATTGGTTTCAAGTTTGTCTGCTTTTATTTGAATTACATGCGGAATTTTTTCTTTAGGCAAAAAAGCCCCATCAAAAGTAAACGAAACAACTTCGGACTGGTTTGGCTTAACACTTATTACAACATTGTCACCCACTTTAAATTCCGCATTGGTGTTGGTGTAAGCAATGCTGTAATAATATCCATTCAACCCAAGCACAATGGAAACAATTAAAAGCACACTTACAACAATAACGGCAAAAAGCCATGCTATATCCTTTTTCTCCATAGCATTATTTTTGACTTTGAAATTACATATTATTCTTGATTTTTAGAATTTTTTTGCTTTATGCGACGCTTAGTTCTTTCGCGTCTGAAATTTTCAATTTGAATCTTTTTAAAATCTTGACTTTCTTTTTGCAAAGCAAGTTTAGCTTTAATCCAGCGATATTTCTTATTTCCATATAAAGTGTCATAAGACAAAATGCCAATACCTTGAATTAAATAGAAATAATAAGAACAGAAACGCCACAAAAGAATAGCCCAGAATGTGTTACCACCTAAGTATACTGAAAACAACGCTTGGAATGTGATTTCGTTCATGCCCGTTCCACCAGGAAGTGGAATGAAACTAGCGGACAAGTCCACAAGTGCCGTAAACACGAAAAATTCGCCAAATTTAGTGCCATCAAAGCCCATAAACGCACAATAAATAAAGAAAGGAATGCAGAACAATAAAATTGTCCTTGATGAATGCAAAATTAGTTGATAAATTACTTCCAATTTAGACTTACTGAAATCCTTCATGATTGCTTGATAGTCTTCAATAAAAGACATAACTTTGGCATAATGCTTGTCGTAATTTCTTAATATGCGAAGTTTAACAAGTGCTTTAAGTCCCCACGAAACCATCTTTTGACCAACAGTTTTTGAAAGTGACATAAACAAAATAAACACAATTACAAACAATGCCAACAAGAAACCAATCACACTAAGTGTGGCAACAGCAATTCTTGTTTCATCTGAAATCAGTTGAGAAGGGTTGATAAAAGAAACAATTAAACAAACAAAAGTGATGATAAGCCAAGAGATGTTTTGGAAAACCAATTTTGACATAGGAATAGAAAGTGATGTTGAACCAGGGATATCTCTCCCTGTGAGATATGCAACCATGAATGCTTGCCCACCCGAGTTCATAGGCGTAACAGCATCATAATATCTTAAAATCCCAGTCGATTTATAAGATGAGCCCCATCTTGAACGCATGGTCTTACGATAAATCATTCTGTGGACTGTTAAAACATCAGCATACATGATTAAAGCCAAAAACAACAAACACAGCAATACATAAGAAAGGTTTATATCTGCAAGTCTTAATGGTGTGAAATCTTCTGAAGAAAGAATGTTCCAAAGCAAAATCCCAACAACCAAACCAATGTTAAATATGAAAAACACAATGTTTGTAATCTTTTGCTTTTTGCCACCAGATTTTTTTACTTCTTTATTGGCTTCTTCCAATCTTACTTCAACTTTTTCACTTTGTTCTTCTGTTTGAAGTTGTTTTTCAATCTGTTCAAGTTTTTTCTCTTTGCGTTGTTTGCGTTTGGAAACAAGACGGGAAAAGAGATTATGCTGAGAATTTGCTGGAATCTCAACATTTTCCACAAGTTTAGCGTTTTCTTGGTCTTTTTTCTTTGCCATATAAAGGCATTTTAACATGAAAAAACAACACTTGTCAATTTAAACAAGAGTTGTTTTAAACTTTTTATGTCTATTTATAGATTTCTTTAAGATTGTCAGTGTGAATTTTAATTCCTTCTTTTTCCACCAAAGTGTTTTTCAAGTTGTCTATGTCAGCGTTTTGGAAGATATAGAAATTGTCACTGTTTAAAGTTTCAAAAATTAAATCTAAATAAGTTTTTGTGTTGAAAATGTTTAATCTTGTGTTTGCCAAAGTCTTGATTGCTTCTTGACCAAGAGTAAAGTTTTCACTTATGTTGTCAAACATATTGTCCACTTTTCCAGCGTAGAAGAAGATGTATGCTCCGTCTTTTGTGACAACAAGATCACTTAAATCTCCAATCTGTGCTTTACCATTGTTGTAAAGTTTTTTAACTGCTTCTTGTGCCACTTCATTTTCTTTAAAAGTGTCATTTAAAACTTCTCCAGAAGCATTGACACCAAAAATGGCATTTCTGTCAACATTTTTATAAGTGTCATCATCGTTATAACGATAGAAATAATCTCTGAATGCTTCAGCCTTAGCGTAAGAAAGATTTTGATTGATTTCTTTTAAAGTTTCCAAATCTTCAATGTCTTCATCTTCTAAGGTTGCATATTCTTGCATTAAAACAGCATTATTTTTGATTGTTCTATAAAGATTAGAGGCTGTTATTGTTTCATCAGTAACTTTTCCTGTTTCAGCATCTCTGATTGCCACTTTATAGTTTCTTAAAATTTGTTCTTTGTTTGCTTTATAAGTCTGTTCATCAATAGACCCTTGAGCAAACTTATCTTCATTGTTTTGATATTCTGTTGCAAGATCTTGAAGGTCACTTGTTGCATTGATTTTAATGTATGCAAGATTGAAATAACTTGCTGGCTTATACCCTTCAACATCGCCGTCTTGCAAAACATAGTAAACATTGCCAGAATTTCCTAAAATTGCACTTTCATAACCAGCAGTGTCTTCTGCCACAACATAACTTGAATAACTTGCCCTTGCATTGTCTTGATAATATTTCAAAACATTTGTTGCTGTAACGCTTGTCAAGTCTGTTCCTTCTTGTGCGTTGTAAATTTGAGCATATTTTTGAACGATATAGTTTTCTTTAATGATGTTGTAAACTCTGTCAAACTCAAACTTAAATGCTTCTTCATCATTTTTAAATTCAATGTAACTGTAATTTTTCTTGATTATTGAAGCATATTTGTTTACTGCATTTTTCCAATGTTTAATAATTCCAGTTCCGTCAAAATCAAGTACTTTCATAAATTCTGTATACATAAGGTTTTTAAACACTTGCACGCCGTCTGAATTTGACCATTCATAGTCATAAACATGATTAAAAGTTTCATCTGTTTTTTCTGAGTAAGAATCTCTGATAAGTGGTGTCACATCATGTTTCTTAATTACATATTGTCCGTTTTCTTTTTGAACATAAACAGTTGGTTTAAATTGATTAAACAAGGATTTAGGTGTTTCATCACTGTCATTTGTTTCATCTGATTCTTGTTCACCTTTTTCTTCGTTGTAATACGTTCTTAAATTGTTGTAAAGACTGTTAAAAGTTTGATCCCAAAGATAAGTTGTTTCGCTTCCAAGCAACATTGTTCTGTCTTTTTGAGAAGCACTTTGTGGAAGTGATTTATAATAATTTTCCACTTGCTTGCAGACAATTTTTCTGTTTATAACACTTTCAAGAGTGGCTTTCAACGCTTCGTCTTCACTGTAATCATAATTTTCAACATAGTCAGAGCCATAACTGTTGTAAGCAGAAATTAAATCTCGCTTAGTAATTTCTTCAGTTGTGCCATCTTTAAAATCAATTGTAACAATGATTGCTTCATAGAAAAGTTTTTCGTTATCTGTAACAAGAGAACATCCTGTCAAAACAGACACACACATCATCACAACAAGCATTAAAGCAAATAATTTTTTCTTCACGACTTTTCTCCATTTTAGGTCGGTTATTCCGCCCATAATACCAATGTATTATAATACAATAACAAATAAATTTCAAGCAAAAGACAAAACTTTCTCAATCTTTTTTGTCAAGTGCGGATAAAAACATTTCAATAAGCAAATTTACTTTGTCCTTAACCTTGCCTTTTGCATTTACCTTTAGAATAGGTAAGTCTTCAAATTTTAAACAAGTATCATAAAATTTGCCAATATTCGACAATCTTTTATCAATGATTTCTTCACTTTTATAGAAATAAATCAAACAATCACTGGCATTAACTCTTATTCTTTGAACATTAAAATTGGTTGCCAAATTTTTAAGAAAAGCAATCTTACACAAGTTTTCCACTTCAACAGGCACGGCACCACAACTTTCTTCAAATTGAGAAATCACTTGTTTATAATCATCCAAAGTCGAAATCCTACTGATTTTGTTATAGAATATTATTCTTTCAGACTGAGAACTTACATAATCTTCACTGATATAAGCATCAAGCATAAGTTCCAACTTGATTTCTTTTTCATTTCCGCCTTTTTGTCCTGAACTTTCTTTTGTGACTTCTTCCAAAAGTTTTACATACATGTCATAACCAACTTTTTGCATATGCCCATGTTGTTCTTTTCCCAAAATATTCCCTGCCCCACGAATTTCTAAGTCACGAATGGCAATTTTAAAACCACTTCCAAGTTCTCTAAATTCTTTAATGGCTTCCAAACGCTTATATGCATCTTCTGTCAGCACTCTTGTGCCATCATAAGTTAAATAAGCATAGGCAAGTTTATCTGCTCTGCCAATTCTTCCGCGAATTTGATAAAGTTGACTTAAACCAAGATTATCACAATCGACAACAAACAATGTGTTTAATGTTGGCAAATCAATGCCGTTTTCAATTAAAGTTGTGGAAATAAGCACATTAAACTTGCCGTCATAAAGTTCGTTTATAACCTTTGCCAATTCTTTTTCTTCCATTTGCCCGTGTGCCACACCAATGCTTGCATTTGGTAAAAGCGAAGCAACATGGTTTCTGAATTCATAAATTTGAGCCACTTTGTTAAACAAAATCAATGCTTTTCCCTTTCGAGAAAGTTCTCTGGAAACAACATCTTCCAAAAGTCCGTCACTGTAAGGGCTGACATAAGTTTGAATCGGAAGTCGGTCGCGTGGTGGAGTGGCAATCACACTTATATCTCTGATTCCAGAAAGCGACATATGGAGTGTTCTTGGAATAGGAGTTGCAGACAATGTCAAAACATCAATGTCTGTTTTAAGTTTTTTAATTTTCTCTTTATCTTTCACACCAAAGCGTTGTTCTTCATCCAACACCAAAAGCCCTAAATCTTGAAATTTAATGTTTTCATTCAAAATTTTGTGTGTGCCAATTAAGATGTCAATTTTTCCGTCTTGCAAACGCTGATAGATTTCCTTGGTTTCTTTTTCTGTTTTAAAACGATTTAAAACTTCAATTCGAAGTCCAAAGCCATCAAACCTTTGCAGTGCCGAACGATAATGCTGTTCAGATAAAATTGTAGTTGGGCATAAGAAAGCAACTTGTTTGCCGTTATAGACAGCCTTAAAAATTCCACGAAATGCCACTTCAGTTTTTCCAAAGCCAACATCCCCGCAAATAAGACGCTCCATAATTTTATCGCTTTCCATGTCCTTAGAAACATCTTCAACAGCCTGTACTTGATCTGGAGTAAGTTCGAAAGGAAAAGCATTTGAAAACTGATTTTCCAATTCTTCATCACATTGAAAAACAAAACCTTTTCTTGTGGAGCGTTGTTTGTAAATGTTTGCCAAAGCAATGGCAACTTCTTTTAAATCTTCCTTAACTTTTTGTTTTAACTTCGACCACTCACTTGACCCAAGTGCATTAAGTCTTGGTGCATCGCCACCAACATAGGATGAAAGCAAATTTGCTTGTTCAGTTGGTAAATAAAGCAAAGCATCATTGCGATATTCCAAAACAAAATAGTCTTTTTCAAAATGTGACAACTTCATTCTGACAATATCTTTACATCTGCCAATTCCATAAAAAGAGTGAACAACATAATCGCCGACTTTAGGCAAATATGAAAAATTCTGTTTTCCTTTTCCATAGTCCAAACTTGCCGATTTGTACATATCATCAGTGCCAATTCCAACCAAGTTTAAAGCAAGAAAACTGAATGAGTAAGGAAAATAATCTTTGCAAATATACACCCTTACATTATCCAAAATTTCTCCGTCAAACTCGCGAAATGCAATGTTGTTTGTCATTAAAAATTCTTTTAAAATTTCTGAAAATTTACCACCAAAAAGAAAGACATTAAGACCGCCATTAGCGTAAATTTGAATGTCTGTTTTAAGTGACAAAAAGTCAGTTAAATAACTTTTTTGTCCAACGGTTTTATTTTCAAATTCAGTCTGTTTTGTGTTGGAAAAAACAAGACAATTTTGCAAATCAACATCTTCAAATTTAATAAATAAATCCTGCCTATTCCAAGACAATTCTTCCCTTGCACGAGACAAAATTTTGCATTCATTTTCAATTTTGTCAGGTTCATCCACAATTATTTTTTCACACAAATCAAAAGCAGAATTATCTCCAAATTTCAAAAAAACAGGAAAAATCTGCAAATTTTCAATGATTTTTACAGTTTTCATGTCCAAAAAGTCGAAATTTTTAATTTTTTCAACTTCTTCATCAAAAAATTCCAGACGAGTCGGAAAGTCTTGTCCGCTTACAAAAACATCCACAATGTCACCCCTGACAGCAAACTGCCCAGAAGCAGAAACATAGTCCACCCTGACATAACCAAACTCAACAAGTTTTTCAGACAATTTTTCAATAGAAAATTTTTGCCCTAATGAAAGAGAAAATTCTTGTTTTAAAAATTGCAAATCAAACTTTGTTTCAAGAGATGAAGGCAAAAAAATCAGTGCATCAAGTTCGCCCTTTAAAAATGAATTTACAGCACTTGCAAAAAGTGAAAGGTTGACATCTTTTTCGTCTTCATTTTCTCTGCCACAAGAGATTATTGTTGTTTTCTTATTGCAAGCGAAAAGTCCTTTTTTTAACTTGCTTGCAGTCACAAAATCTCCGCAAATATAGACAAACTTATCAAGACTTGCCAAATATAAAACTTTTTCGCCAATAAAAAAACCGCCCAAGTTTTTTTGCTTAGGCAAATTTATTTTTTTCAAAAGTTCCACAAAATCTTTCACTTACGCCAATCTCTCACAAATCTCATCAACCACTTTTTCAATGATTGGTTGAAACGTTTTTTCATCGTATTTTGAAAGCACATAATCCGCAAGGTCAAGAGAAACATCTCTTCCTATTCCGACCTTAATTCTTTCAAAATCTTCGCCTATGTGTGCCACAATGTTTCTAAGTCCATTGTGCGTCCCAGACGAACCATGTTCGCGATATCTTATGTTCCCTTTTGGCAAATCAATGTCGTCCACGACAACAATAATTCTTGCATCTTTAAATTTCTCTTTCACCAAAACCACACTTTCGCCACTTAGGTTCATATAAGTCTGTGGTTTAACAAGCATGATTTTTTCGCCATTGTAACTGCCTTCGCCGACAACTGCTTTAAACTTTTTTTTGTCAAAATTTATGCCTAGTTTTTCTGCCAAAGCATCCACACAATCAAAGCCAATGTTGTGATAGGTGTTTTTATATTTTGCATCAGGATTTCCCAGCCCAACAATTATGTTCATAACTCTCCCCTTAAATTTTTTGGTTTATAAGCCTTTCAAATGGGCCAACTGTTTTGCCAATTTCCACCTTACTTTTTTCCAAATAACTTTGACAAACAAACGCTTCATCACAAATTATGGTGTCAAAAATATAATTTCCACTTTCCAAAATAACATTCTTGCCAATATAACTTTCGCCTTTAATAACATTGTTTGGATAGACAACCGTGCCCGCTTCAATTTCCACATCAGCATCAATAAAAATTGTTTCTTCTCCAAAGAAAACAACTCCCTGATTTTTGTGATAGTTTAAAATTCTTGATTTCAAAACATTAAAAGCATAGGAAACACTTTTTGTTGTGTCAATCAAAGAAAAATCTTCTTTGTCAAATTCTTCCACAGAGGTTGAAAGCATAATCTTTGCAGTCTGCAAAAATTCTGATTTAAAAACAAACCCACGAGAAAGTTTTAATACATTCATTCTGTGCGATGAAAAATATTTCATAATATCTAAGAAGGTTGACTTTTTCAAAAGTGGAGTGTCACTGTAAAGCACAGCAACAAATTTAAACCCTTCACAAAGTGGTTTAATCTTTTCCAACAAGTCTTCTTCAGTTGGTTCGTCAATCACTTTTTGTTGACAGCCAGAAGCAGCCAAAGCCACCCAGTCAATCATCTTTTTTCCCAAGATTTCAAAATTAGACGAAATTTCTTTTTTCGCCTTTACAAGCACAACCAAAGTTTCTTCTGCAACCCATTCCACACTTTCGGTGTTTTGCAAAACTTGTGGCACTTGTTCGTTTAAAAAATCAAAGCTTATTTGATTTTCACTTATTTCTACATCCAATTCTTCAATTTCCATGATTATATTATAAACAATCATAAGGAAAAAGTCAAAAATTATGGTGACTTTTTAAAATTTTGCTATTTTATTTTTAAAAAAGTCACTTGTGTGATAAAATGTTGTTATGAGAAACAAAATAAAACAAAACTTTTTTTCAACCATTTTATTTCTCTTTACACTGATTTGTCTTTTCGGTGCATTTTTTTTCAGCACAACAGTTGTAAACACCGTAAATGCAAAAACTGATGATTTCACTAAAGAAATTTCATTAAATCAAACAGTAAGCACTGATGAATATTTTTCAGTTACTTTATCAGCGACAGGGCGAGATGGCAATCCTTTGGAAGTTTCCGACCCAAAAGATGGATATTTTTGTCTTAACTGGAGAGATGTTTCTTTTCTTGAATTTAAACTTACAAATCTTTTGCCAACAAACTCTTACATCAATTTCGAATTTAAACAAATTTTTTGCAAATCAGATGATTTAAATTTCCCAATCGGCAACGGAACAGAAAATTCCATCTTGACAGGCATGCTTACAAACTCTTCTAAGACTTATCGTTATTACACCGACAAAACTGTCATTTTGCCAGACGACGAAAATGAAAGTGATGATAAACTGAGAATTGGCGAAGGCTTTGGTCTTTATCAATTTGATTTTGTTTATTCTTATTTTCAATTTAACGATGAAGATGACGCTGACAAATTGGTGTCTGACAAATCTTTGAAAGTTGCTGTTGCCATATTGCCAGACGACATAAACAAAATTGAGATTCCAAACAACATTACAATTTCATATGATGTTTCAAGTTCGGACAAATTTTTAAACATCTATCGCCTTTTTGTTTCCAATGTAAGTGGCGAAAGATTGTCACTTTTCGATTATGTAAATCCTGAATGTTTGCAGTGGAATGTGACAGGCACAGATAAAGAAAACATTAAATATGTTTTGTGTCAAGAAACCAAAGACAAAGATGATGCATTCATCACCTATCGCTGTGTATGGTCAACTCTTGAACGAAACAAAATCACAGGGTCAAGTTTTGTGTTTGACTCCAACAACATTGAAGGAAACTGGAAAGCATTTTTAAAAATCGTGGACAAAAACGGAAACGAAATAACTACACTGAAAACAAGAGAATTTTCCACAATCAAAATTCCCGCTCCATCTTATTGGTGGGTTTGGCTTTTAGTGGCACTCAGTATTCTTCTTATCGGCGGAACTATATTCTTAATTGTTTTCATAAAAAAGAAAAAGCAAGGAGTCTGGTAAATGTCAAACAATAAAACTCTTTTAAAAAAGATTGCTGAAATTTCAACTTACTCATTTATTGTCTTAACAATCGCAAGTTTTATAATTGCATCAATAGGAGATTCTTTTAATCCTTTGATATATAAAATTGGCGTAATTATGGCGTTTATTTTTGCCGAATTTGGCATATTAAGTTTGGTTTTGTGGTTTTATCTAGGCAGAGAAAACAACAAGAAAGACGCTAAAAAATCAGTGGAAATTTGTGGATTAATTTTCTTGTTTATTTTTCTAACACTTATTCTTATTGCTTTCCTTTTATACGCATTTCACTTTACAACAATTGCCTACATTCTTTTTGGTTGTTCAATAGGATTAATTCCCGTTTCGTTTGTTTTAAGTGAAATTCATAAAAAAGTTTTAAAATCTAAACAACTTAAAGGAAAAATTGAAGATATAGCAAATGAAGAAAAAGAAGATGGAATTTAAAATTCCATCCTTTTTTATAATATGTTGTGAAAACTTGCTCCCATGAAATGTTGAAAAGTTTCCACATAACTTTTGATAATTTCCAGAGATGTCAAAAATTCAACATCTTCTTCTTCGTTGATGTAAGTCTTTAGTCTGACAATTTCTATTCCAAGTGCTTCAATGGATTTATGGTTGACCATAAAACATAAACTGCTTTCATCTTGCTTCCAAGAATATTCCATATTATCCACCAAACTTGCCACTTCGCCGTTTACAATTCCACCATTTTTTTCAATGGCAACTTCAATGTCATAGCAATAATCTTTCACATTTGAAAGCGAATTTATCACAAGTCTGTCTTCTACAACACAAATTGCAATAAGCACACCGACAATGGCGATAAGTGAAATTAATTTAAACCAACCTACTTTTGTCATGCTTCCACCTGCCCTAATGGTTTAATTTGCAAAGTCTGAAACTTTTGCCCAAACTGTTGAACATAAACTGCCCCATTTTTATCCACCGTCAAAATCAAGACATCTTTCACTTTTTTAATGTTTGCTTTGTTTAAAATTTTGTTTACATCTTCAAGTTTGATTCCAGCTATTTCCAAATTTTCTTTAACGATTTTTCCTTCGTTTATGATGTTTACAGGCACACAAGATTCTTCAATTTCAAGTTTCATGTCTTGCACTGTAACAGGTGCAAATTCGCTTTTTGGAAGCACGCTCATTTTTCCGTTGGTTTCCATAATGGCATATTGCACTTGTTCTATGCTGAAATAACCACAACCCCTGATGGCTTCAAAAACATCGTCAACGGAAATATTCAGATTTTTGATTGCTTTGTAATCTATTCCATCTGGATTAATTACAATAACTGGTTTCCCACTTAAAAATGCCGAAAATTTGCCACTTAACTTGCTTAAATAAGTCAAAATAAAATGCAACACAACCAAAGTGAGAAGCGGAACAATGCCATGCAAAACTGGCACAGAAACTTCAGCCATTGGAATAGTAGCAAGGTCGGCAATAATAAGCGTCAAAACAAGTTCAAAAGGTTGCATTTGCCCCAACTGTCTTTTGCCCATAAGTCTGTATAAAAACAGCACCACTAAATAAATAATAACCGCTCTAAATACAATTGTTAACATGTTTTTATTATAAGTAAAAAACATTTTTATTTGCATTTAAAAGCGGTTTTTATTAAAAATTTCAACTTTTTGCCAGTTTTTTTGCTTTATTTTTCTTTTTCTCGAATTTTTCTTTAAAACTTGTGAAATAAACTGAAACATTTACAACATCAAAGACAACACACAAAACCACAAAAATTGACATTCCAATAAGCGTGGAAATCGTAAGGTCAAAAATGGTTGGTAAGAAATGCCCAAGAAGAGAACTTACAAACGAAGTTATGGCAATAGTTGGAATGGAAAGCAGTGTCAAAATAAGCAAATTCTTTTTGTTGTGAACTTTTATTTTAAGTTTCTTTTCAATCATTCGAATGTTTAATATTGATGAAATCACCGTCGACAACCCCATGGCAACAATCAAGGCGTTTATGCCAATAAATTGTGGCAAAATCAAAATGGAAAGAAACATGAAAACTCCACCAATTAAATAGTTGATGAAAGACTTAACTTCCAACCCCATAGAGTTTAAAATTGCCGATGTGATGTTGGTCACACCAATTGGAACCATAATCCAAGCAGAATATTGAAGAAGTGTTCCACTGAGTGGCTCGCCATAGATGAAAGTGCCAAACTTGTCCCCTATGGCAATAAAAATTGGTGCAATCAAGAAAGAAATAAACAAAGCAAACAAAATGGATGACTTAACTCGATTTTCCACATGCTTGTGGTCGTTTTGCACAAGTGCCATGGAAATGTCAGGAACAAGTGCTGTGGACAGTGAGCCAATTAAAGATGTTGCCACATATAAAAATGGAAATGCCATACCAACTGCCACACCATAAAGGCTCATCGCTTGTGTTGAAGTGTAACCCGACGCCATAAGGCGGGCTGGCAGAATCAGTGCAATAAGCGGAGCAGCAAAACTTCCAACAACTCTGACACCTGTAATTGGCGCAGACTGACTTATGATGTTTTTATAAATTTTGGTTGGCTTGTTCATCTTACCGCCATATAAGAAATAAAGAAGCATAACAAAGAAAGCAGAAACAAGGCAAGACAAAGTGAAAGACCAAGCAACAGACATGGCAGATTGCAAAGCAGACATTCCAGAAGCAAGAAGAAGCACGCAAACCACAATCTTCACAACTTGTTCCAAAAGTTCGGAAACGCAAAGTCCAAAATAGTTATCATTCCCCCACATCGCACCCCTAAACACACAATAAATGGCAGAAAAAATAAGAGATGGCAAAAGGATGATTAAAATGTAAATGCAATTTGCGTCAGTGAAAAGATTTTTAAATAAATTGCGGAAAAGCAAAATAACCAAACACAAAACTATGCTGACAGCCAGTCCAACAAACATTCCAGAAGTGACCAAACTGCCCATGGCTTTTTTATCAGACTTAACTCTGTAATTGGCAGTCATACGCGAAATAATCAATGTAAAACCGCTGGACACAATGGTTAAAAGGACCATAAAAACGGATAATGCCACTTGATACATTCCAAGTGCTTCTGCACCTATTGCCCTTGAAAGAAACACTCGGAAAAAGAATCCAAGCATTCTTGTAAGCAAAGTAAAAACTGTGATAATTGCAACACTTTTAAAGATTGATTTCATATATTGTAATTTATAAACAACTTTCGAAATATATTCCTAATATAAGAAAAAGTGAGGTTTAGCATGAGCATTAATAAAACACCATTCCCATTCTATCAAGTTCAAAAGGGCGAAAACTTGAAGATCATCTCTCAAAAATATAACATAGAAAGCACAAAAATTTTGCTTGACAATCAAATGTCACCCAAACAAATTAAAGAAGGGATGTTTATTATTTTAAAAAAATAAAGACTAACTCTCTTTATTTTTTGTTTTAAATTTTTTCTGCATAAACGCTTCAATCTGTTTTTGATATTTAAACGACAGATAAATAAGCACTGCTGTCAAAACTGCCAGAACTGCCCATATGCCAAGTCCCCAACCATGGAACGGAATTATATCTCCGCTTCCAAGATAACAAGTTATTAAAATTCCAGACGGTCTTGAAATTAAGTTTGTAATCACAAAAAATGCCCAAGACATATCGGTAAGTCCCGCAACCAAGCATAAAATGTCGTCAGGAAAAATTGGTAAAAGCATCATAATGACAAAAGAATATTTGGCATTGGTCAAAAATTTACGCCACTTTTCACATGTTTCTTGCCCAACCATGAACACAACCAACTTTCTGCCAAAATGACGACCAAGCCAAAACGCTAGCACACTTCCAAGCAAAATTCCTGACAAACTTAAAAAAGCCGATTGAAGTGGGCCGTAAACAAGCACACCTGCCAGTGTGGTAATAGTCGACGGAATAGGAATGAAAGTTACTTGCAAAAACTGTAACAACACAAAAGTAAGCCTACCCCAAAACCCTAAAGAAAGAATAAGTTGCCTTATTTTTTCCACAGAATTAATGTTTTCCCAAACACCAGTCCAAACAAGAATGAAATAAATAAGAGTAAGAAACAACGCTATTGCACCAAAAACGATGCAAGAACGAATAATCTTACTCTTCAACGACATTGAGTTTTCTTGTTGCTTGACCATGATTTTATTATATTCAAATTACGAAGAATTAACAATTATGGATTAAATTCACTTGGATTTGTTTTTTCCAACTTAGTTCTGACCGCTTGTTCACTTGCAGAAGTCACTTTTTGTGGTTTGATAATTTTTACATCACTGGCAGGAATTGTCATTCCGTCAACTGGATCTTCCACTCCCTCCATAACTACGCCATTTTGTGGTTGATAGAAATCATGTCTGATTTCTTTTTCTTCCACAAGTTCGCCATTCTTGTAATATTGAATATACCCCTTGCTTTCATAACCTTCGCGTGGATATTTCAAACGATAATATTCCCCTTTATATAAAATCTTGTTGGAATATTCGCCCTTGCTGTCAGAAACAACTTTATCTCCACTGTGTGGCAAAATCTTAACCAATTCTGCACGGCGTTTAATCGTCACACCATCATCAAACTTTTCGCCATAAATTTCCACCTTAACATCGGTGTCATCTGCTGATGTTTTAATGTAAATTGGTGTTTCAAGATTGTTTTTAAAAACCAAATCAGAATAATCGCCAGAAACCATGGCATCAAAAGAAAGTGGAACATAGGAAGCAGGAAGTGAATGATGGTTTACACTCAAAACTTCAACATCAGCAAGGATTAAAGCGTTATAAAGTGTTGTGGAAGCCTGACAAACTCCGCCACCAACTCCGTCAACATAAACTCCGCCCACAATGATATGAGCATCTTTATAACCATTTTCCAATGTTCTTGCACCAGTAGTTTCATTGAATGAAACGGTTTGATTTGGTTGAACAATCATGCCATTAAAACTTTCGATTGCTCGTCTGACATTATTTTTACGATCTGCCGAACTTTTTGCATAAGAAGTGGAAAATTCACTTCTTTTGACAACACTTTGTTTCAATTCTTCCAAATTGACATCATTTTCAATTTCAATAATTGGAATTTCTAATCTGACTTTTCTTGACTTCAATAATGCTTGTTCAAGGTCGTTTGAAAGTTTATCGCGATTGACAAGCACCGCATTATTTCCTTTATCTATGCAAAAAGTTTCTTCTGCATCTGGTTGAAACACCAAACTTGCCGAGCGTGCTTCTTGTTCCACTTCGCCAACAATGTCGTTTATTTTTTCATCCAAATTTCCTAAAATGCTGGAATAAGAAATGTTAAAATCCTTTCCATTTTCTTTTATCTCTTTTTCGCTTAAAAGGTTTTGAAAAAAGTTTCCTGTTCTGCCAAATTTTGCAACTTCCTTAACCATAGGTTGAATTTTGTTGGAAACTTCAAAATCAGTTCCATTTAATTGCCAAGTTTTGTCTTTGCAATAAAGTTCGATTTCAATGTCCGAACGCTTTTCCAACATGTCAGTCAAAATGACATTTTCTGCTTCTGCAACAGTCATGCCTCCAACGTCCATGCCGTTGATTTTAGTGTTTTCATAAAACTTTCCATTTCCAGAAATCGCTTCCGCAAAGAAAAATTGGCAACATAACAAAAGTGCCACTGACAATGCAGAAACACCTATAAACCAAGCAAAACCTTTGCCTTTTTTGTGTTTTTTTACTTTCTTTTCTTTTTTCATGATTCTATTATGTGAAAAGAAATAAAAATTATCAATCAAACAAAATTTAATTAAAATAAGAAAAAATTACTAATTTTAAAGCAAAAATTAGTAATTTTGAAGATTTTTTTCAATTTCATCCAAAAGCATAGTTTTTTCATTTTGCAACTTGCCGTCAAAAACTTTGCTTAAAAGGTTGTTTAAAATTCTGTTGTAGCTTCTTTTATCAATATTTTTAAAGTTTTTCTTGATGTCATTTTCATCAATTTTCAAATCTTCCACTCTGATTGTCAAACCATGTTCGATGATGTATTTATAAAAGAAATTATATTTTGTTTGAATATGTTTAGATTTGCTTCTTAAAAGCAAACTGATTTCTCCCCAATTTTCAAAATATTTAAAGAAATATTCTTTGTTGGACATTCCACCAAGAGCATCATAATAGCCACCAAGCAAAACAAAAATTTTCTTGATGATCAAAACAGAAAATCCAAATTGTTCTTTTAAAAATGTTTCCAAAAACGCTTCAAGGCAATCTGGTTTTTCAGTGTCTATGATGTCAATCAAAAGCCCAAGAAACCTGTCAGAGCATTTAAAAACCATAGAATATTTAACTTCACTGTTTTTAAGTCCAAATTCTTTCCAAACGCCGTTAAGTAAACTTAAAGTCCGTTTTAAACTTTTTTTGCTTAAATTAAAACGCTCTTGACAGTTTAAAATTTTTTGCACTTCAATAAGTTTTCTGTTCCCACTTATTTCGCTTAAATTAGAAACATGTTTTTTTGCACCTTTAAGTGTGGCTTTGTCAATTTTGAAATTAAGTTCGCCAGCAATACGCACCATTCGCAAAATTCTTTCTCCATCATGCTTGAAAACTTCGTCTGGAGATATGTTTGCACGAATAACTTTCTGAGCAATGTCAACAATTCCATGGTAAAGGTCAACAATTTCATCTTTATTAATGTTGTAATAAATTGAATTGATTGTGAAATCCCGTCTTACAGCATCTTCTTCAATCTTATCAGTTCGCTCAACCAAATAAGGAACATGTTCTCCACCTTTGTAACTTTCTTTTCGAAAAGCGGTGTATTCATAAGATTCATCATCTTTGCTTATAATGATTGTGCCCATTTTAAGATTTTTAATCTTAACTGAAAAGTCAGAATCTTTAAGCCTTTTGGAAACTTCTTCCACATCCACACTGGATGTAAGGTCAACATCTGAATATTCCAAACCTAAAATGGCATTTCTGACATAACCGCCAACTATAAACAAGTTTTCAGGAAAAAACTTAGAAAGTTTTTTAAGGTTGTCTGACACTGCTAAAAACATCTTTCCTCCAAATTTTTGCAATATTATATATAATAAACTTAATATAATTTACTAAAAAAGTCAATTATATTTGACATTTTGCTGAAAATTTAATAAACTAATTAAGTTAAGAAAAATGAAAAAATACAAAGTTAAGAAAAAGAAAAAACAATCTGTGCAAGAAGTGCCAATTGTTCGTTATCAAACAGATAAGGAACATGGTCTTTCTGAGGAACAAGTTTTCGAACGCAAAGAACACAAACTTTCCAACGAAACTAAAATAAGAACTTCAAATTCTTATCTTCAAATTTTTGCCAAAAACATATTTACAGTTTTCAACTTAATTTGGTTTGTAATCGCCGTCGCCCTTATGTGTGTTGGTGCTTGGGGAGATATGCTTTTCTTGTTTGTCGTAATTGCCAACACTGCAATTTCCATTTTTCAAGAAATCAAAGCCAAAAACACAGTTGAAAAACTTTCTATGGTCACCGTTCCAAAAATAAAAGTTGTCAGAACAGGAATTACAATGGAAGTCAAAGGCGATGATTTGCTTCTTGACGACATCGTCATCTTAGAGAACGGAAATCAAATCCCTGCTGACTGCATAATCGTTGATGGAATGGTAGAAGCCAATGAAAGTTTGCTTACTGGAGAATCCAACCTTATTAAGAAAAAAGTTGGCGACACTCTTCTTGCTGGAAGTTTCTTGGTTTCTGGATTGTGTTATGCCCGTGTGGATAAAGTTGGCAAAAACAACTATATTCAAACTATTGCAGAACGCACAAAAGACTTTAAACCTCAAACTTCCAACTTGTTTAAAGACTTAAACAGTCTTATTAAAATCATCGTAATCATTCTTATTCCACTTGGTGCACTCACTTGTTTTAAAGAAATCATAATCAACAATGCCGAAATCACTAAAGCAATTACAAGCACAAGCGGAGCGCTTACTGGAATGATTCCTGCGGGAATGTATTTGTTGATTACAGTTGGGCTTTCAGTTGGTGTAATTAAACTTTCAAAAAGAAAAACACTTGTTAAAAATCTTTATTCAATTGAAATGTTGGCAAGAGCAAATGTGCTTTGTCTTGACAAAACAGGAACAATCACAGATGGAACAATGAAAGTTGTTGATGTTGTGCCTTTAAACGACACCAACATGAATTCAATAAGCAAGACAATGAAAATAATTTTGTCAAATCAAAAAACTTCCAATGCCACAAGTGTTGCTCTTATCGACCATTTTGGCAAAGAGTTGAACACTGCTGTTAAACAAGTAATTGAATTTTCATCACAACGAAAATACAGTGCCACAACCTTGACAAACGGAAAGACATATTATATTGGTGCGGTTGGTTTCATTGGATGCTCAATCACAACTCAACAAAAAAACATCATCAATTCTTATATGGAAAAAGGTTATCGAGTAATTTCTTTGGTGGAAGACTCCAATCCATACACAGAAAAAACCGCAGGAAAAAAAGGTAAACTTATCGCCTTCTTCATTCTGGAAGACCACATCAGAAAAGATGCTGTTGAAACCATTAAATGGTTTAAAAACAATGATGTAGAAATAAAAATCATCTCTGGAGATGACGCACTTACAGTTTCTAAAATTGCCATGCGAGTGGGCGTAAAAGATTTTGACAAATACATCTCACTTGAAAACATGAGCATAAACGAAGTGACCCAAATTGCAGACAAGTTTACAGTTTTTGGCAGAGTTACGCCAGAACAAAAGCACGCCATTATTAAAACTTTGAAAAACCAAGGTAAAGTGGTTGCCATGACTGGCGATGGTGTAAATGACACACTTGCTTTGAAAGAAGCAAACTGCTCAATCGCCATGGCTGACGGAAGTGAAGTCGCACGTAACGTTTCGCATCTTGTGCTTATGAACAGCAATTTCTCCGCCCTTCCAGCAGTTGTTAAGGAAGGCAGACAAATTGTCAACAATGTTCAACACTCTTCTGTTTTATATCTTATGAAAACTTTGTTTACAATCATGTTGTGTGTAACAACTTTGGTGTTCAGAATTTCCTATCCTTTCACACCAAAACAACTACTTTTAGTTGAAATGTTTATAATAGGCATACCTTCATTCATTCTGACTTTCCAGCCAAACAGCAGTTTAATTAAAGGTGATTTCATTCCACAGGTTTTAAAAAGGTCAATACCTTGCGCTTTGATTCTTTTTGTAAACATGCTTATCATCATTGCTTTAAATCAAACCACAACGACACTTTCTGAATCAGAATTTACTTCCCTTTCTACTTTGCTTTTAACTTTCACATCTTTTATAAATTTGTTCTGGATTTGTTTCCCATTAAACTTATTACGAAAAATCTGCTTAATTATCTCTGCATTCTTAATCGTTTGCGCAATAAGCGGATTTGGAGTTTTCTTTGCAATAACCGATTGCACAATGCCTGTAATCATAACTTTAATTACACTTATGCTTTGCACAATCTTGCTTATTGTTGGGGCTTATTATTTAAAAGAATGGTTTAACTATCGTGTGGAAATTGCAAATGGCGGAACTGTTCCAAAAAACATTACTCTTTGGAAAAAACTTAAAACTGCATTAAAATTTAATGGTTTTAAATTTAAGTTTAAAAAAGAAGATGAAATTGAAAAAGAGTTGAAAGAACTTGCCAACGAAAATGTTGATGAAATTGACACCATGAACACAATAAAAGCAATGGAAGAAATTGTCACTAAAGAAAAATCTAATGGCAAAAAGAAAACAGTTACTAAAAAGAAAAATGAAGAAGATAAAAACGCTAAACAAACAGAAAAAACAACTGTGACAAACAAAAAAGAAAAAACTTTAACACAGAAAAATCAGTTAAATGTCAAAACAAATGTTAAGCCGACTGAAAAATCTATAAACAAAACAAAAGTTGAAAAATTGCCTGAAAAAAAGTCTCAGATAAAAACAACATCAACTGCAAAGCCAGCAACCAAATCTGTTTCAAAAGCAACCAATAAAACTTCAACAAAAAAGACCGTTAAATAATGGTCTTTTCTTTATAATTCAATTTTTCTTTCTTTTGGTTTCAAAATAAAATAAAGTGTTACAAAATCAATACTTTAAATAAAAAACATCTCATAAATTAGAGATGTTTTTATTTAAAAATTATTATTTGCTGAACAAACCTTTTTTCTTTTTAGGAAATCTAATTGCAGCCTGAGCAGCAGCGAGTCTTGCAATAGGAACTCTGTATGGAGAGCAAGAAACATAGTTAAGTCCAACTCTGTGGCAGAATTCAATTGAAGATGGGTCACCACCGTGTTCGCCACAGATTCCAAGTTTGATGTCTGGGCGTGTGCTTCTTCCAAGTTCAGCAGCAATTCTTACAAGTTTACCAACACCATTTTGGTCAAGTCTTGCAAATGGATCGCTTTCGAAAATTTTGTTTGTGTAATATACATCCAAGAATTTACCAGAGTCGTCACGAGAGAATCCGTATGTCATTTGAGTCAAGTCGTTTGTTCCAAATGAGAAGAATTCTGCATACTTAGCAACTTGGTCAGCAGTGATTGCTGCTCTTGGGATTTCAATCATTGTTCCAACTTTATATTTCATTTCAACGCCAGCAGCCTGTAAAACTTTGTCAGCAGTTGATGTAACAACATCTTTAACATATTTATATTCAACGCTGTCACAAGTAAGAGGAATCATGATTTCAGGAATAACATCAATGTTGTCTTCTTTCTGAACTTCAATTGCAGCCTTGATAACTGCTTCTGTTTGCATTTCAGCAATTTCAGGGTAAGTTACAGCAAGTCTAAGACCGCGGTGACCCATCATTGGGTTAAATTCATGCAAACTTTCAACAGTTGCTTTCAAAGATTCAAATGTCAAGCCCATTTCTTTTGCAAGTGCTTTAATTTCAGTGTCTTCATGTGGCAAGAATTCATGAAGTGGTGGATCCAAGAAACGAATTGTAACTGGACGACCTTTCATAGCCTTGAAGATGCCCTTAAAGTCTTTTTGTTGCATAGGCAAAAGTTTTTTAAGTGCTTTCTTTCTTTCTTCTGTTGTTGAAGAAACAATCATTTGTCTAACTGCAGGAATTCTTGCAGCATCAAAGAACATATGTTCTGTTCTGCAAAGACCAACACCTTCTGCACCAAAAGAGAAAGCAACAGAGGTGTCTTTAGGGTTATCAGCGTTTGTTCTGATTTGAAGTGTGCGATATTTATCAGCCCATTCCATAATAGTAGAGAATTCACCAGAAATTTTTGCTTCTTGAGTGGCAATTTCGCCATCATAGATTTTTCCTGTTGAACCGTCGAAGGAAATTACATCACCTTCTTTATATTTCTTTCCACCAAGAGTGAAAGATTTTCCGTCATCAGCAAATTTGATTTCAGAACATCCAGCAACACAGCATGTTCCCATTCCACGAGCAACAACGGCAGCGTGAGAAGTCATTCCCCCACGAGCAGTCAAGATACCTTGAGATGCAGCCATACCTTCGATGTCTTCTGGAGATGTTTCAAGACGAACAAGAACGACTTTACCATTCTTTCCACCTTGTTCTTTTGCTTTTTCTGCTGTAAAGCAAATCTTACCGCAAGCAGCCCCAGGAGATGCAGGGAGTGCTTCGCCAATACATTTTGCTTTTTTAACAGCGTCTTCGTCAAATGTTGGGTGCAACAAAGCATCAAGTTGTTTAGGGTCAAGCATCAAAAGTGCTTGTTTTTCATCAATTAAACCTTCACTAACAAGGTCAACGGCAATTTTAAGAGCAGCCTTAGCAGTTCTCTTACCATTTCTTGTTTGAAGCATATAAAGTTTACCTTTTTCGATGGTAAATTCCATGTCTTGCATATCTTTATAGTGTTTTTCAAGTTTCTTTGCAGTTGAAGCAAATTGAGCATAAACTTCTGGATTTTGCTTTTCAAGTTCTGCAATCTTTTGAGGTGTGCGAATTCCAGCAACAACGTCTTCACCTTGTGCGTTCATCAAATATTCTCCATAAAGAACATTTTCACCTGTTGCAGGGTTACGAGAGAAAGCAACACCTGTTCCACTGTCTTCACCCATGTTTCCGAAAACCATAGATTGAACGTTTACAGCAGTTCCCCAGTTGTAAGGAATGTCGTGCATTCTTCTGTAAACATTTGCTCTTTCATTGTCCCAAGAACGGAAAACAGCCTTAACTGCTTCGATAAGTTGAGTTTTAGGTTCTTGTGGGAATTCTGTTTTTTGAGATTCTTTATAAAGTTTCTTAAAGAGTTTAACGATTTCTTTCAAATCTTCAGCAGTAAGGTCTTTATCAAGTTTAACACCTTTCTTTTCTTTAATTTGGTCTAAAATTCTTTCATATTTAGACTTGTCTTGTTGCATAACAACATCACTGAACATTTGAATGAAACGACGATAAGAGTCATAAGCAAATCTTTCGTTGTTTGTAAGTTTAGCCAAACCTTCAACAACAGTGTCGTTAAGTCCAAGGTTAAGAATTGTGTCCATCATTCCTGGCATAGAAACTCTGGCACCAGAACGAACTGAAACCAAAAGTGGATTGTTTACATCACCAAAAGTTTTTCCTGTGATTTTTTCAAGTTGAGCCATTTTTTGCTCGATTTGTGCAATGATGTCATCATTGATTTTTTTGCCGTCTTCATAATACTTTGTGCAGGCTTCAGTAGTGATTGAAAAACCTTGTGGAACTGGAAGACCAATTTTTGTCATTTCAGCAAGGTTTGCACCTTTACTACCAAAGAGTGCTTTGTTTTTTCCGTCGGCTTCTTTAAATAAGTAAACATATTTTTTCATTTTACATCTCCTTTTTGTAACATTTATATTCTAACAAATTTCGCCCATAAAAGGCAAACGATTTAAGCAGGAAAATTAAAAATTTTAAAATAAACAATTAAATATTACTATTGACATAAAACATGATCTATGTTAAATTAAAAGCAGGAGAAAATTATGCAATTTGAAGAACTGACACTGGAAGATAAAGTTAAAGTAGTAAAAGGTATTTTTAAATCCTATTATGATGGCAACATATTTTTAAAACCAATAAGTTACACCAATTTTTATAACAATCCTGATGCAAACAAATTAGTTTACAGATTCTATGCAACTACAAATGAAAACCTTAACTATTATCTTAAATTGGCCTCTTTTAATAACAAAGATGTTCTCGTTCCTACTGCAAGCGGAGATCATGCACTTAATGCAATTTATCTTGGTGCAAAGTCCGTTGAAACTTTTGATATAAATTCAATTGCAAAATATCATTCCAATTTAAAGGCTTGTGCCATTCAACACCTAACAAGAGAAGAATTTTTAAAATTTTACAGTTATTACAATTTGCTTGACGAAAACATTTACAACAAATTTAAAAACCATCTTCCAGATGAAACAAAATATTTCTTTGATGAAATTTTTAAGTTTATTAATGTTTATGGCAATAAAAATATAAGATCAATGACGCCATTAATTGAAGAAATTGATTTAGACATGTCTGACGATATGATTTTTAATAATCCCTACGTTAAAGATGAAGAATCTTATCAAAAAATGCAAACCCAACTTAAAAACATAAAAACACCAATTAAACATAAAGTTTGTCCTGCGGATGAATTATTGGAAAACTTTGACAAAAAAGATATAATTATAATGTCAAATATTTATTCCACCTATATACATTTTGCAGAATCAAAAAATCAAGAAATAAAACCATATATAAAAGAAATTCCAAACCTTTTGAAGAAAAATGGCACAGCAAGTTTAAATTACTTTTATGCAGGAACACCATCTGAATATCGTGAAAAATATATGATTAAAATGGATATGTTGCCTATTAATTATAAATTAATAGAAATTCAACCTAAGCATTGTAAATTCCATCGTAACGACATAATCTATGCTGTTGATAAAAAAGATTTTGACAGACAAAAATAAAAACTTTTAACTCACTTAAAAAAGTGAGTTTTTAAAAGAAAAAAGACATTTTTCTCTATTGACAAAACCATGTCTTTATGTTAAACTTGGCAAAGGAGTTTAAATGAGATTTACAGAACCAACACTTGAAGAAAAAATTTTAAAAACCGAAATAATTTTAAAGAATGGCTATGCCAATCTCTTTTCTTTTTCTTACACCACTTTTTATAAAGCACATGACGCAAACAACCTTATCTATAAGCCTTATATTTTTACAAATGAAAATTTAAACTATTTCAAAAATTTGACAGATTTTTCAGGAAAGAAAGTCTTAGTCCCTACAGCAAGTGGAGATCACGCTTTTAACGCATTATTTTTAGGTGCAGAATCAGTAGAAACTTTTGACATCAATTCTATTGCGAAATATTTTTTTAATTTAAAAGAAACTGCAATTAGATATCTTTCAAGAACTGAGTTTTTAGAATTTTATTCAGATGACAATTTATTAAATGAAACATTATACAACAAAATTAAAATAAAATTAAAGACAGAAACTCGTTCTTTCTTTAATGCCCTTTTCAAAATTGTTAAAGAAAACAATTGTTTGATTAATACTTTTTTTGAAGAAACCTATATGGACGAAGAAAAGATAATAAAATCTAACCCTTATTTAGAAAATGAAAAATCTTATTTAAAATTAAAAAACATTTTATTACAACATAAAAAAGCAATTAATCACAAAGTTTGTCCAGCGGAAAATATTGTTGAAAATTTTGATAAAAAAGATGTTATCATTCTGTCAAACATCTATGGCGCATATCTTCTTATGCATAAAAATGAAATGAATTTCAACAGATATTTGAAAAACATTCCTCAACTTTTAACAGACGATGGAACAGTAAGTTTAAATTATATTTTTGGTTGCACATCAAATGAAAATAAAAAATATTTAATGAAAGAAATCAGAAAAGAAGTTCCAACAAATAATAAAATTGAAATTAATGCTCAAAGGTTTACACATTATGACAAAACAAAAGACACCGTTCTTTGTGCCAACAAAGAAGACATAATTACCCGATAAGGCTTTCAATATAATTTAATAAATTTTCTTTTCCAATGCCGTTTTCAGATGAGAACGGCATTATTATTTCTTTTCTAACTCCAAGTTCTTTGGCAATTTGATTGCATGCTTGTGGAAGTTTGCTTTTGGCAATTTTGTCAACTTTCGTTGCAATCAGCATAAAAGGAATTTGATAAGTCTGCAAAAATTCCAACATCATCTTGTCAAGTTCGTTTGGTTTATGTCGACAATCCAAAAGCACAAAAACTGTTTTCAAGTTTGGCGACATAGTCAAATATTTTTCCATAAGCCCAGCCCAATTTGCAATATGTTTTTGACCTGTTTTGGCGTAACCATACCCCGGCAAATCGACAATACGAAATTGCTCATTAACAACAAAATAATTAATCATTTTTGTCAGCCCCGGCGTGGAAGAAGTTTTTGCCAAACTTTTTTGCCCAACCAAAGCATTAATAAGAGAAGATTTGCCGACATTACTTCTGCCAACAAATGCAAACTCCACCGCTTCATCTTTTAAAATCTGTTCTTCTTTAACCGCACTGGTCAAATATCTTGCGTTTTTAATATTCATATTCATAGTTTAACATGAAAACAAAAAAAAGTCTACTTAAAAATTATTAAAATTTTTTAAATATTGCTAGACTTATTATTTCAAAAATTATATAATAAAGCCATGAGTAAGAAAGAATATTGGCAAGCCTTAAAATTTGTTTTGTTTTCAATTTCAGCAGGCGTGATTGAACTTGTGTCATCAGTGATTTTATATGACGCTTTACATATTGACTATTGGGTTTCTTATATCATTGCCTTAGTGCTGTCTGTTTTGTGGAATTTCACTTTCAACAGAAAATATACTTTTAAATCAGCGAAAAACATTCCTTATGCAATGTTTCTGACATTTTGTTTCTATCTGGTATTTACTCCTGCTTCAACATTATGGGGTCATGCACTTGAAAGTATTATAGACGGCACACTTGTCACCATCATCTCTATGCTGATTAATTTTGTTACTGAATTCATCTATCAAAGATATGTTGTATTTGCCGATTCAATTGATACCGCTGTTGACCAAGAAGAAGAGAACATGAAAAAAATCCTTAAAATTTGCAAACATAATATCTAAAATTTACATCAAAAAAGCCTAACAAGTTAGGCTTTTTTATTTTGATGACACTTTTGTCTTAGGATTTTTCAAAACTGTAAGTTTGTCACTTTTTAAAATGTTTTGAATTTTAAAATTTTTATATTTCTTATTTTTACGGCTCTTCTTATCTTTGTGCAACTCATGTTCTGTCTTGTCTTTCTTTATAGACTTAGAACGAACAATAACAAACATATATCCAAACAACATAGTCAAAGCCCCAATCACCATTGCACTCCAGTGCGCTTCCACAAAAATTAAATTGCTTAAGAATGAAATGGCAAGAAGTTCACTTGGATTTGTTGCAGTGTCGCAACTCATAGACATATAAAGCAAAGCAAATCCAACTTCAATTAAAGGAAAGAAAATTCGCCAACTTGCATACCAATTTATTCTTACAAGCACAGTGACAATTGCAACAGCATACATAAAGAAGTTGATGGCACATTCTCCATTGAAGTTTGTGCTTTGTGTTATGGCAAACATTGACATATTTGTGAAAGGAACAGCAAATACAAAAATAAGCAAATACACAAACGAACCATAATGTCTTTCCAAAAACAAAGAAATCAAAAAGAAGAAAACCATGTTGCAAATCAAATGTATTAAACTGTTATGTTTAAAAGTGCTTAAAATCAAGTTCCAATATTTATTTTCAATAAGTCCACCAATTTGAGAGTCGAGAAAAACAAAACACATACAAAATAATGTGATTAAACAAACAGTTGTCAAATAAAAATAATTTCTGTTGAACCATTTAAGTTCTTTTTGTTTAACATCAACAACTTTCATGTTGCCTCCATAAAGAATTTTTGTTTTCAGACATTTAATAATAAAAACTATAAGGATTTATTATTAAATTATAACATGATAAAAAATCGTTGTCAAGACCTTATATTCATCTAAAAACAGCAAAAATTGCATAAAAATATGCAATTTTTTCTTTTTTTGTTATATTATTCTGTTTTTAAACCAAATCCTCTGTCTTGACTATACCATTCTTCTGCTGTGTTTTTCGTTATAGTGTAAGTTTCATTCATTAATTTTTCAATCTGTTCTCTTTCACTTACAGACTTATCAATTTCAACAGACGGACAGACTTTTAAAGTCAAACGATATTTCAATTTCCCATTTCTTTTTTTCTTTGCACTAAACAAAAGCACAAGTGGTAAAACTGGAACATCATTCTTTACAGCAGTCACGAATGCTCCGCGCTTGAAAGGTCTGATTTCTCTGTAATAAAGCCACATATGAGATTCAGGATTAAATAAAACAGGTTTCCCCTTTTTAAGCAAATAACTTACATCATCATTAAATCTTCTCATTCCCGAAATGCTGGAGTTTGGAATAGGAATCCCGCCCAAAGTCCTAAGCCAAAATCCCACCATAGGTCTTTTAAAACTTCTGTCAATCCCAGTGAAATAAATTTTTCTAAAGAAACACAAATTTGTTCCAACACTGACATCATCACAAATATGGACATGGTTTAAAGTCATTACAAAAGGTTTTTTCTTTAGTTTCTTATAATTTTCTTTACCAATGATTTTATATTTCCATTTAATTTTTATAAACAAATTTAAAATAGGTTTAGCAAACTTAATAAAACAAAACGACCAAAAACGAAACAAAACACTTCTTGGTCTGAAATTATAATGTTCATCAAACTTCACTTTTCGTTTCTCATTCTTAATTGGTCTTGCAATTTCATCTGGATTATCTGGTCTGTCTATTCCGTCTTTATCAATCATTCACTCACCTATTAAATATGTTTATTATTTAAATTTTATATTATTTAACATTTTTTTGCAAGGAAATTTAAGCATAAATTAACTTTTGGCCAATTTTAATCATAATAACAATTAGGAGTAATCATGGAAAACTATTTTGGCACGGATGGAATCCGTGGAGAATATGGCAAAAACCTTACAGCAGATCTTGCTTTTGCTGTTGGGAATGCCCTTACACAAATAAAAAAACGACCAAAAGTCATAATTGGACACGACACTCGTGTTTCCGCAGATGCGCTTCTTTTGGCATTAAGTTCTGGCATAGTTCAAGGTGGTGGAAATGTAACAAGCGTTAAAACCATTCCAACAGCAGGCATATCCTATCTTGCAAAAGAAATGAAAATGGATTTTGGTATAATCATAACCGCTTCTCATAATCCACCGAATTACAATGGCATCAAAATTTTCAACAGTGACGGCAGAAAACTCAGTGTTTCCGAAGAAAACTTTTTGGAAGAATTTTTCAAAAACAACTTTCTTTCATCAACTGCAGGAAAGTTTGCAGAAAATAAAAATCTCCAGAATCACTATATTCAACACCTTTGTTCCAGCGTTGACACAAAATTTGATAATCTGAAAATTTGCATAGATGCCAGCAATGGTGCATCATATTCCATTGCACCAAAAGTGTTTAACATGCTTGGGGCAACTGTTCACAAAACTGCTTGCCATAATGATGGAAATAAAATCAATTGCGATTGTGGTTCCCTTCACACTGAAAATTTGATTAAAAAAGTTATTGCCACCAATTCAGACATCGGGTTTGCTTACGACGGAGATGCTGACCGTGTTATTGCAGTTGATGAAAAAGGTAATGTTTTTGACGGAGATAAACTGCTTTACATTTTGGCAACTTACATGAAAGACCAAGGCACGCTTTATGCAAATTCAGTTGTCGGAACAAGTCACACCAACAGTGGCATAATGGTGGGACTTAATCATCATAAAATAAATTTAATCCGCACCGACATCGGAGATAAATATGTCATAGAAGCCATGGAAAAAATGAACTTATCTCTTGGCGGAGAGCAATCAGGACACATCATCATCCGAGAATTGTCACAAACTGGCGACGGCGTTTTGACCTCCTTAAAAATTTGTGAAATCTTGAAAAAAACAGGAAAAACCTTGTCAGAACTTTTTGACGCAAAAATTACACCACAAACAAACATCAACATGCTTGTTAAAGACAAAATAAAAATTTTAAACAATGAAGGTTTAAACAACCTTATCAACAAAATAATAAGTGAAACATCCCCTGCTGGCAGAGTTATGGTCAGAGCCAGTGGAACAGAAGATTTAATAAGAATTATGGTGGAACTGCCACAAAAAGCCAAAGCAGACTTTTATGCCAATCAAATTAAAAAATATATTGAAAAGATTTAAAATAAAAGGCACATTAAACAGTGCCTTTTTCGTTTGTTAAATTTTCTTAGCCAATTCTAAATGCAATTCTTCAAATCCAATATGTTTATAAAACCCAATTGCTTCATCATTTTTAAAATCGCACTTAACTCTTATGTGATGGATGTCGGCTTTGATGTAATAATCGATAAAGTTTTCCACCAAAAGTCTGCCAACACCTTGCCCACGATAATCTTCTTTAACAAAAATCTCATCCAGTTTAGCCACTTTTTCAATCAGATAAGTTTCTTCCATAACATAACTATTTAAAAACCCGACTGCCTTTACGCCATCAAAAGCCAAAAAGACTTTGCCATTTTTAAGTGCCAATTTCATATCATTTTTACCATAACTTGAAAATGACCATTCTTCCATAATGTTATTGTCAAAGTTTTCAATTTCATATGAATAAAGTTGATTTCTGAAATCTTGACAAAGTTTTAAGTCCTTACTTGTTGCTTGTCTGATTGTGATGTCATTTGGTGTGACTACTTTTTCTTTCTTTTCAATTTTCTTTTCGTTTATCACCTGCAATTTTTTCACAAGCACACCATCATCCAAATCAGTTAAGTCTTTCTTGATGTCATTCATGATGTTTTCATCAAATTGTTTGTTGTCATAGAAATCAAAAAACTTTTGAGTTGGAACAAGTATGTATTTTCTGCCGTCTTTCTTCAACTTTTCTTTTTTAATAAAACCTTTCTTTATAAGTTGCTTAACTTTGTAAGTGGCATTTGGTGAAGAAATTTCTAAGAATTGTGCAAACTGAGTTATTGTTGGTTTATCCATAAGATAAATGCATTCCAAACAAAAATACTCAGTTGAAGTCAAAACTTCTTCTTTGTCATTCATGCGCTTGAACATATTTTTATAAAACAACAACTTGAAATTTTTAGTTATGTTTGCAAACTTATTTTTAATATTCATTCTTACCTCGAAACTCTATATATTTTAACATCAAACTAAAATAAAACCAAGTGTTTTAAACAAATATTTTACTAAATGGTAAGAATTGTTATAATAAAATTTATTAATGCAAATTTAAAAAATCCATTGCATTTTTTAAATAAAAATGTTAACATAAAAGTGCTTGAAAAATAAGGCCCCTTGGTCAAGCGGTTAAGACGTCGCCCTCTCACGGCGAAATCATGGGTTCGATTCCCGTAGGGGTCACCAAATAAAAACTGTGCCGTTGGCTCAGTTTTGAAAAACAAGTTTCAAAACATTTCGCTTTGAAACTTGTTTTTTCTTTTTCGCGACCAAACGAAATTTATTTTAAAGATCAATTTGTCGCGACTTTAAATTTAAACATTTATCTATTCAAGCGGTATTACTCTGTAAATAAAAACGCTCTACATTTTAATTAACCCAGTTATGTCAGTCTTAATAGTTTTCTGGATTGATAACTTTTAAACTACAGTCATGATCTTTAGCAAAATAAACTGTTTTTCTTGTTCCGCTTGGTTTGCCATTCCAACACGCTATACAAACACTTGAATTTTTAACATATACAAATTTCTTTCATTCATACAATTTGCTGTGTAATGTTTACATAAAATAATCTTATCATCACATTGTTCAAGAATGTGATGATATCTTTTTTGTTGCTGTGGTTTCCATTTCAACTCTTGCCCTAAACATGGGACAACAGCCACAATCTTAATATGATAGTGTGTTTTTCGTAATTCAATCAAAATTTCAGCACCAATCATATCAAAACCTTCCGCCATGCCAGTCAGAAAAGTGTTTATTACATATCTAATTGCTCCAGAAAAAACTTCTTTGCATTTTTCTTTAAATTTTTTGCAACTCTCTTTACTTTCTTCATAACCCCATGGCAAACTCCTAGGTCTATGCCCCGTCAAACATGCAGTTTCTGCTTTAATAATGTTTATAAACATATATTCTCCTATATTTAATGTTTTCACTAAATAATATACTACATAAAAATATAAAAATCAACAAAATACCCGTTTTCCCTTAAATAGTCAATCACTAAATTTAACTTATTATGACTATATAGTGAAAAAACTATATAAGGAGAAGATTATGAAACTAAATAAAGCCTTTGCACTTAGAGTTAGAGAAGTTTTAAAAGAAAAAAAGATGACACAATATAAACTCGCACAAGAAACAGGCTTATATCACAGCACAATGACCGACATATTAAATTGTAAATATAAAACTTCAAATTTTAGAAACATGGCACTTATTATAAAAGCATTGGGAATGTCTATGACAGAATTTTTCAACAGTCCTTTATTTGATTTTAATAATTTAGACATTAAAGAAAAATAATAACAACATTTTTATTATAAAAAATGTAAAATAAAATGAAAATTTATTGTGTCAGATTAAAAGAATTAAGAATTGAAAATGGTTACACGCAACAATTTGTTGCAGATTATTTAAAAATAGATCGTTCAAATTATAGTAAATATGAATTAGGTAAACTTGAAATTAATTTAGATATGTTGATTGAACTTGCAGATTTATACAAAGTTACAACTGATTATATCTTAGGCAGAACTGACATATAACTTTTTACATAATAAAACACTATTTATTTGACTAAAAATTCTATGCGTGATATAATGTCTTTAAGTTATGTTTTGTTCAATCTGAAATTGCAGCTTATTTCTTGTCTATTGAAAAAATTGAAACATGAAATTTTTAAAGATTTAAAACAAAGCATCATCAATAAAATTTTTTGTGTAAATTCTTTATCTTTTAGGTTAAAAACATTAAAAAAACAAAAAATACACAAGAAAAGGAAAAAGTTATGAAATTCTTTTACGACCATTTCACCGTGGACCAAGTTGGTGCATATACATGGCAACATTTTTTAATCATGGGAATTTTCATTGTTGCTTTGATTGTTGCACTTTATTTTTCACGCAAATTTGATGAAAAACAATCAAGGAAAATAATGTTTATCATTGCCATAGTTGTCACCGTTATGGAAATTATTAAAATTATTTTGCGTCTGATTAAAGGAAGTTCACTTGATGGTTATTTACCGCTTTATTTTTGCAGTCTGTTTATTTATTGTTTATGGCTTACTTTTTGCAAAAATAATTTTCTTAAAACTATGGGATATTCTTTCATAATTTTCGGCGGAATAGTTGGAGCAATGATGAACACTTTAATTCCAACAACTTCACTTATGATGCATCCTGCTTGGCACCCTGCCACCATTCACAGTTTTTTCTATCACTGGCTTATGCTTTACACAGCAATCTTGGTGATTATGAAAAAACTTTACATACCAAAAGCAAAACACTTTTTACACTATTTTGTTTTAATAACTGTGTTTTCAGTTGCTGCATTCATCATCAACATTTTCTGCGGAAGCAACATGATGTTTCTTGGAAACCCATATGGACTGCCCGCTTTTGTAAAATCCATCTACGAATTTTCACCATACTTGTTTGCTTTTCTTTCTTACTTTGCTCAAACATTCTTGCTTTACTGGGCGTGTTTCGGAATCTACAAACTGGTGCAATGGATTGTAACAATAATTAAAACCAAAAAGGAAAACAAAAAAAATGAACTTGCATAAGTTCATTTTTTTGTTAAATTTTCTCAGCCTTTCAATTTCAAAACAGCGTCTTTTCTGTTCTTGCTGTTGAAGATGTAATTCCCACTGACCAAAATGTCTACTCCGCAGTCGGCAAGCATCTTGGCATTTTCAGGTGTAACACCCCCATCAAATTCAATTTTGAACAACAAATTATTCTCGCTTCTAAACTTATCAAGTTCTTTGACCTTATCAATTGTGCTTTCGATAAGTGACTGACCACTTGCACCAGGAACAACACCCATAACTAAAACTATGTCACAATTAAAAACGAATTGTCTAACCTGTGAAAAAGTTGTGTCAGGATTAATTGCCATTCCTGCAAGAGTTTGATGTTGCTGAATATATTTCAGTGTCTTTACCAACTCTTCTTTATCTTCAAATGCTTCATAATGCACAGAAATTATGTCCGCACCTGCATCAACATATTTTGGAATGTCATTTGCAGGTTCGTTGACCATAAGATGAACATCCAACATAATCAAACTGTTGCGGTTTATGTTTTTCAAAAGGCCATAGTCATAACTATTTTTACCTGCAAAGTTTTCGTTTGTTATGTCACAATGTAAAAACTCTGCCACACCTTGCATTTGTTTGGCATATTCAATTATGTTTTGATAGTCACTGATTGGTAAAGTTGAAACACTTACATCCACATTTCTTTTCATAAGAATGCTCCTTATAAACTAAGTTTAACAAAAATAAACTTAAAATCAAAATCTTTTTATGCTTTTAATCGTATTATATAATTTTAAATAATTTTCATAACGCAATTTATCAATTTTGCCACTCTTTACAGCAGAACAAACTCCACAATCTTTTTCGCTTAAATGATTGCAAGATTTATATTTGCAGTTGTGGGAAGGTTGAATAAATTCAAAGAAATATTTTTTTACTTCGTCTTCTTCCAAATTTAACAAGTTTTCGTCAAGTTTGGAAAATCCTGCTGTGTCAGCCAAATATTGACCTTTTCCAAATTTAAATAAACTCACTGTTCTGGTGGTTTGTTTTCCGCGTTCAATTTTCTTGCAAAAGTCGCCAACCACAGCAACATCTTCTTTTTTAAGAGCATTTATAATGGACGATTTTCCAACGGCACTTTGCCCAGCAAGCACACAAACTCCATTAATTTCTGCTTTTATTTTCTCAACACTTTCATCTAAAGTGGAAAAAATCAGCACTTTTGTCAATTTATTATATGTTTTTTCAATGTTTTCACAAAATTTTAAATCCAAATCGCTTTTGTTAATACACAAAACAGGCTGAATGTCCGACAAAGCACAAAAGATTAAAAGTTTGTCCACCAAATATAAATCTGGTTTTGGCACAGGTGCAATCACAATAAACATTTTGTCAATGTTTGCCACAGGTGGACGAACAAGGACATTCTTTCGTTTTTCAAGTTTGCAAATTGTGTTGTCATCATCTAGGGTTACTTTATCACCCACAAACAACCCATCTTTCTTTAAATTTTTTCGAGCCACAACATCTTGAATTTTACCACTTTCCAGTTCTACAGTGAAAAGGTCTGCTTGTTTTTTTAAGATTAAACCTTTAAGCATTTTCACCTCCAACTCTGTTTCTAAGTTGTCCGCAGGCTCCTTCAATGTCCTCTCCCATAGTTCGCCTTACAGTGGCACTTATGCCAAGTTTAGTTAAATCTTCGGCAATGCGATATGCTTTCTTTCGATTAACTCCAAGAAGTGATTTTTCTTTAACTGAGTTCAGCGGAATCAAATTGACATGACACGAACGCCCACGCATAATTTGGGCAAGTTCTTTAATGCAAGCATCATTGTCATTAACACCTTCAATTAAAGAATATTCAAAACAAATTCTTCTTCCTGTCTTGTCAAAATAATAATCGCACGCATTCAAAATTTCCGAAATTTTATAGGCATTTGCAATCGGCATTATGGTTTTTCTAAGGTCATCATTTGGTGCATGCAAAGAAATTGTAAGAGTTACAGAAAACCCGTCATCAGCAAGTTTCTTTATGTTCGGAACAAGTCCGCAAGTGGAAAGAGAGATGTTTCTTTGGCTTATGTTTAAACCACTTTCTGAAGAAACAAGTTTCAAAAATTTTGTGACATTGTCATAATTATCAAGTGGTTCTCCGCATCCCATAAGCACAACATTTGTCACTTTTCTCTCTTTTAAATTTCCACCAAGATTACGATTAAAAAACAACACTTGAAGCAAAATTTCGCCTGCAGTAAGGTTTCGTTTCAATCCATTTAAAGTCGAAGCACAAAACTTGCAACCCATTCGACAACCCACTTGCGTTGACACGCAAACCGTGTTTCCATATTTATATTTCAAAAGCACACTTTCAACTATACTTCCGTCTTGAAACTTGATGGCTACTTTCTCCGTTCCATCTTTGCTTGTAAGATGTGCCACAACTTCATATTTTGGATAATCTTTTTCAATTTTTTGTTTAAATGCATTTGGCAGATTGGAAATTTCATCCAAAGCCTTATTTTGCATCATCGCTTCAAAAAGTTGAACAGCACGAAACTTAGGCTCGTTTAAGCCTTTAACATAGTTTTCCAACTCTTGCAATGAAAAATCCAAAATCATCTGTCCACCACCATGGCTTTAAAATGATAACCATTCAAAAAGTCAACAACATTTAAAACTTTCCCACCAGATGCTTGACATCTCAGGATTTCAAAAAATCCATCTTGTGCTTTGACAAAAAGTTTCTTCTTTGTTTTAACAATCTGCCCCACTTCCGCTTGTTCTGCAAATTGACCAATTTGTGCTTTGTATACTTTGATTAAATCTCCACCAACATAAAAATGTGCCACAGGACTTTCCACAAAAGCCCTAACTTTGTTAACCAAACTTTCCGTGGTTTGAGAAAAATCAAGAAACCCATCTTCTTTTTGGATAAGTTTAACAAAAGTGGCTTCATCGTGATTTTGTGGTGTTCTTACTGAAGTTCCATCTTCAATTTTCTTTAAAGTGTCAAGCAAAAGTCTAAGTCCAACACTTGCCAACTTGTCAAGAAGTGAAACATAATCTTCTTCTGGCAAAATTTCGACTTTTTCTTGCACAAAGATGTCACCATCATCCATGCCAACTTCCGTTTTCATAATTGTCACGCCTGTGACCTTATCACCATTTAAAAGAGCAGTTTGAATTGGTGTTGCTCCCCTATATTTTGGCAAAAGTGAAGGATGAACATTAATGCAAGGCTTGATGTCTAAAAAAGCCTTAGGCAAAATTTTTCCATAAGACGCCGTAACGGCTAAGTCATAATCCATTGTCTTAAAATCTTCAATATGATCTTTCAACTTTTCAAACTGATAAACTGGCAAACCATTTGCTTTTGCCAAACTTACAATATGTGGAGAAACCAACTTGTTCCCACGGCCAGCAGGCTTGTCATTTTGACAAACCACACCCACAACTTTAAATTCACTGTCAATAAGTCCTTGCAAAACAATTTCAGCAAAGCGTGGTGTTCCAAAAAACAAAATCTTCATCTATTCCACTCCAAGTTCTGTTTTATAATTTTTACCTTCGTCTGTATAGTCCACAAAAAGCACACCATTCAAATGGTCAATTTCATGACAAACACAGCGTGCAATGAAATCTTCCGCTTCAAATTCAAACTCTTTCCCATGGCGATCATAAGCCTTAATCTTAACATACTTTGGTCTTTCCACATCAGTGTAAAACCCAGGAACGCTTAAACATCCTTCGTTTCTTTTTACTTTACCTTTAGTTTTCAAGATTTCAGGATTTATAACTTCCAGATATTTACCTTCTTCAAGTTCAATAACAATTACACGCCTAAGCACGCCAACTTGCACGCCAGCAATGCCGACACCGCGTCTTTCCACCATAGTGGTTTTCATGTCATCTAAAAGAAGTCCAAGTTCTTCATCAAACTCCACAACAGGTTTGGAAATTTTTCTCAATTTTTCACTTCCAATTTTTACTATCTTTCTTGTTGCCATAATCTTCTCCTTAATATAATTTAAATTCACCTATCTCAACTTAAATTGTTTGGATTAATTTCAAAAAACACACTAGATTTTGCATTCTCGTCAATCGTTTCAAAAATTTTCTGCTCAATTTCATCAGCATGGTCAAGTTTAAATCTCATCATAATTTGATAACGAAATTTGTTCTTAATCTTATTCAGTGGTGCTTTCATTACATCCAAATAAACAAATTCTTTGTCGTATTGTTCTTTAATTTCCTTAACCTTATTATAACACACTTTACATTCTTGTGCCACTAAATTTTCGTCTTCATGCGTAAATAAAATTCTTAAAATGCGTGCATAAGGCGGAAAATTGGTTACTCTTCTTAAATTTGCTTCTTTTTTAAAGAAACCTTTATAATCATAGTTGCTTGCAAAACGATAGACAAAATGTCTTGGACTGTAGGTCTGTAAAATAACTCTTCCTTGCGTAGCACTTCTTCCTGCACGCCCAGCAACTTGTGTTATAAGTTGGAAAGTTCGTTCTATGCTTCTATAATCTGACTGATATAAACTTTGGTCAGCATCCACAATTCCAACCAGCACAACATCTTCAAAGTCATGACCTTTGGCAATCATTTGCGTGCCAACCAAAATGGCAGGCTTGGTGTTTTTAAATTCATTTAAAATTTCACGATGTCCGTTCTTTTTGGAAGTAGTGTCGTTGTCCATACGTAAAATTCGCACATCAGGAAAAAGTTTATGTAACTCTTCCACAACTCTCTCTGTTCCAACTGCACCTTGTTTAATGTCACGACTTCCACAACTTGGGCAAATGTCAAGTGCTTTATATCTTTTGCCACAATAATGGCATTTAAGTCTGTCTTCAAATCTGTGATAAACAAGCGAAACATCGCAGTCAGAACATTTTGCCACATAGCCACAATTTCGACATCTTTGAAAAGATGAAAAACCGCGTCTGTTAATAAAAATCATGGCTTGCTTTTTTTGTTTAATTACATCTTGAAGTTCATAAATCAAAGGAATGGAAAAAATTTGATTGTTACCTTGTCGCATTTCCATAAGCATGTCAATCAAAACAATTTTTGGCATTTCCATACCATTCACACGCACTGGCATTTCCACAAGTTCATATTCGCCGTCAAGTGCCTTGGCGTAACTGTCAATCGATGGTGTGGCACTGCCCAAAACAAGAGTGCAATCATTAAACTTTTGTCTAAATTCTGCCACAAGATGTGTGTCATAGCGTGGATTACTTTCTGAAACATAACTCTGTTCGTGTTCTTCGTCAATAATGATAATTCCCAAATTTTCCAGCGGACTGAAAATGGCGGACCTTGCACCAACAACGACTTTTGCTTGACCAAAGAAAATTCTTTGCCATTCATCAAAACGCTCTCCTGCAGAAAGTCCACTGTGAATAAGTGCCACATTATTTCCAAAGCGTGCTTTAAAATTGGCAAGCACCTGTGGCGTGAGTGAAATTTCAGGAACAAGCATAAGTGCAGTTTTGCCTAAAGAGAGTTGTCTGTCAATCAAGTTCATATAAACTTCTGTTTTTCCGCTTCCCGTAACGCCATGCAAAAGATAGGTCTTGTTTTGACTTATTGTGTCCACAGCACGCTGTTGAAGTGGAGAAAGTTTTCGAATAACCTTTTCCATTACATCAAAGTCAGGTGTTCTGAAAGCCTTTTCACAAACAACTTCCACTGCTCCTTTCTTGACTAAAGCAGAAAGTGAAGCATAACCAAATTCATTGGAAACATCCGAAAATTTACATTGACCATGTTCTTTTAAAAAATCAACAATCTGTTGTTGCTTTTCAGCCTTTCTTTCCAACTTTTCAAAAGTGGAAGAAATTTTAACATACTTAACGATAAGTTCTTTAATCTTATCTGTTCGCATTTCGCTTGGCAAAAACAGCCTTAAAATGCTGGCAAGTTTAAGATGCAGTTTGTCTGCCATAAAAAGCATAAGTTGCAACATTTCTGGTTTAATTACAGCAAAATCTTCAATTTTGTTTGCAATAGGTTTAATCTTACTTTCGTCATATTCACTTTTCTCTTCCAAGCCAACGATAAATCCTTGCAAGTTGCGTTTCCCAAAAGGGACAATCACTCTTTCCCCTACGCTTACTTGCAAATCTTCTGGCACCCTATATTCAAACACTTTGTCAAGTGCTTTGGCATCTTGGTCGATGATTATTTTTGCAAACAAATTTTTCTCCTTTAAAACATTATGCAAATTTAATTTTCAAACTAAAAAAATTCTGCCATAAGTTTCCTTACAACAGAATTATAACACAAGTTTGCAACATAAATCAATCATCTAAATCACTTGGTTCAACTTCGCCATTATAAATTTCGTCAAGTGCGATGCTGATTGATTTCTTATCAGCGGTGGCAAGTTCTCCACGGCGAGTTGTTTCAATTTCTTTTGCTCTTTTTGAAGCAACAATAGAAAGGATATATTTATTTCCATTTGCTTTTTCTTGTAAACTGTCAATAGGTGGTTCAATCATCATAATGCTTATTCTCCTTAAATTCACGGCAATTATAACATAATATTGCCAAAAAGTAAAGCATTTTTAATAAAAACAAATTGTTGATTTTTATCAAAATTAAATTAACATGATTATTATCAAAGTTTTAAACAAAAAAATTGCAAAATTTTCGCAATTTTTTATACGAATCCAAGAGAAATTAAAATAGCCCTGTTTATTTCCTTCATCTTTCTTTCGTCAATCTCTGTAATCTTTTCTTTAAGTCTTCTTTTATCAAGAGTGCGAATTTGTTCTAAAAGCACCACAGAGTTTTTTGGCAATTTATAGTCTTGACAAGAAAGTTCTATATGAGTTGGAAGTTTTGCTTTGGTCATTTGGCTTGTTATTGCCGAAACTATCACAGTTGGAGAAAACTTATTTCCGACATCGTTTTGAATGATTAAAACAGGACGCACGCCACCCTGCTCACTCCCAACAACAGGACTAAGGTCAGCAAAATATACTTCACCGCGTTTAATCAAATTCTCCATCAAACCTTCCATTAAAATTTTGAAAATCCAATAAGTCAGCAAATTCCAAATCAAGGAGTTCTTGATAGACTGCCGACATATCAGCGTAATCGGAAGAAAAATCTTCCTTCATTTTCATTCTATGTTTCTCTTCCCCAATTGTTGAAACCTTGGCATATTTTTCCAAATTGCCAAATTCTTCTTCCAACTTTTCTGCCCTTTCAAGCATTTCTTGAAAAACATTTTTATTCATGATCATCTCCCGTATTTCAAAATTTTAAACTTAGTTTGAGTAAGCGTAAAAATTTTATTCTTTCGTTTTGTGACAATAAAAAAGCCAAGCATAATAAACTTGGCACAACTTAAAATATAACAACCACACATCCAACAACATTCTTTTGGTGAGAAATTGAAAGTTCAATTTTCTTGGCATTTAAACTTTCAAATCTGCTTTTTGCCTTTCCATAAAGTCTGACAAATGGCGCACCATTTTCCTTATGACAAAGTTCAATTTCGTTGTAAGAGATGTCCCCTTCACTTACGTCAAGTGCTTTAAAAACCGCTTCCTTAACCGACCACAAAGACGCCACTCTTTCTTGAAAATTACATTTGAATTTTTGTATGTAGGCAACTTCACTTTCAAGTGCAATTTTTTCCAAAAGTTTTTGTGGATTTTTAATCTCTTTAACTTCTTGTAAATCATAACCTATCATAATTTTCTCCTTCGTAATTTTTAAGGGCATGTTTGGTTGCTTCTTGTGCCACACTATAATCATAACCCTTGTAAATAAGATGAGCAATGCATTTTTGGAAGGTTTTTGTCGACTTTTCATGTTTTAACGCGAATTTCTCTGCCAAAACCTTTGCTTTTTCCAATTCTTCGTCCTCGTCCACTGTTTCCAAAAGTTCGTCAATAATTTCTTGCGAAATTCCTTTTGCTTTCAATTTGCTGACAATAACTCTTTTCCCTTTGGAAGATTTAAGCGAATCAAAATAATTCTTGGCAAAAATTTCGTCATCTGCATAACCATATTCTTTCAATTTTGAAATTGTTTTTTCAATAACACTTTGCAAAAAACCTTTTTTCTTTAAATAGTCCTTTATACCTTTACTGCTGACAGAATATTTTTCCAAATAACAAATTGCCATGTCAAAAGACACTTTCTCGTCATTTTGTGCTTTTATTGAAGCAAATGTTTCTTCGTCAAACTCTGCACTTGTCACAATGTTGTTTTGCACCAAACACTCGTCCAAAAAGATGCCAAACCACTTTTCGTCCATATAAACATGGAAGCGATTAGTTGTTCCTATTCTTTTTATGTTTGTAACTTTCATTTAAGCACCTCGCTTGTCACCTTTGTATAGGCTCTCACAAGACCACCTGCCCCCAGTTTAATTCCACCAAAATAACGCACTACAAACACACAAACATCTTTCACATTTCTTTTTTGAATAACCGACAAAATTGGTCTGCCTGCTGTTCCACTAGGTTCGCCGTCATCCACGGCTTTTTCCAAAAAAGGATTTGCAAGCGAATAAGCATAGCAAATATGAGTTGCTTTTTTATGTTCCTTTTTAAGTTCTTGCAAAGCAGTTTCCACTTCTGCAAAATTTTGACATGACAAAAGATAACCAATAAACCTTGATTTTTTTTCAATATATTCCACAGTATTGTTAAAATTTATCATCTTTTCACCATGTAAATAAGCAAAAAGCAAAATTTAATCTTCCAGCCCCAAAAGATAATCTGCTGAAACTTTAAAATATTTTGCAAGTGCAGTTAAATAAACAATGTTAGGAATCTGTAAACTTCTTTCCCAACGACTGATTGCAGCATCACTTACTCCAATCGCTTGTCCCAGTTTTTTTGTTGTTAAACCTTCTTCCATTCGTAAGTCTTTCAACCTTTCAGCAAAAATTTTCATAAGTAAAATCTCCTATATGAAAATTATAACCAAATGGTAACAAAAATATGTGACAATTACCAATCAGTATTGTTTTGATTACACATTACTAATTGGTATTAGTAGAAGTATATCATATTTAATTGGTTAAAGCAAATAATATTATAAATTAAAGCGATGACTATGTCATCGCTTTTTTAAAACTCTTTATAAGTCATGCAAATTTTGGTTGATTTTATTTTATAATAACTTTAATAAAACTCTTTTTGCCCTTTTTAAGTAATGCTCCGTCGCCAATGTCATTCAAACTTACAGACAAATCAAAGCGTTCAACTTTTTCATTTTTAAAAGATATTGCTCCACCTTGAATAAGGCGTCTTGCTTCACTCTTGGATGGTGCAAGTTTGCATTCAAACAACAAATCACAAATTCCCATAGGTAAAGCAGACTTTTCAATTTCCACAACAGGTGCATCATCTCCACCATTTGCAAACAAGTTTTCTGCCATGGCAACAGCCTTTTCTGCTTCTTCTGCCCCATGAACAAGTTTAGTGATTTCAAAAGCCATTCTCTTTTTTGCTTTAATGATGTCGCTTTCCACCAATTCCTTAATTTCATCAAGTGGAATTCTGGTAAACAATCTTAAAAGTGTTTCCACATCTTTGTCTTGAATGTTATAGAAATATTGATAAAAATCATATACACTGGTTTTTTCTCTTGCCACCCACAAAGCACCTTTGGCTGTCTTACCCATTTTCTGTCCTTCTGAATTTGTAAGAAGTGGACAAGTTAAGCATTCAAGGTTGTGAGTTTTGCCGTCTGCATAAGCCATTTTTCTGCCAAGCTCAGTCCCTGCAACCATGTTGCCCCATTGGTCAGAGCCACCAACCTGCAAATTACAGCCATATTTTTGGTTTAAGTAAACAAAGTCATAAGCCTGCATAAGCATATAGCCCATTTCCAAGAAAGTCAAACCACCTTCTTCCAAGCGTCTTGCATAGGCATCATTGGAAAGCATTCTGTTGACATTGAAATATGTTCCAACATCACGCATGAAGTTGACATAGTCATAACCCTTAAACCATTCGGCATTGCTGACAATCTTTGCAGGATTTTCACCTTTGGTGTCAACAAATCTTTCAACAAGAGCTTTAACTTCGTTTAAGTTGTGCTGAACTTGTTCTTCTGACAGCATTTTTCTCATGTCTGTTCTTCCACTTGGGTCGCCAACCATAGCAGTTGCTCCACCAATCAAAACAATTACCCTGTGTCCAGCGTCTTGGAAATATTTAATCATCATAAGTGAAAAGAAATGTCCAATATGCAAACTGTCTGCTGTTGGGTCTATGCCAACATAAACTGTAGTTGGATTTCCGTTTACTATTTTTCTAACATTCTCTTCATTGGACATTTGGTATACATAACCTCTTTCCTTTAATGTCTCATACAAATTACTTCTTTCAATTTTACTCATTTTTCTTTCTCCTTTTACATATCTGAAATAATCTCTAAACAAATTTCTGGCAACACTTCATGCATATGTTTACCCCAATTCTGTGAATCATGATTTTGTGAATCAATCAAACTATCAGCCATAAAAAGCAGTTGTCCAAATTTTGCTTTTCTAAATTCTGCCACTGCTGCGAGTGCCGAACATTCCATCTCAACAACTTTACAACCTTCACTTTTTCTGTATTCAATCATGGAAGTAGTTTCTCTAAAAATCGCATCAGTTGTCCAAGTAGTGCAGCGTGAATAAGAAAGTTTTAACTTTTTCAACGTTTTTTCAATAGATTTCACCACTTTTTCATCAATTTTAACAAATCTTGATGGTTTTATATATTTACAAGATGTTGCTTCATCTCGAAGTGCTTTTTCTGGAATCAACAACGCACCATCTGGTTGTTTTTCTAACACACCACAAGAGCCACAAGCCACAATCTTTTTAACACCATGTGCAATAAGCCAATCCAAAATTTGTCCTGCAACCGCTGCTCCCACTGGTGCTTGCATTACACACATTTCTTCATTTTTAAATTCAAAAGCATAAACTGGATAAAACTTCGAAATTGTGCGATGTAAACAAATCTGCTTACCATGATACTTATCAACAAACTTTTCAATAGTTTCATCTTTTAAAAACAAAAAAATTGCTTTTTTAGGAAATTTTGTTGTGGTTTTATCATCTGTATTATTAAATTTTGGATTTAGTGGTGCAAATTGGTCATCATCATATTCCAAAATAGGCATCTCATTTTTGTAAATCATTTTTTCTCCTTTTTTTATTTTACAAAATATATGTTTCAATGTCAAACAAAATTATTTCAAATTATTGTTTAAAAATCTTTGTAAGGTTTCAAAAATGTCGCTTGTTTCGTTTGGCAAAATAAAACTCAAGTGTTATAATGATTTTGTTAAAAGGAGATTATTTTATGAAAGTTGTAAACAACATTGTTGATGTCCATGCAAGACAAATTTTGGACAGTCGCGGAAACCCAACTGTGGAAGTTGAAGTTTTACTTGAAGATGGTTCTGTAGGACTTGCAGAAGTTCCATCTGGTGCATCTACTGGTGCATTTGAAGCAGTTGAACTTAGAGACGGAGATAAGAAAAATTATTTAGGTAAGTCTGTGGAAACAGCAGTTAAAAATGTCAACACAGAAATCAAAAAAGCATTGGTTGGCATGGATGCCTACAGTCAAATTGAAATCGACCAAAAGATGATTAAACTTGACGGAACAGACAACAAAGGCAGACTTGGTGCAAACGCCATTTTAGGTGCATCTCTTGCAGTTGCAAAAGCAGCAGCAAAGTCACTTGATTTGCCACTTTATAATTACATTGGTGGATGCAATGCTTGCACACTTCCAGTCCCAATGATGAACATCATCAATGGTGGAAAACATGCTGACAACAGCGTAAACATTCAAGAATTCATGATTATGCCTGTTGGAGCAAAAACTTTTGCTGAAGCGCTTAAAATGTGTGCTGAAGTATTCCACAATTTAAAAAGTGTTTTGAAATCAAAAGGTTTCAGCACCGCTGTTGGTGACGAAGGTGGATTTGCTCCAAACTTCACAAGTGATGAAGAAGCATTTAAAAACATCATGGAAGCTATTGAAAAAGCAGGATATAAAGGCGGAAAAGATTTCTGTTTGGCAGTTGACGCCGCAGCAACAGAAATGTATGATGAAGCAGAAAAAATTGGCAAAAAAGGCTCTTATTATTTCTGGAAATCAAAACAACTTTTCTCTCAAAGCGAAATGGTTAAATTCTGGGAAGATATGGCTAAGAAATATCCAATCATCTCACTTGAAGACGCTCTTGCAGAAGAAGACTGGAAAGGTTGGAAAGAACTTACAGAAAAACTTGGCGACAAAGTTCAACTTGTTGGAGATGACCTTTTCGTAACAAACACAAAAAGACTTTCAAAAGGCATAAAAGATAACACAGCAAACTCAATTTTGATTAAAGTAAACCAAATCGGAACTCTTACAGAAACTTTGGAAGCAATCCAAATGGCAAACCGTGCTGGTTACACTGCTGTCGTGTCTCACAGAAGTGGTGAAACAGAAGACACAACAATCGCCGACCTTGCAGTTGCTTTGAACGCAGGACAAATCAAGACTGGTGCTCCTTCAAGAACAGACAGAGTGGCAAAATATAACCAATTACTTCGCATTGAAGAAGAACTTGGCAAAAGCAGTAAATATTTAGGAATCAACGCATTCTTTAATATACGTAAATAAAATTATAAATTTTAAGATAAAAGGAAGAAAAAAATCATGGAATATCCAAAAGTTGAACAATTAGTTATACCAATCGCAGGTCTTGGAACAAGATTCTTACCTGCAACAAAAGCAACTCCAAAAGAGTTGTTCCCTATTCACAACAAGCCAGCACTTTTATATCACATAATTGAAGCATATAAAAGTGGAATCAGAAGAGTATGCTTAATCATTTCAAAAGAAAAAGAATGTGTAAAGAAATTGTTTACACACAACAAGGCTTTGGAAGAAAACCTTAAAGCAACTGGTAAAACACAACTCTTAGAAGAATTAAACGAAGTTATTGATAATATGGAATTTACTTACGTTTATCAAAACCAAAAGAAATATAATGGAACAGGTGGAGCATTATACTTCGCAAAGAAATTCTGCGGAAACAGACCATTTGCTTTGATGTTTGGTGATGACCTTTGCGTATCAAACACAGATGTTCCTACAATCGGTCAATTGATTGAAGCATACAACAAAACTGGAAAAGTTGTTGTTGGTGCAAAACCTTTCCCTATGGAAGATATTCATAAATATTCTTCTTTGGTTACTGGAGAAAAACTTTTTGACAGATGTTGCGAACTTAAAGATTCCATTGAAAAACCAGAAAAAGGAAAAGCCCCTTCAAATCTTGTAGGACTCGCTCGTTATGTTTTCACTCCTGAAATTTTTGACTATATCTTTAAAGCACCACAACTTTCTTTACATGAATACCGTTTGGCTGATGCTATTCAACTTATGTGTCATGAAGGTAAGGTTGTAAGTTATGAATTTGATGCAAAGTATTATGATTGCGGAAACAAACTTGAATTCATTAAGTGCGTTGTTGAATTTGGATTGAAAGACAATGACATCACTGAAGATTTGCAAAAATATCTTGCTGAAATCAGCAAACCTGCAACAAAAGTTGTTGAAACAAAAGCAAAGAAAACTGCAACTGCAAAAAAGCCAGCAACAAAAACAGCAAAAGCAAGCGCAAAACCTGCTCCTAAAACTGTAGCAAAACCTAAAACTGCCACAGCAAAGCCAAAAGCAAAGAAAACAAAATAAAAAATAAACAAAAAAAAGAGTGAATTTTCACTCTTTTTTTTATTCATCATCTGAACTTTGCTCACACGATAAAAATATTTCATCAAATTCATAGTATTTCCCGTTATGTTTTGCCCCAAGCAAAGTGTCAATTTGCACATTGTGCAAACTCATAAAAATGTGACTGTCCACTTCTGGAATTGTTTTTTGCAATTCTTTTATCAATTGCTTTGTTTTTGCCCGTGCTGAATCCGATTGTGCAACACTGTCAACTTCATTTGCTTTTTCAGTAAATCTGCAAGCACACTGAATAAAGGTCAGGTCGTTATATGTCTTCCATGCCAAAATGTCATCTTCATGAACACAATAAAGTGGACGAATAAGTTGCATACCTTTAAAGTTTTTGGAACGCAACTTTGGTGGCATTGTCTGAATTTGTGCCCCATAAAGCATGCCCATTAGTGAAGTTTCAATCACATCATTAAAGTGATGTGCCAAAGCAATTTTGTTGCATCCAAGTTCTTTTGCTTTGTTGTAAAGATGTCCTCTGCGCATTCTGGCACAAAGATAGCAAGGCGACTTTTCGACATCAAAAACCGCATCAAAGATGTTTGTTTCAAAAAATGTCAAAGGAATGTCCATAAGCGAAGCATTTTCTTCAATCTGTTTTCGATTGATTTTATTATATCCAGGGTCCATGCAAATGAATTCAAGTTCAAACTTGGTTTCGCTGAATCTTTTAAGCATTTGCATAAGTTTTGCCAAAAGCATGCTGTCCTTTCCACCAGAAACACAGACAGCAATCTTATCGCCGTCTTCCACCAAATTATATCTTTTAAGAGCAAGCACAAACTTAGTCCAAATTGGCTTTCTATATTTTTTAAATATGCTTTGCTCAATCTTTTCGCTTCTGGAAAGTTCTTTCATGACTATATAATAACACTATTTACATTCAAAACACAAGAAAAAATCTTGGCAAGCCAAGATTTTTATTTTTCAACAGTAACCATATAACAAGTTTTCACACCATCATCAACTCTGACTTTTTCACTGATGGCAATTCCTGCAATGACATATACTTCATTATCACTTGCAAGCACTGGAATAAAATCACGAATTCTTGCAGGCACTTTCTTGTCAATTAAGAAACTTTTTAACTTCTTTGTTCCGCCACCAAATTTTTCAAAGATGTCTCCGTCTTCTCTATAACGCCATCTGGCATTCTTTGGCACTTTTCTGAAATCAAAGTAAAGGTTGTTTTCATTCATCTTGTCAGAATTTACACGCTTAACTGTGACATCACCGTAATTTTCCGCTTCAAAAGTTTCACATCTAAGTGGAAGCATCAATTTTGGTTTTTCCACATATTTGTTTTCAAAAGTCAAGAAATCATATTCTTTACTTACAGTCACATCATTTGGAAGCCTTACTTTCTTGCCGTTTTCCATGCTTACAGCAAGTTCTTTAATTATTTCAATATGTTTTCTTTCTATGTCCTTTTTTGCACCGATAAGTGCCAATGCCTGAAAAATTATTCTGCTGTATATTGCACTGCTTTCAAAGAAATAACTGCAAGGCATTTGAACAATCTTGTCATCCACAATAAGGGAATTTGTGTAAAGTCTGCTTTTTATGTATTCATCATCTTCAGCCACGGCTTTGGCAAAATTGTTGATCGCTTCAACCGCATTTGGCCATTTTTTCAAGATGTCTTTCATGACCACACTTCTTAAATAGTTTCGTGTGTATGATGTGTCATAGTTGGTTTCATCTTCAACATATTCAATATTGTTTTCTGCAGCATACTTAAAAATTTCATTTTTGGAAGTTGTAAGAAGAGGTCTGATGTAAATCTTGTCACGCATAGGTTCCATACCCCTTGCACCAGCAAGTCCAGCACCCCTTAAGATATGCATCAAAATGGTTTCCGCTTGATCTGATTGATGATGAGCCAATGCAACTTTGTCAACAATATCTTTTTTTACAAGAGCTTCAAACACACCATATCTTCCATCGCGTGCAGCAGTCTCAATGCTAAGGTTTTTCTCTTTTGCAAGCTTTGGCGCATCAATGGTAAACTTATAAACTCTGATTCCCATCTCACGACATTTTTGCAAAACAAAACTTGCATCGTCATCACTAGTTTCCCTGATGCTGTGATTGATGTGAATTGCCACAACATCGATATCAAGAGCCTGTTTGTTTTCATACAAAAAATGAAGAAGTGACATTGAATCAACTCCGCCGCTGACACCAACGCCGATCACTTCTCCTGGTTTGATAAGTTTGTTTGCTTTGATAAAATCTAAAACTTGTTCCATATTTTCACCCTTACAAAAACTATTTACGAAATATAGTATAACACTCTTAAATAACAAAAACAATAGTTTTTATAAAAAATGCCCCAAAAACCTTGATTTTTTTTGATTTTTTAATTGATTTTTATAAATTTTTTAAAAATAGGTATTAACAAATACCTTCCCCGCTGTGCTATACTCTAAACAGCTAAGGAGGTAACTATGAAAGTATTAGAATTAAATTGCGTTTGGAATATGGGTGAAAAAGTTGACGCGTCTGGTAAAATGAAAATTCTTGGAGCGGAAAAATTTGTTACTTTGAAGAAAATGGACATTGCATTGGAACGGTTATTGATAAAGATAAAGAAAATTCTGGAATTGAATATACTCATTTAGTTATTGGAACATTTGTACCAGAAAAAGGAATATCTTTACTTAAAGTTGACGCAAAAAAGACTATGACCCTATAGAATTTGGTTTGGTGTATCAGAATGAAAAATATAATGGAAAATTCTTTGCAATCTCATTCTTTGGCTCACACTATTTAGGTTCAGCCAAAATGACAATAAATGAATGTACTTTAAACAAAAACGAATTAGATAAGTTAAACAAAACTCATCAAGAATGTTTGGAAGAAGTTAAATCCAACCCAAGTCTAGGTAGAGAATACGTAATGGTAATGATGCAAAACAAAGATTCAAAAGACAATATAGCCGATGTTGAACAAATGTACGAAAATGTAACAAATAAAAATACAAAAAATTAGCATATATATGCTAATTTTTTATTTTAACTATTTAAAATTTTAACAACAATAATTGTCATATCATCCACAGCATAACCATTGTTGCTTGAAAGTGCTTGATATAAAAGTTCGTCAGCAAACTCTTGTGGATTTTTTGTCTTTATTGATTTGATACATTCTCTAAGTTCTTCATCTGTCTTAAAGCTGTCACTAACTCCGTCAGACAGCAAAATCAAAAAGTCTTTTTCCGATACAACATTCTTGTTTATAAGCGGTTTGCTTTCTTCAACAATGCCAATAGGAAGCGCCCCTGCTTCAATAGTTTGACAAGCATCTTCATTTAAGATAAATGAATTTGGAGAAGCCATTTTAATAAAGTCCACCATGCCATTCTTTTCATCTAAAATGCAAATGTCCAAAGCACTGAAAATTTCATCTTTATGAAGTGCTAAAAGTTTATTAACGGTTGACAAAATAATGTCATTGTCAAAGCCCGCTTTATAAAAGTTTTCCACCAAACTTATGGACAACTCACTGGCATTTTCGGCCTGCTCTCCGCTTCCCATTCCATCATTTATGGCAAACAAAATTCTGTCACCATCAAGTTTGACAATGCTGTAAGTGTCACCGCTTACTTTAGAGCCATTTTTAGTTTTCTGACTGACACCAAAAATGCAGTCATATTTAGGGGCACTTTTCAAATTAACAACTACAAATGAAGGCCTTGACGAAGGAAATGTTTCATAAATTGACATCTTCTGTCCGCAAATTTTGCTGACCACATCGGCTATTCTCTGTTTTTGTCCGTCTTCATCTCGCACAACCACTGACACGGCGGTTGTCCAGACATCTTTTTCAAAAACCACAACATCAATGCAGACAATGTTGTAATAGGTAAGTTCGTCCATAATTTTGTTTTCACGAACAGTGTCAAAAGAAACATTGCTGTCCACTTCGCTTGAAAGACTTTTCAGAATTTTGGAAACCCCATGAAGTTGCTCGGCAATTATAAGTTTGCTTGTGTCCACATCATGAGTCATGCTCATATATTTTTTATACTGTCCAGTAAGTGAATTAATTGCCCCCAAAATCGCACTAGTTTGCTTACAACGCGATGTCAAATAGGAAGGAATATCTAAAATGGTTGTTTTTCCTTTTTCGAAAGAAATTGTGATAAGGTCATCAAACACTTTTCTTGTGCTGTCCGCAAAAGTTCTATGACAATGGCTTCTCTCTGGGCAGAAAGAACAAATCTTAGAAACAATCTCTTGATTTAAAAGTTCCTTAACTTCATCCAATGTCATTCCTGTTTTAAGAAAATTTCTGTAAATTATGTTGATGTCATTAAACACTTCTGACAGATTGCCAAGTCTGCGGTGTAAAAGTTCTCGATTACGGTTTACCACATTTTTCATTGCCAGTCTGTCTTTGGAAAGTTTAAACATCACAGTCAAATCATCCACCCACTTGTTTGGAAGTGCAATGAATGCAATGGAAGCAATAAGCACAGGCAAAATTTCCAAATAACCGAAAGTTGGATAAAGTTGGAAATAATAACCAATCATGAGTTCAACTGCAACCAAAGCGATAATTGAAAAGAATTTAAGTCTGTGTTTAAACAACAAAATCATCAACGCCCACATTACAAACGGAGCAAAGAAAAATGGATTATTTGTGGCAATAAGCGAGCCAATTCCACCAATGGATGCAACCAAGATTGTCAACAGTGGTGTTGAACAATATGCAAACAGCAAAAGCACAAAACACATAAAAAGTTTAAGAAAACTAAAAGCCCCAATATTTAAGATGACAAGCCCACCACAAAGGCAAGCGATAATTGAAAACAAAGAAACAATTTCAAGTGTTGTGAGTCTGTTTGTAAAACCACGAATAATCACTGCTTCGAAAATTGTCATGCAAGCAAGCATAAACAAAACTCCAAGCAACAATGAAGAAGCAGATAGGAAAGGCGAAACACCTGACAAAACATCAAACACAATGTTCGCCACTTGACTTAACATGGCAAACAAAATAAATTCCCATTTCTTCATGTTCTTCTTGCAAAGCACATGCACAAAATAAGGCACAAGCAAAAGGAATAAGCAAGTCATAAGGCAAATTGCACCTTCAAAAGTCGGATTTAAAATTATTCCCCCAACAAAATAAGCAGGTGCAAGAATCCAAACTTTTTGATTACTCCAAGTCAATGCAAAAAGCATTCCAAACGCAAAAGGAAAGATAACCAAATTGACACTGGCATTAAAAAGAATAAAAAATAATGCCAAAAATCCTGCAAACTGCAAAAAATAAAACAAGAATTTGTTTAAATTGACCTTCATATCGCCCTCTTTTTTGATTATAAATCAAAGGTTTTGTCGCATGATAAGTGAAATCTGTCGAAAATAACAAAAACTTGTTTAATTTTGAATTATTTAAAAACCAAAGTATAAAAGCACACCACAAAACAGGTTATAGCAAAAATCATTGATGTATTTTTCTTGTTGCAACAACACTTCTTCATCAGGATTTGTCAAATAACCACACTCCACCAAGATGCCAGCAACTTTGGTGCAATTTAAAATGTAATAATCCCCCACCTTGGCAGTCTTGCGAGCATTTTCTGTGGTTTTAAATAAATTTGTTTGCACGCTTTGTGCCAAAGCCTGCCCACTTTCATTGCCGTCAGCATAAAAAACTTGTGCCCCTTTGGCAGACGAAGAAGTAAAACTGTTCATATGAATGCTGACAACCAAATCAGGATTGGTTTTGTCAATAATCTCTTTACGCTTTTCCATTTCACTTCTTTTTTTGTTGGAAGCAAACGGAGAATAAAGCCCATTCATGTCACTGCGTGTCAAAACCACATTAAAACCATATTGTTGACAAATGTTTTTTAATGCCAAAGAATATTTCAAATTTAATTCACTTTCAGTAACACCAGTGGTGCGACCCACTGCTCCGCCATCTTTTCCGCCATGCCCCGCGTCAATCACAATGGTGTGAACAGGCTTAGGCGTTGCATTTGCTTTAATCGGAAAATACGCCCCGCAAAAAACACCTATTGCAAGGATACATAATAAAACGGCAAAAATTGAATTCTTTTTGATAGTTAAAAATGTAGTTTTCATCAAGGTATTTTATTAAATAAATTAAAGATAAATGCAAAAAAGTTGGCATACTTTCTTGAAATTATAAAAATTCAATGATAAATTATCTCCAAAGACAAAAAGTCTTTTGAAAACAAAAGGAGATATGTTAAAATGAGTATGTTTGATGAAATAAGAGAAAGGGTTGCCGCAAGTTTAAGTGATTGGGTACAAATCTATGACCCAAAATCAAAATGAACAATTGAAAGTTTTGCAAAAGCAAAATATAATGAACAAGTGATTAAGCCACACTGTGTAACTTGCACAATAGTAAACAAATGTTGGTTTAAAGATGAAAAAGATAAAAAACCAGATGAATTTGATTATTCAAAATATCCAGAAATCCCTTTAGAAAAACGAGGTCTTTATCACCCAAATTGCCACGACCTGAAAATCCCAATTTCAGTACCAATGTCTAATAAAATAGAAATTTTTGATTTAGAAAGAAGAATGGATTATTTATTTTTGGATAAAAAAGTATGGCTAAATTCTATGGGATATAAAGAAGAGGATAAAAAAGAAGTATTAGAATTGCTTGAAAAACTGAGTAAAGTAGCATACTGTCAAGGAAATTATAAAAACAATCCCCCAGTCGAGGAAAAGAAAAAATATGGATTTAGAATAAGGTTGAATTTACATTTTCCAGGTAAAAGAGAAAAACTTGGCAGGATTTATGAAATTACTTCAAGTTACATAGTTTACCCAAATGGGAAATTGAAAAATAATACACCAATAGGAGGTTGGAAAAAATGAAATTATTTGATAAAATCAAGGTTATTAATGATTGTGAATACTATAATAAAAATGGAGTTTATAAAGGAAGAATTGGCAGAATAAATTCAGCTGAAATAAGAGATAACTGTTTTGAAGTGATTTTTATAGATGAAAGATTTTGGGATAAAAATTTTAAATGGACTGATGAAAATATGTCAACAGTGAAAAACGATATTTTTCTTGAGATGCCAATTGAAGATTTAGAAGTTGTTGAGGAAAGCGACGCAACAGATGATGATATTCTTTCAAGCATCCCATTGCATAACAAAGAATGGTGGTGTAAAGTTGAAGATGGTTACATCATGAACTTACTTGGCGAAAAGAAAAATAAAATTCCTTATGATTATAATTCATAAAGCAGAGTAAATTTAACTCTGCTTTTTTTATTTCAAAAAACATAATGTCCTTTCTTGACATCAGCCCCGCCATGCCCCGCGTCAATCACAATGGTGTGTGTTGGCTTTGGAGAAGATGCAGAAAAGCATTTTATGAAAGTTAACAACTGCACAGAAATACAATTTGCAACCCATCTCAACAAAGCCTTACTTGAATATGAAGAAAGAAACAAAATTTATCGCTGGAAGATAGTTGTAGATTTAGAAAAATTTGGTGGCAAAGGAATTGAATTTAAACAAAACAATATTCCCTTAATTAAAAGTCTATATGAAAATGTTGAATGGAACTGTTTATCATTTGAAGATACAAAAAGTTTGTTTGAAATAAAAAGGAATGAAAACTTATTAGGTGCTCCGAAAATTGTGACTATTGATGTTGACAACTATCAAGGCATAATTCAAATTAAATCATTGTTTACCAACAAAATTCAATGGTTTTTAGATGGGACAAAGATTAAAACAACATATCACACCGCTGGACTATTCAAAACAGAATTCAAAGTAAGGAATTTGATTGGAAGACAATTAAATTTCAAACTTATTGGCACAGGTGGCGAAACAATTTCAAAAACCTTTGAACTTATGCTGCAGGAGGTGCTATAATGGGAATGTGTAAACCAAGTGGTGGGATAAGCAACCAAACTGGACGAGTAGGATCTTTGCCAAGAATATGGTTGCCAAATACAAGGATAGATTTGTATGATGAAAATGGAAATTTGTTGCAACAAGGATGGTATGGACCAGATGGCAGAATTATTTGGTATCGTGACTGGTCACATGGTGGAGGATATCATGATTGGCCACACGACCACTATGTTAATTGGGATAATCCCAAAG
>CATLAM010000002.1 GCA_949878485.1 uncultured Eubacteriales bacterium
GTTGCACCTGTTGGTCCAATTAAGCCAGTTGCACCTGTGGCGCCTGTAGCACCAGTATTGCCAGTTGAACCAGTCGCTCCAGTGGCTCCCGTTGGACCAGTTAAACCATTAGCACCAGTAGGACCAGTCGCTCCAATATTTCCAGTAGGCCCAGTAACTCCTGTTGCACCTGTTGGACCTGTTGGACCGGTAATTCCATTTGCTCCAGTTGCACCTGTTGGTCCAATTAAGCCAGTTGCACCAGTTGCTCCAGTGGCACCAATGTTACCTGTTGGACCTGTGGCACCAGTAACACCTGTGGCTCCTGTTGGACCAGTTATACCACCAGCAGGACCAGTTGCACCTGTTGGACCCATCGGACCAGCAGGACCTGTCGCTCCTCTTTCACCTATCATAAAAACAGGGCGTCTTCGCCCGCATTCACAATTATTTTTTCCACATAAATTACACATAAGTCTTATTTATCCTTTGTTAGTTTTTGTATATAAAATATATATTTACTTATATACACATTACATTATATGAAATAAATGTAATATAAGTGAAAAATAAAATAACTATTGAAAATCAAAAATAAATATGATATAATGAAATAAAGGAGCAAAAAATGATAAAAGTTAAAAATATTGATCTTTGGAATGACCACAAACCATCTCAATCTATTGATCCTTTTATAATAGATTATTTCAATAAATCAACTGAAACTTTTGATTATGACAAAGTAATATTAGCCCCAAACCTTTGTGGAAATTATCAAGTTAAAAACCATGGTGTAGAAATAAATTTTTCCGAATGTCCAAACTTTGATGGAGGAATAATATTTCTTAAAAACAACAAACCGATCAGACTTTACCTTTGCCAAACCAACGAAATTGTCACTAAAGAACTTGGTTACAATTATGGTATGCGCGATATAATTAAAGTAATCAGGTCAAAGAATAAAATTGGAAATACAAACAAACCACTTTCACAACTTTTAAAACAAAACAACATTAAAATTGAAGTTGACAATACTATCCAATCAAAATATGTCTCAAAAAATGGTTACGCATCAAAAAATCACCCTGTCCTTGAAAGCGCTGATCATTTATATATTCTTAAAGGTCCAACTTTTTTAGATAACATAAACAACTGGGAATGTGCGAATTTTTATCCTGACATTGAAATAAATTTAGGCGTTATAGGAAAAAACTTTGAAATTGACATAGAACATCAAGGATATATAATTGGAATTAAACAAAATATAGAAGGTCTTAGAGAAAATCAAAAAGGCAAGAAATGTTATGGAATAGCATTACAAAAATCAGAAAATCCAGTTATACATTCTCAAATGACAGAATATGCAGAATCTTTTACAAAGCATGTTGGACTTATTCCAAGCAAAGAAACTCGCGAAATTAACCTTGCAGAATCACTTCTTGATTTAAAATAAATAAAAAAACTGTGTTATATACACAGTTTTTTTATTTGGAGGTACCACCCGGATTTGAACCGGGGAATAAAGGTTTTGCAGACCTTTGCCTTACCGCTTGGCGATGGTACCATATTCCTTTTAGAAATCTTATACAATATAACATATAACAGAATGTTTGTCAAACTTTTTTGCAAGTTTTCTTTATTTTAATATTTATGAATTAATTGTAAAATATGTTATTTTAAAAAAATTTTTGATTATTTTTTCAAAAAGTTTGAATTTTGTGTAAAAACACTTGATTTTTTGTTTGATTTTTGGTATATTATTAGAGCGATTGCAATTGCACGAGCATACAATTTAATATGCGGGAGTGGCTCAGTGGTAGAGCGTTGCCTTGCCAAGGCAAATGTCGCGAGTTCGAATCTCGTCTTCCGCTCCAGACAAAAAGAATGCACTTATTAAAATATAAGTGCTTTTTTTGTATTAAGCGACATTTGCATAACATAGTTTCCTAAAATGTTTAACATTTTAGGAAAAAAGGAATAAATGAGCAATAGATGAAATTTTTGCCTATTTGGCAAAAATAAATAAAAGCGAAATTTATGACGCAGTCGCGAGTTCGAATCTCGTCTTCCGCTCCAAAAATAAAACAAACCGATAAGGGCTATAAACTTTGAAACTAGCAAAAAACGAACTTAAAAAATGAAGGTTCGTTTTTGTTATTTGTTAAAATTTTAAAATATTTTACGTTTATATTTTATTTTTCTTTACATTTTTATTTTTTAAAAATAAAATGATATACAAAATCATGGTTAATAAAGAAACTATTGATGCGACAAGAAATAATATACGATACACCCATAGATTATTTTGTTGATTTATGCAAAATATTGATAGTAAAGTAATCACTAAGCTTGAAAGCCCTACAAAGAACTTGCAAACCGACACATACATGGTTTTATTATCTATAGAAGCATATTCGTAAATACCATTAGATTCAAAAAGTGAAAACCCAGCACGTCCAAATCCGAAAATCAGATATATTAAAGGAAGTATATAAATTAAAGTATTTTTAAATATGGTCAAACTTAGAGTAAGTATAATAAGAGAAATAAAACTACAAAGTACACACATTTTATAATTATTATATTTTATCGCAATTTTGCTGAAAACCCATCCTCCTAAAATATTAGCCAAGTAATTTATAACTGCTAAAATTGTAATATACACATAACTTAAGCCTATATATCTTAATAAATATAAAGATAAAAAGCATGTTCCTAAATTGTATGCAAAATTATAAAGAGTTGTAATGACAATTATTTTAGAAAATGACTTATCTTTAATAGGTGTAGAAATTGTTTCCTTCAAAGAAATTTTTTCTTTTTCTAACACGATGGGTTTATCTAATTTTATACGAAGTATGACATCGATACTCGTTATTGTTAAAATACAAATGAAAATTAAAAGATATACATAATAAGAATCGTAATTATCCAATATGAAACTCAACAAAAATTGAATTATAGTAGCCATAATAACAACTAAAGTGTTTTTTTGCCAATAGAATTTTTTCGCATCATTTTTGTGTAAAGTTTGCATTCTCCAATTTACGAAAGGTGCATATGTAATTTGAGCACAAATTGAGTTTATTGATATCAGAATTAAAAACAAAGATGTTTTTGCCACATGGTTTGGAACAAAACAAAGAAAGATTAACAAAAAGAAAGTGATTCTTGAAAAATAATAGATGGAAAGAATGGTTCTTTTGGATTGCTTAATTCTTGAAAAAAGAGGCGCACTAAATATTTGAACTATACAAAATAATACTCTTAACGCAAGAAAAAGCGAAATAAGTTTTTCGCTTAGTCCTAAATAAATAGCATAACCAGTTATAAGTGCAGAACAACTAAGTTCGTTTGCGATGTTATCAAACGAGACAGCAAAATATAATTTATTGTAATTCTTTTTATATGTTTTTTCTTCCATTTATTTGTCCTATGATGAATTATAACATAAATTCTTACAATTTGCACAAAAAATGTAAAAATACATAAAACTTTTTATATTGGCATTTGGGCGTGTGCTTGGTATTATACAAGTTGCGTCGCTTCGCTCCAGTAGACAAGCACACGATTATAACTAATTTTGTTGCAAAAGAGCGGTTGCTGGCGGAGCGTAACGCACACCGCTCTTTTGCTTTTTATTTTCTTCTCTCTATTTTCTAGTGTAAACGAATATTCTTTGTTGTCAAGGTTAATGCGAGTGTCTTATGATTGTTAGAATTGTTATTTGAACGACAACCTGTGACAACGGCAGAGATATTCGTTTCTTTTGCAGTTAAGAGAGAGTAACCACAAAAAAGAAAACATAGGCTGTTTTTGTCTATGTTTCTCTTTAATTTTTCTGCTAGTTTCAAAAGTTAGTAACTAAAGGTTTGTTTTTTATTAAAATACATAAAATGACTATCTAATAACAACTGTGCCATTTGTCCAAGATTCAATATAACTTTCAAGATTTATTCTTGCTGTTTTACTGAAACTTTCTGTAAGTTTTTCTGATGAAGAATTTTTAAAAGCATAATCTTTATAATATTCTTTCAAACATTTTATCAATTTCTTTTCGCCAAGGGTCTGTCTTAAACTTTCAAATAAAAGCATACCTTTCGTGTAAGTGCAATTTACATATTCCGGCTCAGTTGCAAACTCATTCAGATTTCTGTTCATGCTTTCATCCAAACTGCCATATACACCAGAATAGATTCTGACAAAATTTTTGTAACTTTCTGTTGCATTATTCATCACAATATCATAGTCAAATCCATAATCAGTGTATTCCTTAAAAAACAATGCAGTAGAAAATTCTGTTAAACCTTCGTCCACCCAAGCATTTTGAAACTCATTGTTGCCGACAATTCCATACCACCATTGATGTGCAATTTCATGCACAATAACATAGTTTTCAGTGTCATTATCTGCCAAATCGTCTGATATCATAACTAAGTTTGGATATTCCATTCCGCCAAAACAAAAATTTGTTTTAACTACACTTAATTGCTTGTAAGGATAGTCACCAAAATCTTTTTCAAACTTAATGACCGATTTAACCGCTGTATCTAAATGTTCTTGAGCATTTTCATCGTCATAATAATAGTAAAAAACATCCACATCCCCTGCTTTGCCACTTATGATTTGAAAATCTTTTGAAAGCACAAAGCAAAAATCTCTCACTTTGTTTGCAGTGCATTTCACCTTTTTATTTTCTCCAGAAATTGTTTCTTTTTTGTCCCCAGTTGTTGCCACAACATAATCTTTGTTGCAATTTATTTCAACTTTAAAGTTTGAAACATCGCTGTAAAAAGGGTCACCATTAGGAGAAAAATCATTTTTAATAAATTCATTTTCGTAAACACAAGCAATAGGGAAAAAGTTTCCAAAATTGCAAGCCTTATTGCCATAACCTAATCTGTGGTTGATGTTTGCAAGATTTACAGTAAAGTTTAAGTCCACAACCACTTCTTCATTTGGATAAAGTGTGTTAGCAAGGTCAACTTTCAAAATATTTTTGTTTTCTGACAACATAACTTCAACTTCTTGTCCAGCAACAAAAACACTTTCAAAAGTCAAGTTTCCATAACTTTCCCCATTTGGATATGCTCTGTTGTTGTAAGAAGTCGGAACAGCCTTGACACCTTCATCAAACCCATTGGCATAGACGAAAAAGCATAACTCTTGCAAAGCATTTTCAGAGTTGTTTACATAAGTCACCTTTTCATTGCATTTCAAAGTTTTTTCTTCTTCATTGAAAAAAGCCACAATGTTGTAAGCATTCAATTTTTCTTCATCACCGCATCCAATTAAAACAAAAGGCAAAAATAAAACAAGTGCCAAAACTAAACAAATCTTTTTCATAGTTTATACTATTCGACAAAAGCACAAAACATTCTTTTAAAAGGTTGTAAAAAAACAAAATTTATGTTATCATTATTCTATCGTTTACAAAACTAAATGATAAAGGAGTTATATTATGGCTTTTTGTAAATTTTCTGTTGACCTTATTGCCAACAACACCACCAATGTTGATAACATCTTTATCAACAACTATTTGCCATATGCAGACGCTAAATTTGTAAAAATCTATCTTTACGGGCTTTATAAATGCCAAGACTCCAATAGTAAAGACAACACCATAGAAAATTTTGCCAATGAACTCCGCCTTAAAACTGAAGACATTGAACAGGCTTACACTTACTGGCAAGAACAAGGCTTAGTGCAAATTTTGAATGTCATTCCTTTTGAAGTCCGCTATTTGCCTATCAGCGATGTTTTGACCAACACAAAAAAATATAACGCCAAAAAATATGAAAGTTTCAACGCACAAGCACAGGAAATTTTAAGCGGAAGAATGATTACTCCAAATGAATATCGTGAATATTACGATGTAATTGAAAGATTTCATGTTGAAAAAGACGCACTTTTAATGATTATTAAATATTGCGTAGACATCAAAGGCGACAATGTCGGCTATGCTTACATCACAACCATTGCCAAAGATTGGGCAAACCAAAAAATAACAACCTCTAAACAAGTGGAAGAAAAACTTTTGGAATTTGAAAACTTACGCACTGGACTTGAAAACATTTGCAAACTTATGGGCTATAAAAAGACAACTGGTCTTGAAGAACGTAACCTTTATCGCAAATGGGTGGAACAAGGTTTTGATGACGAAGTGTTGAATTATGTTGCGAAAAAACTTAAAGAAAAGAAAAAACCAAACTTCAGTTATATGGACAACCTTTTAGAGCAATATTTTGCTTTAAAACTTTTCTCACAAAATGAAATAGAACTCTACGAAGAAGAAAAGAAAAGTGCCACACAAATCGCTAAAACTGTCACCCGCAACTTGGGGCTTTACATTGAAAATTTGGAACCTGTTGTTGACAACTATATCTTCAACTGGCTTAGACTTGGTTTCAGTGAAAACATTTTACAAGCAATCTCCAATTATTGCTTCAAAACCAACACTCGCACACTGGAAGGAATGGACAGAGTTTTAAATAAATTTCACAAAATGGGCATATTGACAGAAAAAGCATTGACGGAATATTTTGATGAAGTGCTTATTCAAGACAAAAAGATTAAAACAATTTTGGAAAGCATTGGATTATCTCGCAATGTAAATCAATATGACCGCGATAAATATAAAGTTTGGAAAGAAATTTGGAATATGCCAGAAGATGTTTTGGAATATGCTTGCACCCTTGCCGTAGGCAAAGACCAACCAATGCAATATCTTTCCAGCATAATCTCAACTTTCCATGACAAAAATATTTGCACTCTGGAAGACGCAAAAAAATCCTTTGAAATCGTGAACACAAAATCAGTTAACTCCAACTTTTCAACAGGACGCACCTATTCAAAAGAAGAATATAACGCCTTATATCAATCAATTGAAGAGATTGAAATTTAGGGGGAAACATGAAACAAGAAATAATTAAAAAAGCACAAAACAACATTCTTGAAAAGAAACTTAAAGCCGAAAATGATTATGAAAACATCATGAAAAATCTTTATCAAGATGAAAATTTTGTTTTGCTTGAAAAAGAATATACTCGAATTATAATTTCAAATGCTCAAAAAGAAAGCATTAATCAAAAACCAGATTCTAAAAAAGAAGAAGATTTAAAAAAGAAAATTTCAGAATATAAAAAATGCCATAACATTTCCGCTTTTCCCAACTATGCTTGTAAACATTGCAATGATGAAGGATTTATAAATGGTCAAATGTGCAATTGTCTGAAAAAAGAAATTTCAAGCATTATGCTTAAAGAAAGTGGATTTGAAACATTAAAATGTTTTGATGACAACAAAGACACAGCACTTGCTCCACTTTATAAACTTATGAAAGATTGGTGCAACAAAAAATCGGAAAAGAATTTAATTTACATTGCTGGTCCAACTGGTGTTGGAAAAACTTATCTTTTGCAGTGCATGGCAAACGAACTTATAAACAACGGTAAAATTGTCAAGATTGTCACCGCTTTTGCCATGAATCAAGATTTCAAGACATTTCAAAAAACTGGGGATGATGAATACTTGCAAAAATATCTCGATTGTGAAGTTTTGTTTATTGATGACCTTGGAACAGAACCAATATATAAAAATGTGACTTTGGAAAATCTTTACATCATAATAAATGAACGCAAAATGAGAAAACTCTCCACAATTGTTACAACTAATCTTACCTTGGAAGACATCAGAAACCGTTATGATGAACGCATTTTCTCACGCATTATTGATCGCCAAACTTCTATAACCTTTTCCATTGATGGCGAAGATAAAAGAAAAATAAACCGCTAACATCGGTTTATTTTTTATCTACTTAAAAATTTAATCCAAAGATTTGCAACTTTATCTTGCACTTGCTTGGCATTTTCTTCACCATGACCTGAATACATGGTTTTGTAATCCAGCCCATGCAAAAATTCAAGGCTTGTTTTCATGGCAGACTTATCTCCACCATAAAGGTCAATTCTGCCCATATCTCTGCCAATAAGCACATCGCCGACAAAAATATCACCGTCATACAAATAAGCCATATCGCTTTTGCTGTGACCACCAAGGGCAAAATATCTCACATTAAAATGTTGCAAACTCACTTCGCCATTACCATTTAAAAAACAAAAGTTTGAAAAATCAGAAATTTTCAATTTCCCTTCACTGTAATTATGTTCAGAATTTTCTAAATAGTCTTTGGCAAATTGACTGCAATAAACCTTGCAACCAAATTCTTTGGCATATTCTTCCACATAAAAACAATGGTCATAATGTCCATGCGTTAAAAACACCGCTTCCACCTTTTTATTGCCAACAACTGCTTTAACCTTATCAAGTTCCACACCTGCGTCAACAATAAAACAATTGTCCCCATTGGAAACAACAAAGACATTACTTTCCACTAAATTACTTACAATTCTTTCAATCATCAATCTAAATCCTTCATAACTGATTATAAAACATCTGTTTCCCAAAGTCCGTGCTTATTGCAATAAGCGTAAACCTTGCTTCCCTTTATGTAAGGAAAAACAACTTTTGCTGTTTCATTTGGACAAAAACAAACTTTAATTTCTTTACTTTTACTTATCAAACCAACATATTCAATGTAATGTTCTTCTTCCATAACATGATTTACAGAAACAACAATTTCGTTTCCCACAATTTCATAACATGGCTTATGTTTCTCAACAGCACATTCCACTGAATTGGCTTTAACTTCTTTCATAGGTTTTCCACAACATGAGATTCCACAACCTTTGCACTTGCAGTCTTTTTCAACTTGAACAACTGCACCGCAGTTTTCACATCTCTTTAAAATAATTCCTTTTTTCATTTAAGCCTCCTTAAACATTATAACAAATAAATCAAAATTTTTAAAATAAATTAAAAACAATTACAAAAACTATTTCTGCAAAAATCTTGACATAAAAATTTATTTATAGTAAAATAATTCAGTCGAATAAAACGAAAAAATTGTTTAGACATATTTAGGGGTGTAGTTCATCGGTAGAATGAGAGTCTCCAAAACTCCAGAGGAGGGTTCGATTCCTTCCACCCCTGCCAAATGAAAATTATTAATTATGAAGCCAAATATAAAAACGAAGTCGACAAATTGCAACAACTTCAATAGGGCGAAGGCTCTGATTCTGATGATATCATTGAAAGTTTAGATAAATATCAAATCAAACTTGTTGAAGAAAATTCTTTTATTGTTGGTGCAATAGTGTGGCATTTAAAAGAAGAAAACATTTGTTATCTAGATTTTATCATAGTAAAACCACAATATCAGCACAAAGGTTTGAGAACATCTTTAATGAAAATATTGGTTGATTATGCACAAAATCAAAAATGCAAATTAATTGAATGTGAAGCCATTGATGTAAATGGTCATATAAATTCAAAAAAACTTTTGGAAAACTTTGGTTTTGTTGAACAATATGAAATAAAAAACTGCTGGGGGGGGGAGATTTTCTGATTTTGATTGCAAAGAATGTGGTCATAAACCTTGTGTTTGCTCTATGCACAAATATATTTTAAACTTGAAAAAATAAAACAGCAATTATTTGCTGTTTTTTATTTTTCATCTGTAATTTCAAATAAATCGTTAGGTTCACATTCCAATAATTCACATAACAATTCAATATAAGAGTATTTTATAGATTTTGTTTCATTATTAACCATTTTATTAAAATTCTGATAACTCATATCCATGTTTTTATATAAAAAATATTTCTTTTTTCCTTTTTCTTTTAATATTTCTAAAACACGCAATCTAATCATTTGCCACCGCCTATAATTAAATTATATAACATTCGAATCTTTTTTCAAAGAATTTTAACAATGTTTTTAAATAATCGAACCACTAATAATTTTCATTGCAATAAAAACGAAATAATCTTAAATGTTAAAAAAACAGCAATTATTTGCTGTTTTTTTTGTTTTCTTTTCTGTTTTGACAACCAAGGTCAAGCATTCCTTTTGAAATGATTGGTGAAATGATAAGCCAAATTGCTGCAAGCATAATCAAAACATAAATTGCAATCGCCCAACCATTTCTGTAACCCATACAAATCCAAGAAACAAGGTTAAAATCAAAAATTCCAACAAGTCCCCAGTTTAATGCACCGATAAGCGTAAGCACATAGGCAATATAGTTTGCAATAATCAATGCCATAACAAAACCTCCTTAAAAAGATTATTTGCATTATGAAATTAAATATTCAACTTTAGTTATAGTATCTTTCAATATGCCCATTTCTCCAATCTTTGTCCACTTTAACAAAAAGGTTGATTGTGCATTTTTTGTCAATTAAATCTTCAACATATTGACGTGTTTGTTGACCTACTTGTTTAATAAGGCTTCCGCCTTTTCCAATGATGATGCCTTTATGTTGTTCTCTTTCGCAAATAATGTCTGCTTCAATTTTAACCAACTTCTCATCTTCTTGAAAACTTAAAATTTCCACTGCAACACCATGCGGAATTTCTTTGTCAATAAGTTCAAGAAGAAGTCCCCTTATTTTTTCGCAAACCAAAAATCTGACGCTTTTATCCGTGTAATAATCTTCATCAAAAATTCGGTTTTGTTCTGGCAAAAGATTGACTATTTGCATGATTAATTCATCTACATTTTCACCACTTACAGTTGAAACCTTTAAAGCATCAAAATTTTGTTGTTTACTTTTCTTGTCAGATTTAGTCTGCACCAAAATTAATTTTTCTGCCTTAGTCTTCAAATTTTCTATGTATTGCTTTTCTTCATCATCCATTTCTTTAGCCCCATCAAAAAGATAAAGCACAACATCTGCACCCGCAATGGCACTTCTGACATTTTTGTTCATAAATTTGTCAAGTTGGTTTTTGCTGTGATGAATACCCGGAGTATCCATAAAAATAATTTGATAATCGGTTCCGTTTAAAACACCCAATATAAGGTTTCTCGTGGTCTGTCGTCTGTGTGTGACAACAGCAACTTCTTCCCCAACTACATAATTAACCAAACTGCTTTTACCTGCATTTGGCTGACCCAAAACTGCAACATATCCACACTTCATCTGTTCACCCCAAAAGACGACAAAATCTTATTTGCAACATTTTGCATAATCTTTTCATCTTCACTTTTAATGTGGTCATAACCAAGAAGGTGCAAAAGTCCGTGTAAAGCCAAGAAACAAATTTCTCGCTTTCTGCTGTGTCCATATTCTTTTGCCTGACTGTATGCCACCTTTTTGCAAATAACAATGTCACCCAAAAACAAAAGCCCATCATCAAAATTTCTTTCACTTTCAAATTCATTTAATTTTTCATTAAATGCCTTATCCAGATTTGGAAAAGAAAGCACATCTGTGCTTTTATCAATTTTTCTGAATTGTTTATTTAATTCTTGAATTTCTGTTTCGTCAACAAAATTCACAGACACGCTTACTTTGGAAAAATCTTCTTTCAAAACTTTTCCTGCAACTTCAAAAAGACTTTCAATTTTTTTTCTGTAAAATCCGACTTTACCTTCAACCAACATTTGTAACTCCTATTTCTTCAATCGTCACAATGCAATAATTCACGATGTCAACTCCTGCAACATGACGAATGGTGTAATATTCTTCTTTTATTGTATCACAATTTTTACAATTTTCCAATGTTTTTATCCTTGCTTTTTCAATAAATTCTTGTTCAACTTCTTCAAAATTGCTTGAAATAATGCGTTTTTCAAGTTCATAATATGTTGTTTTCTTCATTTTAAACGGCAAAAAAACATTTTCAATCAAATTGACATTAGACACTTCAGTTTCATAAAATTCAAAGTTCATTTCTGGTTTAAGATTATAAATCGTCAAACCAAACAAAGTTATTTCACTGTGTTCAACAACTTTGCCTGTTCTTAAAATCTCCACTGAATTTTCATAATGTTCCACACTTTCTTGATTATAAACTTCTGCCACAATCGTTGCTTTGGCTTCAACTTCCATTAAATTACCAGAAGTGTCAATCGTGTATGGTTCAACCAAAACACTCCCCTTTGTCACATAATCTCCAACCTTAACAACAGCCGTTCCAGAAATCAGTTCAATCTTAGTAACTTTTCCATCCTTAGTTGCAACAATAGGCAAAAAATTACCGACCATTTCATCAGGCATCAACTTTTCTTTAATGTTTACAACAACAGTTTGTCCTTTCACTATGCAAGATGCAAAACTTATTTGGTCAAAAGTTTCCACCAAACCAATTTCCACATTTTCTGTGTCGATTTTATATTTATTGTGTGAATAGTTGTTTTTAATAAAAGCAACAATTTCAGACTTAGAAAGTCTTTCAGTTCCAACGATTTCATATTGAACAATAAATTGATTTTGAACAACACAAAACACTGAAAACAAAACTACAGCCACGATAAGCCCATAAGAAGTTGCCATTTGTCTAAATTTGCTTACCACGCCAAAATGCTGTTTTTCAAGAACTTCTATGTTTTTATTTTTTAAAATTTTTTCAACTTTTCTGTGTGAAAAATAAGAACATTCAAAAATAGTTTCATTCTTTGACAGCCTGTCCACGCTTTTTAAGGCACATATTTTACTTAACTCATTCAACAATTTTTCTTGATTTAATCCAGAAATTTTAAATCTTGTCACATTTTTAAATTTTGTCATAACTGTTCCACCTTTGAAATGACACCAACAATTTTAATCGTGTTTTCGCTAAGTTCAGATAAAACCATATCCTTGCCTTCAACAAGCACGACTCCCCTTTTTACTTTAAAAGAAATCACTTCTTTAGACAAAGTCACAAGCCCCAAATGTCCTTCCACATACAACAATTTGCCAGAAATATTAATGATGTTGAACGAATTAAAATCAACATTTTTTGATGCTTTTAAATTTTCTTTAATTTCACCTAAAAAGTTAAACATGCTATATTATATGACTGAAAAAATTGCAAAAGACATAAAATTGATTTTAAATTTCAAACTAACTTTTCATCTTCAACCATTAAAACTTTAAATAACTTAAAATGAAATATTATTAATTAAAAAAAGATTAAGAAACTTAATCTTCTTCATCATCAAAATTTTTTCTTGAAAGGATGTCAGTAAGCACCATTTCCTGAACATTAGCAGGTAATCTTTTGACAACTTCAGCAATTTCTTCTGCTGACTTACCTTTCATAGCATCAATGTCAAAACCATATTCAGCATAAATTTCTTTTCTTTTTCTTGAAGATGTTTTAACATTTTCTTCATCCAAATCTTCCACAATCTTGTCCAAATCAAAATCATCAAATCCATCGTCTGCTTCAGGCATATTAACACCATTGTCAGTATGTTCAAAATTGTCTTCTTCATCTTCGTCATCGAAATTCATGTTTTCACGCAAATATTTTTCATATTCTGCAAACTTTGCATCCAAGAAAGCATTGTCATCATCGTCGTCATAATCATTTGTCTTTTCTTCGTGGTGATCCACAGCGGGTTCGTCCAAAGAATATAACTCGTAAGAATCTGCGTCCTCATAATCATTAACTTTAACAGCCCCACCCGAATAAGAATCTGTAACAAGTTGTTCAAAGTTCATGTCGCCACCATAAACATTTCTGTCATTTTTAAACTTTTCAACTCTCTTTTTCTGAGCAATGTTTCTAATGGCAAAGAAAGAGATTATGCCAACAAAAACTATGCATATAACAATCACATACAACCATGTTTCCATAACTCCCTCCTTTAATCTTCATAAACACCATTCTTTTTCCCAATCATGTGCCTGCGCATTTCGGTGTCTGCTTGCAAATTTTGCAATTTGTAATAATCGACAACATCCTTAATTTTGCCTTCTTCAATTGCTTTAACAATTGTTTTTGGCACTTCGGCTTCATTAGCCACAAGTTTGGCACGCATTTCTTCCGCTTTTGCCTTCATTTCTTGTTCAACAGCAACAGCAACCAATCTGCGTTGCTCCAACTGGTTGGCATTGATAATTCTTGATTTCTCCAAACTTTCTTTTTCAAGAGCAAAGTTTTTGTCAACTCCAAGGTCAACATGAATAACATCTGCCGAAACCAGTTCATATTTAGAATTTTCATCAATCTCAGCATCAAACAAGCACTTGTCAATAAGCTCTGGTCTTGCAAGCAACTGACTTGCTTTTTGTGTGTTGGCAATTTTTGTAACAACCGCTTCCACCGCTCTTGCCACAATAGTTTCTTCCGCAACACCTTTCAAGAAATTCGAAAGGTTTGTTTTTAAGGTAAGCGAAACTTTGGCATTGATTTCTTTGTTATCCTGAGTTGTTGAAGTGATAAGTGGAATTTCAATAACTTTCGGATTTATGCTTTCTCTGACAACTTCCAAAACATTGCGTCCTGAAATGTCAACCGCTTTGGCAAATTCGTAACTGATTTTCAAACCAGCATTTCTTCCTGCAATCAATCCTTGAATTATGTTGTCTGGATTTCCACCACTCAACGAAACGATTTCCAAATCATTAAAAGAGATGTCAAAACCAGATTTTTTTGCAAGAATGTAAGAATTGACAATTTCTGTATAGTTTTCTTTTCTAAGTCTCATGCTTATAAGTCTGAAAGCAGACACATGCACACCCGAAAAAAGCGAAGTAACATAGATTTTAACAGGAAGAAAGATTAAAAGTGTCAACAACACTAAAAACGCCACACTTGCAACAACAATCAACACAATCCAGCCAGCGTTCACTGATTCTCCTTAACATTTGTATTTATTTTATCACTTTATCTTTAAATTGTCTATAAAGCAAGCCAAATTTTTGATAAAATCAAGCAAAAATCTTTTTTTATTAACTATTTCCGAATTTAATTGAGGCAACAAGCACTTTAAAATTATAATTATAGTTTATTGTTGGGTTTGCTTTGTCTTTTTGCACATCAAAATAAACTTCCAAATAATCACATTTATCTTTAAACATTTCACTGTTTAAAACACCATGTGTTCCGTGAGAGCCTTCAACCAAAGAATCTTCAACTGTGTAATATTTATGAGCATTTGTTGTCCCTGTAATTGGCACACTTGCGTTTCCAAGCACCAAACTGCCAGCAAAAGGATTGATAAATTGACTTTGCAACTTAATTTCATCCTTTATATGAACATCTGCTTCACCTTGAAAATCAGAGAAATAGAACCAATATTTATCAGGAAAATTTACACTTGTGTCAAGTTCACTGTTTTTCAAATAATCAACAGTTATTGATCCTTCTCCAATATTAATACATTCACCGTCTTTACTGTAATATCTTAATCCTATATTAATGTCAATCGCAGGTAAATTTTTAAGATTTGCTTCATCAGGATTATCATAATATTCAAATTGAAGCCAAAGGTCTGTAAAAATTTCATCTAAATCTTCTGCCATTGGATCTAAAACTATGCTTTGATATTCCTGAGCAGTTGAAAACTGAAACGCATCATCTTCGCCATCATAACTCCCCATAAACTTGTTTCCAGGATATGTGGTCACAACAGCAGCAGGATAAGGGTTGTCAAGTGTAATATCTTCTCCCTTTTCTTGATCATATCCAATTGGAACTTCTTTGCAAACAACATCTAAAATATCACGAACAACTGCTTCATAGTTTCTATCAATTGTAACATTTGTGGTTGTGCCAGTGCTTGCACCAGTTGATGTGAAAACTGTTTCAGCAACTTGGAACTGCCCCTTGTTTGTTTCATTCCCCCAAGCATTTTTTCCAATGACAACATTTAAAATGAAATCCACAATGTCATCTTTGTTTCCTTGTGTAATTCCAACATAAGTTGCAGTTCTGTTATACAAATCTTTGGCATAGTCAAGTGCCTTGCTTACAGAAATTGTTCCACCTTTTCCTTCCCAACTTTCTGCATCTGCACCATTTTCATCTTTACCAATCAAATTCATTCCTGTCATGGCATTTGTGGTTGAATCAAAAGTTGTTTCAAAATTGAAAAACCCTGGTTGATCAACACGATTATAACCAAGTGAAATCATGTAAATGGCATATTCCAAAGCATCTTGATAGAAATTCATTGCATCGCTGACTCCATCATTATAATATGGAGAATAATAATATTGTGTAACCCCAGCAATGTTGCTATTTCCATTTTCATCATAATAATAATATTTATTGTAAGATGTTTTTGTGTTATTATCAAACACTTCTGACCAATCACTATGCACGGGTGGAGTTGTAAAAAATGCAGTGTTATATATGAATGTTTTTGTGTTATTAATCAAATCATCGACAACCGTTACATTAACACCATTATTTCTCAAAACAATGTCCAACGCTTGTGGAACGCCCCAGTTCCAACCAGCATTCAAATCGATGACAACTTCTTGTTGAATCAACACATCGCTGGAATTATATGTATTTCTGACTGATTTAACAGCATATCTGATTGCATCATAAAGATATTTTTTGTCACCAACAAGCATGGATGTTCCATCTTTTTCATAATCAGCATCACTATATGCTTTATAAAGATTATAAAATATTCTTTGCGAATACTTATTATAATAATTGACAGAAGCATGTTCTCCCACATAATCTTTTTCAAAATAGTCCGCAGGACGCGACAAAACAACGGCACTGTTTAAAAGACTGGTGCCTATTCCACCATCTCCTTCTTCGTCTCCACCTTCTTCAGAACAACCAACAAACAAAAGAAACATAAAACAAAGAAGCAGTGAAAGAATTCTGTATATTCCATTCTTTTTTGTTAAAGACTTTTTCATATATTTATAATACCACATAAAACAAAAAAAAACAAGAGATATTTAAAATTCTCTTGCTTTTTAATCATTTTTAAAGTGAACGCTCTTTATCTTCCACAATCACATCTTTTGCATCGAAATTCCAACTTGCTTTTGCGGTTGAAACATGGTCGTATAATGCACCATTTCCAGCAGTCATATCAGTTAAACTTGAAGACACAACCATCCAATCTTTACTGTCTATTGCTCCGTCTGTAATGTTTAGATACAAATTGTTATAACCATGTTCTGTTTTAGATGCCACGCGTAAATCAAGTAATTTATAATTTCCATCTTTTTCAACCAAATAACCCACATAAAAATTATAATTTTCACCTAACATTTGTGCATCAGAAAATGAAGAAAGATTTGGCTTGGTCTTAAACCCACAAACAATATTATAATCACTGTAATCCACTGGAGATCCATCATTGTTAATATGATTACCTTGTGCTCCAACAACTTTGGCACGTTCAATAATTTTGTTTGTCAAAGCATTGAATTGTGTTTTGTTTTCTGCAAAATCAGCATCAGTTGTAATGTAATCAACATTATAATTCTTAGCGTTTGAAACATTTTGAAGTCCACTCATTTCAGAATTTAAATATTTAATAAGTTCATTTTCAGTCATTTTTTTAGTAGTTTTAATTGCATCCAAAAGAGCAACATCTGCAATTTTAAATTGCCCCATGCGTCTTTCATTAGTGTCTTTTTCTTCATACACAATGTATAATTCAAGCATGTCTTTAGATAAATTCATAAACATCACTTGTTCAGTTTCACAATTTTTAGTTGCAATAGTTTCATTTACCAAATCAACATTACGAGCATTTTCGCCTTTCAACCATCTTTCAACAATTGGTTTAATAAGTTTGTCATTGAAATTATACTGACCATTTGTCACAGTAAGCACAGTTTCAGACTTGTCAACTTCATCTTCTTTAACATAATCAGGAATCTCAACACTCGTTCCCCCAAAATCAGAAAAAGTAATTGTGGATGGAACTGATTCTTTAACATTAATCACAAAACTTTTAACAACAGAGTTTTCTTTATTAATAAACACAGAACAATCAAGATAATTGCTTGTGCCCATCATAGTGCCTTTAAATTCGCCAGTCTTTGTATTGTAAGTTTCAAATTCAAGTCCATTAAACAAACTTCTAAATTTTTTATTCATATTATATACTGTTAAAAGATTTTTATCAGAAGACTTCAAAATTGTTGAAACCCAATTATCACTTGCAGAATCATAAGAGATTTTTAAATCATTTTCTCCATCATTAATTGCAAAATAATTATCACCAGTTTCACTGTTTGTAAAGTAAAACTTATCAACATCTCTTTCCAAAGTTAAAGAAACATTGTTTTCATTGTTGACAACTTTAAAGTTTTTGCCCGAATTAACAATTTCAGCAACAGCGTCAATTTCATCATAAGGAATAACTGTTGTTTCAAACTTGCTTTCATCTTCTGGTTGTTCTGGATCAACTGGCTTTTCAGGTTCAACTGGTTTCTCAGGATCACTTGGTTCTGGTTTTTCAGGTTCTGGATTTGGTGTAATAATTCCGTTGTTTTCATTTTCATTACTATTACCTGCTGTGTCACAACCAGCAAATGCAAAAGGTGTCACCGCAATACCCGCAGCAACCAAAGCAGCAACCAATTTTAAAAATTTTTTAGCCATAAAAATACCTCCAATTTATATGTTAAAATTATTGTAACATATTTCACAAAATTTTGCAATACTTTTCCTTTAAATTTCTCCCGCTCTCATGAAGAAAAATAAATATTGCTGAGCATAACCAGAAAATAAACCAAATTCTTTCACTAAGTTTTGCCTTATTTTTTCTCTGTTTTCCAGATTTGAATAAAATTTGTTATACATTTGATAAATCCAAGTGTCGACTGGAAAAACATCACCTCTACCAAAACCAAACAAAAGCACACAATCCGCCACTTTTGGCCCAACACCGCACAGCGAAATAAGTTTGTTTCTAAGTTCAGAAGTTTCCAAAACTTGCCAACTCGTTAACTCATCTTCATTAATTTGTCTTAAAACGGTGTAAAGATATTTTGCACGGTAGCCAGCACCAAGTTCAGCGAAATCTTGTTCTGTCGCTTTCAAAAGTTGGTTTCTGGTTGGAAAAGCATAATAATCACCTTTATTGTCACCATATCTCTCACGAATGCGATTTAAAATCATTTGAATTCTTTTAATGTTGTTGTTTGCCGAAACAATAAAAGAAATCAAAGTTTCAAACAAATCTTGTTTCAAAATTCTTATGCCATAACCATACTCAATTGATCTTTTCATTATTTCAAACTTTTCCAGTTTTTTCTTGATTTCACCATAATTTGTTTTTAAATCAAAAAAGTCAACATAATAACTTGGATTTTCAGTGACAATAAAAAATCCATTTTCGTTTTCCAAGATTTTGGCTTTTTTATCCGCAGAAAAGACAACATAATTTCCATCTTCTTTTATGTAAGAAAAAATTTGCCCACATTCCAATATGTGCTGTGGATTAAAATCTTCTTTTCCTTCAATTTCAATTCCATTTTCTTTAATTTCGTAATTCATAAAACATCCCTAAAACAAAAAAAGGCATTACGCCTTTTTATTTAATTATTCAGCAATAACTGAAACTATATTTTTGCCATTGCTCTGACCGAAAACAACCTTTCCGTCTTTAAGAGCAAAGAGTGTGTAATCTTTTCCGATTCCAACGTTTGTGCCAGGATAAACACTTGTTCCGCGTTGTCTAACAATAATAGAACCAGCAGTTACAAGTTGACCAGCATAAGTTTTAACGCCAAGACGTTTTGCTTGAGAATCTCTTCCGTTTTTAGTGCTACCGCCACCCTTTTTATGAGCAAAAAGTTGTAAATTAATAAACATCTTTTTATTCTCCTTTAATTTCAAATTTGACATAGGCAGGATAGTTTTTGGCAATATCTTTAAGGGACAATTCCATAGCATTTAAAATCACTTGACATTCTTTCAAGTCACCTTTAATGTCTACGCTTAAAAGTCCGTCTTCGCAAACACAGTCCACATCTTTTTTCAAGACTTCAGTAAGCCCAACAAGAGCCATTTGACTTACAGCAGAAATTCCACTGCAAACAATGTCGCTTCCTTCTTCGGCATAACCGCTGTGCCCTTTAATAAGATAGCCAGATATAAAACCTGCTTTTTTAAAAATCGTAATCTTAGTCATAATTACATCTTTATTGAAACAATTTTAATTTCTGTCCAAGGTTGTCTGTGTCCTTGCTTTTTGCGTTCATTTTTCTTAGGCTTGTATTTAAAAACTACAATCTTATCGCCTTTGCCATGAGCAACGATTTCAGCAACAACTTCAGCACCTTTAACGGTAGGTGTTCCAGCAACAGTTTTGTTACCATCAGAAACAAGTAAACATTCAAGTTTAATCTTTTCGCCTTGTGCAAGTTCAAGTTTTTCAACTTTAAGCACATCGTTTTCTGTAACATTATACTGTTTTCCACCTGTTTGAATAACTGCAAACATCTTAATCTTACCTCCTCTAACCAAACTCGCTGTAAAAGGTGTGCGTAAACTTCGCTTTTGCTCATTTTTGTGAAACACAAAAATTTCGCTTTATCGCTCGTTTACTTCCTTTCGCACCAAACGAAAATCGCATTACATTGGCGATTTTGTGCGACTCTCTTGCGAAGTGCATCGCTGAAAGTCTCTGATGCTCTAAGTTTAACAACTTTACCAAAAACCCGATACATGCGGATACGTGTAATATTTTATCAAAATAAAGACTTATTGTCAAGCATTTTATCTGACATTTCTCCCTAAAAATCTCAAAAAACTATATTTTTTAAAATACTTCAAATTTTATTTTAATTGCTTGACATCTCCCCCCCCCGTGTTATGCTGAAAGTGGAGGTATTATTATGATTGAAAACATTCAACAAAAAGGGAAACAGGCAAAAGGCTTTTATTCTCCTGCAAAAAAGATTGATTTAGGAAACTGTTTTTTAATCTTTGTTTCAGGAATTCAAGCCAACAACACAGAAGCTGACATCGCGAGTCAAACATTTGAAGTTTTTAACACGATTGGAAGCATCTTAGAAAATGCTGGGGCAACATATGATGATGTTGTAAAAGCAGTCATATATGTCACCGACATGAAAGACTTTGATGTTGTTTCCAAAATAAGAGCAGAATATTTTGCAAACTCAAAACCTGCATCAACTCTTATTGAAGTCAATCGCATGGTTCATGATGGTGCAAAAATTGAAATTGAACTCACAGCAATCCTTGCAAAATAACAAAAAATTAGACTCTTTTGGAGTCTAATTTTTTAAATCTCTTTTTGTTTATTTAAAAATTCAATGAAATAATTTGGTAGTGGTGCTTCAAAAGTCATTTCCTTTCCTGTGCTTGGATGCACAAATGTCAATTTGTAAGCATGTAAAAGTTGTCCCTGCAAAAATTTAACTTCTTTTCCATAAAGTTTGTCACCAACAACAGGATGATGCAAATGTTTTGCATGAACACGAATTTGATGTGTTCTTCCTGTCTGTAACATAAACTCCACAAAACTACATTTTTCAAATCGTTTTAAAACTTTAAAATCTGTTATAGCAATTCTTCCAGTGTTTTGAACACTCATCTTTTTGCGGTCTTTTGGGTCGCGTTTTATGTATGTTTCCACACGCCCACTGTCTTGTTTCAAATTCCCTTCCAAAACTGCCAAATAATTTCTGTGAGCAGTTTTATTTTTAATTTGTTCCGCTAAAGAAACATGAGCCTTATCATTCTTGGCCACAACCAAAAGCCCGCTTGTGTCCTTGTCAAGTCTATGAACAATCCCAGGTCGAAGCACACCATTAATTCCACTTAAATTTTTCAGCCTTAAAAGCAAGCCATTAACAAGCGTGCCATGTTTAGTTGACGCACAAGGATGAACAACAAGCCCTTGTGGTTTGTTGATAACTGCCAAGTCATCATCTTCATAGACAATTTCAAAATCAACATTTTCTGCAATGGTTGAAATCTTTTCTGGTTCAACAATCTCAACTTTAACAACCATTCCCGCTTTGAGTGCAAAACCTGCCTTAACTGTTTTGTCATTGACAGTTACTAAACCTTTTTCAACCATATTTTTAATGTGAGATCGCGAAAAATCTGAAAAATTTTTCAACAAAAAAACATCCAAACGACAACCCACATAATCGTTTTCTACTTTAAAAATCTCAGTTTTCATTGTCTTTTCCCTTGTTTTCAGGTTTTAATTGGTCTTTTTTGTTGTTTTTGTTGTATTTTACATAATAAATAATTAAATAAATAATAAACAAAGCAACCCCAATGCAAAGAAAAACATCAGCAAAATTAAAAATTGGAAAACTTTGCCAAAAGTCAAACTGAATAAAATCTCTGACAAAACCCAAGAATATTCTGTCATATAAATTTCCAATACAACCGCCAAAAATAAAGCCAAAAGCCACAGTCAAAAGCCATGTTTTGTTTTTTTCTTTAACATAATAGAAAATAAAGATAGCCAAGAAAACAATTGTTACAGCAATTAAAAACACTTGTTTACCCGCAAGCATCCCACAAGCAGCGCCCATGTTGTGAACAAGTTTAAAATTAAAAAGTTTTGGAATTACGGAAACTATTTCTCCGCCAATAAGAGATGCGTCAAAAACATATTTGGTGACCAAATCCAACACCAAAATTGCCGCCATAACACTGCACATAACAATAAGTTTAATTAAAGTTTGTTTTTTCAAATTATATCCTGTATTTATTTATATTAAATTTTTAATCTCTTTCAATTTCCATATTCTTTGGCAAAAAGATATGCAAATTTTTCTCAACAATTTCTTCACTTGCACCTAATATGTCAATTACGCCATGATAATAATCCAAAATCTTATTTTTTTCACTAGACGAACAAGCACGAAAATCAATGAAGAAAGGAGTTCCCTTTTTAAGCATCTCAATGCGGTCTTTAATATCTTCAAAACATTCAGGATAAAAAACTCTTACTCCGTCAATTTCATCTGGCAGTTTCTGTTTAACTTTAAGGTTGTAAGTTGCTTTTTTTGTAGGAGCGTTTTTCTTTTTAACAACTTTTACATCATCGCCTTCAAATCCAAATGCCCTATAAATATAGTCCATAAAACTCATATAATATTCCCTTCCTTATTGATATAATAACACAAAACCAACGCAATTCAAAATAAATCACAATTTTTTTTAAAACACCCAAAAAGTTGACATAATTATTAAAAAATGCTTCAAGTTTTAATTGACATCAATTTTTTGTTTGTTATAAAATGAAAATATAAAAAAGGGGAAATATATGGCAACAACAACTAAAACAGAAAACAAAACATCAGCAAAAAACAAATGGAGTTTATGCAACGAAACTGACAAAAAGGTAATTTTTAAGTTTTGCGATGATTATAAAACATTTTTATCGGAAAATAAAACAGAACGCGAATGTCTTTCAACTTCTGTTGCTTTGGCAGAAAAAAACGGATTTAAAAATCTTGAAACTTTGGTTAAAAACAAAACAAAACTGAAAGCAGGCGACCGAGTTTACTCTGTCAATAAAGACAAAACAATCGTTTTGTTTGTCATTGGGTCAGAAGATTTTGAAAATGGTTTAAACATCATTGGCGCCCACATTGACAGTCCACGCCTTGACTTGAAAGCGACTCCTCTCTATGAGAAAAATGGTTTTTGTCTTTTAGACACACACTATTATGGCGGAATTAAAACATATCAATGGATAACCATGCCCCTTGCAATGCACGGCGTAGTTGTTAAAAAAGACGGAAGCATTATTAAAGTCAACATCGGTGAAAAAGAAGATGACCCAGTTTTCTATATTTCCGACCTTCTTCCACACCTTAAAAAAGATAAAACAACTCAAGAAGTAACTGGAGAACAACTTGATGTCATCATTGCAAACATGGCTTTTAAAGAAGATAACAAAGAAATTTGCATCAACAACATTAAACAAATCCTTAAAAATCAAAACATTGAAACTGATGATTTCATCAGTGCTGAAATTGAAATTGTTCCTGCTGGAAAGGCAAAAGATATGGGGCTTGACCGCTCTATGGTTGTTGGTTATGGGCATGATGACCGTTCTTGTGCATACACTTCCTTGCAAGCAATTTTGGAATGCAAAAATCCAAAACGCACAGCAGTTTGCCTTTTGGTTGACAAAGAAGAAATCGGAAGTTATGGAGCGACTGGCATGAAAAGTCGTTTCTTTGAAAATGCAGTTGCCGAAGTGCTTAACCTTTGCACAACTTACAGCGAACTTAAACTTAAACGCACGCTTACAAACTCAAACATGATTTCCAGCGACGTAACCGCTGGTTTTGACCCAACATGGGCAAGTGCTTACAATGCTGACACTGAAGCATTCCTTTCAAGCGGAATCTCTTTCAATAAATATACTGGCGGTCGCGGAAAAAGCGGAGCAAATGACGCTTCACCTGAATATATTGCAAAACTAAGAAAAGTGCTTGATGACAACAAAATTTTCTATCAATTTACCGAAATGGGCAAAGTTGACCAAGGTGGTGGCGGAACAATCGCCTACATCTTGGCAGAATATGGAATGAATGTGATTGACGCAGGCATTCCACTTCTCTCTATGCATGCTCCATGGGAAGTTGCATCAAAACTTGACATCTATCACTCATACTTGTTTTACAAAGCATTCTTAAAAGACATGAAATAAAAATAAAAGACGCAATTTTGCGTCTTTTTTTATTATAATCATTTAATGAAACTAAAAACCTTACATTTTTTCAAAAACCCCTTGACAAACTCCCCCCCGAGTATAATTAAAGTAAATTCAGAGAAAAGGGAGAAATTATGAAAACTTTGGAAGAAATAAAATTATTAGTATATGAAATGGACGGAATAAGAAAAAGAATTTCAAAATCATACAATAAGCATAGTTATGATGTTAATCATATAATAACTAATCTTAAATTTTTAAGCGAAAATACCATCCAAGGATGTGAAAGAGTAAGAGAAATAAAAAAAGAGATTGCAGAAGCAGTTATATATTTACCAAAAGCACCAAAATTAAGAGAACAATGTGCAAAAGCAGTTTTACCTTATATTACACCTAATGACCCTGAAAAATATATTCAACCTACCGCTTATCTTGAAATGAATTCATACTTGGTATTTACTTATGCAAAATTTTATATTTGCTTAAATGCTGCCTTAACAAGTAAAACTGAACAAGAAATGTTTGAAAAGGCAAATAAAACTTATAAATATATTGCAGATAAAAATTTAGAAAAAGGTCTAATAAGTGATATTGCATTGGATATAGCAAAAAAGGATGGAGTTGACATTAAAGAAAATATAACTCCAACAACTGATGATGGCCGTGGAGGTATGGGAGACGGAGATAATAACTAAGATATAAAAAATAAGCACTTTTACTAGTGCTTATTTTTTTATAACAAAACATTCTATATTATTGAATAAAAAAGACTGCAATGCAGTCTTTTTTTTGATTTCTATTATTCAATGATTGTAGAAACAACACCAGAACCAACTGTTCTGCCACCTTCACGAATAGCAAAACGAAGTCCTTGTTCAATAGCGATTTCTTTGTTAAGAGAAATTGTCATCTTAACGTTGTCGCCTGGCATAACCATTTCTACGCCTGGTTCAAGTTCAATTGTTCCAGTAACGTCTGTTGTTCTGAAATAGAATTGTGGTCTGTAACCATTGAAGAATGGAGTATGACGACCACCTTCTTCTTTTTTCAATACATACACTTCAGCAGTGAATTTTGTATGAGGTTGAATTGAATTTGGTTTGCAAAGAACTTGTCCTTTTTCAATTTCAGTTCTTTGAATACCACGAAGAAGAACACCGATGTTGTCTCCTGCTCTTCCTTCGTCAAGAAGTTTTCTGAACATTTCAACGCCAGTTACAACTGTTTGTTTCTTAGCACCAAGACCAACGATTTCAACAACGTCGTTAACGTGAACGATACCTCTTTCTACTCTACCAGTAGCAACTGTTCCACGACCAGTGATTGTGAAAACGTCTTCAACAGGCATAAGGAAAGGTTTGTCAATATCTCTTTCAGGTTCAGGAATATAAGAATCCAAAACATCCAAAAGTTCTTGAATGCATGCGCATGCTGGGTCAGAAGCATTTCCTGCTTGACCTGCTTCCAATGCTTTAAGAGCAGAACCTTTAACGATTGGAGTTGCATCTCCTGGGAAACCATATTCAGAGAGCAATTCTCTGATTTCCATTTCAACGAGATCCAAAAGTTCAGGATCATCAACTTGATCTGTTTTGTTCATGAAAACACAGATGTAAGGAACACCAACTTGTCTTGCAAGCAAGATGTGTTCTCTAGTTTGAGGCATAGGACCATCAGTTGCAGCAACAACAAGGATAGCGCCGTCCATTTGAGCAGCACCAGTAATCATGTTTTTAACATAATCTGCGTGTCCTGGGCAGTCAACGTGAGCATAGTGACGCTTATCTGTTTGGTATTCAACGTGAGATGTGTTGATTGTAATACCTCTGGCTCTTTCTTCTGGAGCCTTATCGATTTCATCATATTTCATTTTTTGAGCGTAACCCTTTGCAGCACAATACATTGTGATAGCAGCAGTAAGAGTTGTTTTACCATGGTCAACGTGACCAATAGTACCAACGTTTACGTGTGGTTTGCTTCTGTCAAATTTTTCAGTAGCCATTATTTTTTAATCTCCTTTTTTAATGCTTTACTGTGATATTTTAGCATAGTTTTTTAAAATATCAAAATGATTTTTTACAATTTCATAAAAAATTTTCAATTTAATGCCTAAATTATGAAAGATTAGGCTTTTTTACGCTGACCAACAATGTTTTCAGCGATGTTTTTAGGAACTTCAGCATATTTTAAGAATTCCATTGTGAATGTTCCACGACCTTGTGTTTGAGAACGAAGGTCTGTTGCATAACCAAACATTTCTCCAAGAGGAACTTCGGCATTTACAACTTGAACACCTGGTCTTGTTTCGTTTCCAGTCAAGATTCCACGACGAGAAGTCAAGTTACCCATAACTGTTCCAAGATAGTCGTCTGGCACTTCAACTTGAACTTTCATAACAGGTTCAAGAAGAACAGGATTTGCATTCAAAGCACCATCTTTGAATGCCATAGATCCAGCAATCTTAAACGCCATTTCAGAAGAGTCAACTTCGTGGTAAGAACCATCAAGGACAGTAACTTTAAAGTCAACAGTTTCATAACCAGCGATAACACCAGTTTTGCTTGCTTCTTGAATACCATTGTTGATTGGTTGAATATATTCCTTAGGAATAGAGCCTCCAACAGTTTTATCTTCAAATTGATAACCTGTTCCTGGTTCAAGTGGTTCAATTTCAATAACGCAGTGACCATATTGACCTTTACCACCAGATTGTCTAACAAACTTACCTTCAGCACGAGTTGCTTTTCTGATTGTTTCTTTGTAAGCAACTTGTGGTTGACCTACGTTTGCTTCAACTTTAAATTCACGAAGCAATCTGTCAACGATGATTTCAAGGTGAAGTTCGCCCATACCAGCGATGATTGTTTGACCAGTTTCTTGGTCTGTGTAAGTTTTGAAAGTTGGGTCTTCTTCAGCAAGTTTGATAAGCGCAAGCACCATTTTTTCTTGCATAAGTTTTGTTTTAGGTTCAATAGCAACCTTAATAACTGGTTCTGGGAATTCCATACTTTCCAAAACGATTGGATTTTTTTCATCACAAAGTGTTTCGCCTGTGATTGTATCTTTAAGACCGACAATCGCAGCGATGTCACCTGCTCCTACTTCTTTGATTTCTTCTCTTTGGTTAGAGTGCATACGAATCAAACGACCAACTCTTTCTTTTTCGCCCTTGTTTGAGTTGTAAACATAAGAGCCAGCAACAAGTTTTCCAGAGTAAACTCTGAAGAACGCAAGACGACCAACAAATGGGTCTGTCATAATTTTAAATGCAAGTCCTGCAAATGGAGCATCTTCACTTGGTGCTCTTGTTTCTGTTTCTTCTGTGTCTGGGTTTACGCCTTCAATATGATCAATGTCAAGTGGGCTTGGAAGGAATTCAACCATAGCATCCAAAAGCATTTGAACACCTTTGTTTTTATAAGAAGATCCACAAAGAACAGGAACAATTGTTCTTGCAATAGTAGCGTCACGAAGTGCTTTTTTAAGTTCTTCAATAGAGATTTCTCCGCCTTCAAAGAATCTTTCAAGAAGAGCATCATTAGTTTCAACAATTTTTTCTACCATTTCATCATGAAGTTGTTGAGCCTTTGCCTTATATTCTTCAGGAATTTCGGTAACTTCAATTTGAGTTCCCATGTCATCCTTATAAATTTCGGCCTTCATTGTCATAAGGTCGATAATTCCACTGAATGTATCTGCTTCTCCAATAGGCATTTGGATGGCAAGTGGATTTGTTTTCAATCTTTGTTTGATTGATTCAACACAACCATAAAAGTCAGCAGCATCTCTGTCCATTTTATTTACATAGATGATGGTTGGAACTTTATATTTAGTTGATTGACGCCAAACAGTTTCTGTTTGTGGTTGAACTTTGTCACGAGCAGAAAGAACCAAAACAGCACCATCAAGCACTTTCAAGGAACGTTCTACTTCAACAGTGAAGTCAACGTGTCCTGGAGTGTCAATAATGTTGATTTTATGGTTTTTCCAAAAGCATGTTGTGCAGGCAGAAGTAATTGTGATACCGCGTTCTTGTTCTTGAGCCATCCAGTCCATAGTTGCAGCACCATCATGAACTTCACCAATTTTGTGACTTTTTCCAGTGTAAAACAAAATTCTTTCAGTTGTTGTTGTTTTACCTGCGTCAATGTGAGCCATAATTCCGACATTTCTGGTCATTTCTAGGTTTGTAGCCATAAAAATAATCTCCTTTTTTCTGGGACAAAAACCTAAATTTTTATGCATATATATATTTCAACGAAATTCTAACTGCTAAAACTTTGGTTTCTACCCCAATCATCTTCCCTTTATTTGATTTTCAATTTTGTTTATCAAATTAAATTCTACATTTCACAAAATTGAAAATAGAATTTTATATAGTTTAGGGAATTAACTATAATTTAAGATTTCCAAATAATTACTCTTGCATACTTTGCAAGAGAGTCGCAACAAATCGTCAACTTAGTTTTACTAAGCACTATTCATTTGATCGCGAATCCGAAAAACAAGTGTCAAAGTGGTGTTTATAAAAATAAATTCAAAACAAAACAGAAACACAGTTTTTCAAATTACCATTTATAATGTGCGAAAGCCTTATTTGCTTCTGCCATTCTGTGCATTTCGTCACGTTTTTTAATAGATGCACCTGTGTTGTTATATGCATCTAAAAGTTCGCCAGCAAGTTTTTCATCCATATTTCTTTCGCCAGTTCTTTTTCTTGCATTGTTAACAATCCAACGAATAGCAAGAGTTTGGCGTCTTTCAGGACGGATTTCCATAGGAACTTGGTATGTTGCACCACCTACTCTGCGACCTTTTGTTTCAAGTAAAGGTTTAACATTTTCGATTGCAGCAAGGCAAACATCAAGAGGTTCCAAACTTGTTTTTTCTTTAATAATATCGAAAGAACCATAAACAATTCTTTGAGCAAGACCTTTCTTACCACTCAACATAATTTGATTGATAAGTTTTGTAACAACCTTGTTTCCGTAAATTGGATCTGGTAAAACTTCTTTCTTCACGGCACTATTTCTTCTAGGCATGTGTTTTACTCCTTTTAATCCACAATTGTGGAAAATCAATAATTTCTAAGCAAATATTACTTCTTTGCTTTCTTTGCGCCATATTTAGAACGGCTTTGTTTTCTGTTTGCAACTCCGGCTGTGTCCAAAGTTCCACGAATAATGTGATAACGAACACCAGGCAAATCCTTAACACGACCACCACGAACAAGAACGACACTGTGTTCTTGCAAGTTGTGACCTATTCCAGGAATATAGCAAGTTCCTTCTTGACCATTTGAAAGTTTAACTCTGGCAATTTTACGAAGAGCAGAGTTAGGCTTTTTAGGTGTTGCAGTTCTTACTGACAAGCAAACGCCACGCTTTTGTGGGCATTCTTCAAGAAGTGGAGCCTTTTTCTTTTTTTCAAAAGTTTTTCTTCCGTTTCTTACTAATTGGTTAAATGTAGGCATAGTTTTCTCCTTTTATTACTGGGACAGACACCAAAAATAGATTTAATGTCTGTTCTTAAGTGTTTGCAAATTTTGCATCGACTTAACACTTTGTCTTAAAAAAGACGCGATAATATGTCATCGCGTCATGAAAAATGCTTTTTAAATCAAACATGAACAACACAATTGCTTACTGGGACAGACAACTCAGTCCATAGCAACTTTAAACAAATAAATGTTTAAATCGGTGAAGCAGTTTTTCACTTTTAAAAAGGTCACCTGCCACCTGTTGTTTGTTTATGCTCTCATTCTTTTTGCCAAAGCATGCTTTGACAAAAAAATTAAGCATGGTTTCCGACAACGAAACACATGCTTATTATATTTATATAGAAAGAAAAAGTCAAGCAATTTTGTAATTTAATTTAAAAAATATTTATGAATAAAATCTTTATTTTTTATTTCTTGAAATCATAAGTTTCTTCATAATCTTTTTCTTTCTGTATGATCCTTTCATAAAATCAAGTCTTATTCCATTAGGGTCACCTACAAGCGAAGCAAAAATAATTCCTTTTTTGAAATAGCAAGGTGAATTTCCTTTAAAACATGCTGGACAATCTGGATTACCACAAGTGTAATAAAGAGATCTTCCAGAACCCACTGTTGCACGAAGAGAAGATTCAACAGCATAGTTAATAATTTGCATCAAAGAATTACCAAAATTTAATTTCTTTTTAACATTTCCATCTTTGTCTTCTTTAACATCCATAGCAATCATTTCAAGATTAAGTTCTTTTTTGCAAATAGGACACTTTGGACCAAACATGTTTCATCCTTTTAACCAAAACTCTTTTAAATTTTGGAAGAGAGTGGAAAACCACAATTACTCTTTACTTTACTAGTATACCACAAAATTCGATAATTTTTCAATAGATTTGACAAATTTTTCAATAAGTTTAACGAATTTTGAATTATTAAATAAAAAAAGAGCAACAATATTGCTCTTTTATTTAATCACCTTTATCTTTGCCAATAATGTTTTTCAACTGAACTTGATTTTCTTCAGATCTTTTAATTCTTAATTCCTTGTTTTTCAGATTACGATTTCTATAACGAACAAATTTTTTAACTTTATCCAAAATGCTATCTCTAACTTGTTCTACTTCAACAGGGAAAATATCTAATTCTTTGGAAGCTTCTTCACAACTCATTTTTTGCAAGATTGTTTTTTCAAAAATCAAATTTTCTGTTACGCCTGTAAGTTTGTATGGAGCAAAATTTCTTCTAAGCACCTTTTCGCCGCCAGCGCTCTGAATTATGTCATCAAGTTCATCTTTTTTCATGTCGGTTGTCACATTCATAAGCACATTTGAAACATGCTTAAACTGGTCAGTAATTTCTTTTCCAAAAATGCGTTCGTCCAAATTTCCATGTTCTTGTTGATAAGCATTCATCTTATAAAAATCATCTACTTCCTTTATAAACAAATCAGGATCTTTAGAATCAAAACAATTTTTATAATTTCTTATTGCCAACTTAATTGATTGAGTTGTACTTGTTAAATAATCAAAAGCATTCTTATTTAAACCCAACTCATTTAACACTTGTTCTGCAGGCATATTATCACAAATAAAGTCTCTTAAAATGACTACTTCCGCCCTTGTTACAAGTCTTGGAGCAAACTTAAACATTAAAAATTCTTTTCCACCATGTTTTGTTACAAAATTTTTATCAATTCTTCTCTGGTATAATCTTTCTTTGTATTCCAAAGTTTGACGCCCAGCAATATTGTTTACTTGATTTTTCATGTCTTCCGCTTCCATAGCATCCAAATCTTTAAACATCTCACGAATTTCAAGTTCTGTTTTTGCAATCACGCCAGTTGATAGCCCTGTTCCTTTGCTTAAAGTTTCGGCTGTGTAATAATTTCCCATTAAATAAAGATTTTCAAAAACAGTCTTTTGTGTTTCGTTTAATCTTGAAACAAAATGGTCAATAAGTCTGCGTCTACCCAATTTATCTACAAAATTTCGTCTTTCAATGACATTATCTCTGTCAGCAACAATGTTCGCATCTTTCAAAGATTTATCCACAACCCAAACAATATCGTCAAAATTGGTGGTTTTAAGTTTGCTTGTTGCACTTTCTAAACAAGTTTTAAATTCTTTCATTGAAAGACCTGCTTTCTTGGCTTGATGTGACATTGCTTGTCCCCTATATGTCAACATTCCATGATAAAACGCCTTTCTTTCGTTGTCTGGCAAAATTCTAAGAAAATAATTCGCCAAGAAATATTTTCCACCGTATTTTTCCAAAACCCTTTCCACTCTGGCAATCTTCTGACGAATATTCTCTGGAAGTTTTACTGTTTCAATTATTCTACCTTTCTTCTCATTTTCCAAAATAGTGTCTGCTATTTTGCAAACTCTTGCAAGCGTAAGTTTGAAACCATTAATATTAAAAATTTTTATACTACCTGTGTCATATTTCAATTCTCTTTCGGATTGACCAAAATAATCTAAAATTGCATAATCAAAAATTTCTTGTTGAGTTGGTGTAAGTCTTGGATAAACTTTTTCCACCAAAAATTCTCTTCCATATTTATTAATTACATCATGACAAGTTGCCAACTTTAACACTTGATTTCTTTGAAAACTTATTCCTTTTATGGATTTGTCAAGTTCCGTCGCCCCTTCTTCATAAATTCGTCTGATTTTTGCAATTTTTTCAGCATTATGCAAAACATTTTCTACCATTTGTCTTGTTGTTCCTAAAACATCTGCAACCTGCTCATAACTCATTCCATCAAGGTAAACACTTTCAAAAATTATTCTGTCTTGTCTTGAAAGATATGGCAAAACTTGTGTTCTTATGAAGTCTTCATTTAGTTTTCCGTCAACATTATTATGGTCAAATGATTTATCTTCAATAAAATCAATTTTAGCATTACCTTCTTCAGCATCTCCATGATGAGAAGTTTGAATTGGTGCATCCAAACTTTGCATAGGTGGATGTTTTAAAACTCGTTGTCTTTCCTCACCTATTGTTATATTAATATATTTCAATCTTGAGAATCTTCCTATAATGCCTTTTACAAGATAAGTGGAAAACTTAAAATTGTAATCAGACTTAAAGTTGTCAATCATTTCACTAAAGCCATGACACCTTCAGACAGCAAATCATCATAATCTGGATCAATTGAAGAAACACTTCTTAAAAAAGAAGATTTAAAATCATTAACATATTTTGCCACAAGTCTTAAATTTCCATAAATAAGTGCTTCACGCAGTGGTAAGATATCTCCGTCTTTTACACCAAACTTTTCTCTTATCGCTGGATCTTCAATATTGGAATTTGGCTCACCATATTCATGATATTGTCTTAAAAGTTTCAACTCTTCTTCAGAAGTAAATGCAGGTGGAAGATGATTCCAATTCCAAATTTTCTTTTCAGTGTTATAATTATATTTTTTCTCTGTTTGATTTTCGCTGATTTCGTTTGAATTTTCCATAGTATTCTCCGTTTGCATTATACCATTCTCCCCCCCCCCGCTTGTCAAGAGTGTTTTTTGGAAAATTTTAGATGTTTCTTATAAAAATGGATGTCTTTTAGTCTATAAAAAATTTAAACAAAATAAAAAAAGTGATTGACTTTCAACCACTTTATTTTTAATGATATAATATTAACCTCTTTTTCTTGCTCTTTTTCTAGCGTTTTCGCTTTTCTTTTTCTTTGCAACGCTTGGTTTATCATATGCTTCTTTCTTTCTTATGTCGCCAATAATTCCATCTTTTTGACATTTTCTTTTAAAACGTTTTAAAGCGCTTTCCAAAGATTCGTTTTCGCCTACTTTAACAGTTGTCATCTAAATCACCACCTTTCAAGTCCATAATTCTTTTTGCATTTTATCATAACAAATGTTTCTTGTCAAGAAAAAAGACCAAAAAGTTAAAAACATTTCCCAAGTGATAAAGTTTATTTAAATAATCATACTAATTTTCTTAGAATCTCATTCTTAGCAATAGCGTTGCGACCAAGTCGCCAATGAAATGCGACTTGCGTGTGGTCGCAAGAGAGTGAAAACAAACAAATGACGCAGTTTTAATTATAAGAAAACAAACTAATCTTCTTAGAATCTTATTCTTAGCAATAGAGTCACCGCAAAACCGCCAATGAATATGCGGTTTTCGTTTGGCGGTGCAAAGAGTGAAAACAAGTCTTAAGGCGTGGCTTTTCGTGTTTACACGAAAACAAGCAAAAGACGCAGTTTTCACTCAATCATCTAATCCAGCAATATAATCCAATGAAACATTAAAATAATCTGCCAACACAATTACTGCTTCTAAACTTGGAACACGCTGACCTAGTTCCCAATAAGCAATTGCACTTTTTGATAATTTAACTAATTTTGCCAATTCAATTTGACTTAACCCTGCTTCTTCTCTTAATTCTTTAAGTCTTTCACTAAATTTACTCATATTATACTCCTAAAATATTTTTACCACAATTGTGGACAAAATACTTGACTTCCCACAATTGTGGACAGTATAATAATAAAAAGGAGTCAAAATGAAAAACATAATTAAAACAGAATTTATAAAAAAATATATAAAGGAAAACAAACTCACTAAAACCGAATTTTGCAAACTTTGCGACATTTCAACATCAACCTTAAACTCATTGCTGAAAAACAAAGTTTTAATTAAACTGGAAACATTGATTAAAATTTCTAAGTCTACAAAAATCACAATAGATGATTTTCTTGGCTTAAATTTTTCAAAACCAAATAAAAAAGCCTGAAATATTCCAGACTTAATCATATTAAACAAAAATTAAATATTTTCACAACCCTGAATACACTCTGCACTGTCAACTTTTCACTATATTACACAACGCGCCTTGCTTATACGGTTTGTCAATTTCAACTTCCACCACATCACCAACTTTTGCTTGACCTTTGCAATAGCATTTTATATAGTTTTCAGTGTAACCTTCAAATAAGCCATTGTTTTCTTCTTCAATCAAAACCTTTCCAAATTTATTTTTAGAAATAAAATCTAATTTCATTTTGTTTCCAATTTCTTCCAACTTTTTCAAACGCTCAGCCTTAACTTTTCCAGACAAATCTTGATAAAGTTTTGATGCAACAGTTCCACTTCTTTGCGAATATGGAAATATGTGCAACTGTGAAAATTTAACTTTTTGAACAAACTCACAAGTTTCTTCAAACTGTTGTTCTGTTTCTGTTGGAAAACCAACTATAACATCGGTTGTAATCCCCGCAAACGGAAAATATTTTCTGATTAAATTAACACTGTCCAAAAACCGTGCAGTGGTATATTTTCTGTTCATTTTCTTCAAAACCCCATCACTTCCGCTTTGAAGAGAAAGATGAAAATGCGGACAAAAATTTTTTAAATTCTTAAGTCTTTGCAAAAATGCTTCATCAACCAAATTGTCTTCCATTGAAGAAAGCCTAAGTCTTTTTCCAAAACAATCAAGTTTTTCCAAAAGTGTGGCAAGTCCTTTTTGACCATCCACTTCAAAACTTGAAACATCAATTCCAACAAGCACAATTTCGTTGACATTTTCAGGAAGCCTTTTCACTTCATCAACAACACTTTCCACACTTCGTGATCTGCTTCTTCCACGCAAATAAGGAATAATGCAATAAGAACAAAAATTGTTGCACCCATCTTGAATTTTTATAAAAGCCCTTGATAATGTTTGTGCAGAAAACAGGTCGTCTTCATAAACAGTTGGCAAATCAAAAAGTTTTCTACCCAAATTTTCCAACTCATCTAAAAGTTTTTTCTTGCCTGCTGTGCCAATCACAAAATTGACGCCTTTTTCTTCAAATTGACAAGGTCTGTTTTGGCTGGCACAACCCATTACAAAAATTTTGGCGTCCTTGTTAAATTTTCTGGCGCGCTCAATCATTTGTCTGGACTTCTTTTCGGCTTCATTTGTAACAGCACAAGTGTTGATTATGTAAGCATCGGCAAATTCCAACTTATCGCCAGCGTCAAACCCACGATTTTTTAGTTCAAAAATGAGAGCATCGCTCTCATATTTGTTTACTTTGCAACCTAAAGTTAAAACAGAAATTTTCATCTTAGTTTCCACTTAAAATTGAGATAAGGCTCATCATGGCAACAGAAGCAGTTTCTGCACGCAAAATTCTTTTGCCAAGGCTGATTGTAACAGCACCTTTTTCAATAAATAAATCTTTTTCTCTTTGAGAGAAACCACCTTCTGAACCAACAATAATAGCAATGTTTTTAGCTTTAACAATTTCTCTTGGTTTTTCGCCAGAATCAGCACGCTCGTTAGCAAACAAAACTATGTCGAAATCTTTAAAACTTTCAACAATCTCTTCCACAGTTTTGGCACTGTCAATGACAGGAACAATTGTTCTTTCACATTGTTTACACGCATTCATGGCAATTGTGTTAAGTCTTTCAACTTTATGTTCGTTCACTTTTGCAATGACATAATCACTGACAAAAGGCACCACTTTTGTTATGCCGATTTCAGTTGCTTTCTGAACAATAAATTCAAACTTAGGACCTTTTGTAATTGCTTGAAAAAGCACTATATTTTTTCTTGGATTACATTCACAAACACTTGTTCCTGTAATAGCACAAATGGCACGACCCTTTTCCATTTTTTCAATCTGGCAGACGTATTCATTTTCATCATTTAAAAACGCAATCAACTGCTCACCAACATTCATTCTTAAAACATTTTTAAGATGAACAAATTCATCGCCTTCAACATAAACCATGTCGCCAACGCGTTTTCCGAAAAATCTTCTCATTTAAGCCCCCTTTCATTTCAATTTTAAACAATTTTTGCCTAAAATGCAAACAAATAACAAACATTTTTCAAAAAGAAAAAATGAAGGTTAAAGTCCCTTCATTTTGTTTGTAAAATCTTTCGATTTTGGAAAATCATTTTCGTTGAAATTTTCTTCCAATTCTTTTAATAAATCTTTAGCCTTTCTGTTTAAGTTCTTAGGTGGTTCACTCTTAATTGTAACAAGCAAATCGCCATACGCTTCACGATTAAGGATTTTTACACCTTTCCCTTTCAAACGCATAATTGTTCCACTTTGCGTGCCTTCTTCAATCTTCAGCGTAGTTGTTCCTTTTGTAAGCGGAATTTCCACCTTACCACCTAAAAGACAAGTCGTGAAAGGAATAAATAAGTCAAACATAAGGTCGTTGCCATTTCTCTTAAAAATCTTGTGATTAGCAACAGAAATTTTGATGTTTAAATCACCATTGATGCCTTGTCTTGATGGAGCATTTCCTTCGCCTTTCATGCGAATGGTTTGCCCATCGTTGATTCCAGCAGGCACTTTAACGCGCACTTCTGCAACATTTCTGCTGTAACCTTTTCCAAAGCATTCTTCACATCTTTCTTTGATGATTTTTCCTGTTCCAGAACATTTAGGGCAAACACCTTCTCTGATTGTTGTTCCAAACATGGTGTTTTGTTGAATTCTCACTCTGCCAGCCCCATGACAATCAGGACAAGTCGAAAATTCTTTACCATTTTTTGCACCAGTTCCAGAGCATTTTTCACAAGTTTCAACTCTGTTGAAAGAAATGATTTTCTCTACACCAAAAATGGCTTCTTCAAATGACAATTTCATGTTTACATAAACATCTTCACCACGTTCATTAACTCGACCGCGACCTTCGCCACCGCCAAACGCAGAAAATATGTCAGAAAATATGTCAGAAAAACCGCCAAATCCTTGACCGCCACCAAAAAAATCACCAAATCCGCCAGCACCACCGCCACCAAACTGTGGGCCATCTGCACTGCCATATTGGTCATAATTTGCGCGTTTTTTTTCATCACCCAAGACTTCATAGGCTTCGTTTATTTCTTTAAACTTTTCTGCCGCTTCTGGAGTTTTGTTTAAATCGGGATGATATTTTTTTGCCAAACGACGATATGCGGATTTAATTTCGTCCGCATCCGCACCTTTTTGCACACCCAATATTTCATAATAATCTTTTCCAGCCATTTATTTTTCCTTTTAAAAATTTTTAATAATGGAATCTTCCCCAAAATTTCTTTTACATAATTTAATAAATTGTTCTTTATCCAATGGATTTTTCGACGCAGATCCTACATAATCAATCAAAATATATGGTTTTATCCCTTTGTCAAAAAGTTGATAAGCAATCGCTAAAACACAAGCATCATAATCAGTTCCACACAAATAAACTTTATCTGTTTTATTAAACTGATTTACCCCCCCCGATTCAAGGGAATATGAAGTCTTTTCCAAAATTGTAACATCATTTGGCAATTCCACAGCAAATTCTTGTTCTGATTTAGTCATCAAATTTTCCCAATTTAAAAATATTACAAAAGGGCTTTCCTTTTTGTTTACAAACTTCGTTGCATAAAATTTGTCAAATGGTTTTGAAAACAATTTCTTAATTCTATCTATTAAGAATTTATTTTTTTCATTCATAAAACCTTTTTGCATATCAACAATAAGAAGTTTTTCCATAAAAATCCTTTATTTTTTACAGTTGTTCTAAAAGAATTCTTCAGAAACAACCAATCCATTTTTTACATAACATATTTCACTTGCAAAAAATCTCTCTTGAAATTCAACCAATGCTGCAATTTGCTCTGGTGTATAATTTTTATCTTTTGGCATAACAACAAGTTTATCGTCATCATCATTTGTTCTGTGTATTATGGCTTTTACTACCCCACCCACATAATGTTCAAGTGGTTTGTGTTCGCCTAAAACATAAGCATCTAATTCTTCACCATCTCCAGAAACAGTGTTTGGAATGTAACCATAGTTGACAGGATAGACAAAACCATGCTTAGGATGTTTGCTTCCAAGCGGTCTGTCCATAACAACTTCAACTTCTTTTCCAAGATAATTCAATGTTTCCATAAATTTATTTATTCCCTTAAAACATAGTAAAGGAGAAAGAGTCATCACAAATTAAGATAATTTTACATAACACCAGAACTCTTCACTTACTCTCTCCCACTTAGCAATAGCGTCGCACCAAACTCACAAGAATTTGTGAGTTTGGTTTGGTCGCGAAATTTAATAAACAAGCGTTAGTGCGACACTTTTCGGACAAGACCGAAAATAAGCCACAAGCGCAGTTTATTCAATTGTTACTTCTGGATCTCCGTCATCTTTCTTGTCGCCGTTGCCTTGTTCGCCAGCATCACCGTTTGTGCCATTTGGATTAGCGTTTTGATATAACTTAGTGAAAACTTCGTTGGAAACTTTTGTAAGTTCGTCAAGTTCTTTCTTAATTACTTCAATGTCTTCACTTTCAAATTCTTTCTTAGCCTTTTCAAGTTCATCTTCAAGGCGTTTTTTATCATCGGCTGAAAGTTTATCGCCGTTTTCTTTCAACAACTTTTCAAGAGAGTAAACCATATTGTCTGCTTGATTTTTTGTTTCAACAAATTCTTTTCTCTTCTTGTCTTCTTCTGCATGTGCTTCGGCTTCTTTGATTGCCTTGTCAATGTCTTCTTCCTTAAGGTTTGAAGAAGCAGTGATTGTAATGTTTTGTTCTTTATTAGTTCCAAGGTCTTTTGCAGAAACTTTAACAATTCCGTTTGCATCGATGTCAAAAGTTACTTCAATTTGTGGAACACCTCTTGGTGCAGGTGGAATGTCAGAAAGTTGGAATCTTCCAAGAGTTTTGTTTTGAGCAGCAAATTCTCTTTCGCCTTGCAAAACATGAATGTCAACACCAGGTTGATTGTCAGCAGCAGTTGAGAAAATTTGAGATTTCTTTGTTGGAATAGTTGTGTTTCTTTCAATAAGTTTTGTAAACACACCGCCCAAAGTTTCAATACCAAGTGAAAGTGGAGTTACATCAAGAAGAAGCACATCCTTAACTTCCCCTGCAAGCACGCCTGCTTGAATAGCAGCACCAACAGCAACGCATTCGTCTGGGTTAATGCCTTTAAATGGTTCTTTTCCAGTAAAGTTTTTAACTGCTTCAACAACAGCAGGAATTCGTGTTGATCCACCAACAAGAATAACTTTGTCAATTTGATTCTTAGAAAGTTTGGCATCTTTCAATGCTTTTTCACAGCAAGTAATTGTTTCTTTAACCAAATCTTCTGTCAAAGCATCAAATTTAGCACGAGAAAGTTCGGTTTCCAAGTGTCTTGGACCATTTGCATCAGCAGCAATAAATGGCAAACTGATTGTTGTCATAGGTGTTGCAGAAAGGTCAATTTTTGCCTTTTCAGCAGTTTCTTTAAGTCTTTGCATAGCAAGTTTATCTTTTGATAAATCCATGCCACCATTAGATTTTTTAAATTCTTCAACCAAGAAATCAATAATTCTGTTGTCGAAGTCATCTCCACCAAGACGAGTGTTTCCGTTTGTAGACAAAACTTCAAACACATTGTCGCCAATTTCCAAAATTGAAACATCGAATGTTCCACCACCAAGGTCATAAACCAAGATCTTTTGATTTTGGTTTTCGCCTTTGTCAAGGCCATATGCAAGAGCAGCAGCAGTAGGTTCGTTGATAATTCTCAAAACTTCAAGTCCAGCAATTTTTCCAGCGTCTTTTGTCGCTTGTCTTTGGCTGTCGTTAAAGTAAGCAGGCACAGTGATTACTGCTTGAGTAACTTTTTCGCCCAAATAACTTTCAGCATCTGCTTTAAGTTTAGCCAAAACCATGGAAGAAATTTCTTGTGGTGTATAATCTTTTCCATTGAGTTTTGTTTTATAATTAGTTCCCATTTCTCTTTTAATGGAAATGATTGTGTTGTCGTGATTTACAATTGCTTGACGCTTTGCCACTTTACCCACAAGTCTTTCTCCGTCTTTTGTGTAAGCCACAACAGAAGGTGTAGTTCTGTCACCTTCAGCGTTTGCGATGACAGCAGGTTTTCCACCTTCCATAACTGCCACACATGAATTTGTTGTTCCTAAGTCAATACCAATAATTTTACTCATTTTTTTAATCTCCTTTTTGTTTTCGTGTGCTTATATGCACATATTTTTTGTTGTCATTATGACAATTTGTTAACTATTACTTTTGAATATCTTATTACTTTTCCGTTCATGCACCATCCTGTTTGATATTCGTCCAAAATGGTGTCTTCTTCTTTGCTTGGGTCACTCATAACCGCAATAACATTGTGCATATGAGGGTTATAGACCTTGCCTATTGTTTCAATTTTTTCCACTTTCAAGGTCTGCAAAGCGTCCAAAATTTTGTTTTCAATCATGTTTACACCTGCCAAAACTTTTTCGTCTGCAATGTTTTTCTTTGCTTCCTTAAAAGTGTCTAAACAAGGTAAAAACACTTCAATAACGCTTTTTATGCCTTCTTGTCTTTGATAATCAAGTTGTTCTGCCACTCGTTTACGATAGTTATCAAAGTCTGCTTGAAGTCGTTGTGCCATCTGTAAATATTGTCCTGCTTGGTCGGAAGTTTGAACATTTTCGTCAAGTTCAAAATCTTCTCCTTCGTGACAATGACAATCACAGCATCCTTCACATTTTTCTTCTTTGTTTTCGCAAGTTTTTGTTTTGTCCTTTTTCATTTACTCTCCTTTTTCTTTGCCAAGTTCGTCAACCACAATTTTAAGTGCAGTTGCAATGCCCATATAATCCATATTTTGTGGGCCAAACACACCAATTGATGCTACTTTGTTTCCCCCAACAATTATTGGTGCTTTTACAACCGAGCATTTGTCGCCATTATCTTCAGCAACAACCGCAGAAATCGAACTTGCATCGTCATCCAGCACTTCAATCAAACTTTCTTGGTCGTTTAATGTTTTCAAAACTTTCTTGGTTTCTTCCAAATTCTTGTCATGTTCTGCCATGTCTGCAACTTTCCCCGCCTGAACATTCAAAAGTTTTTGCTTGTTCATTTTGGAAAGCCCAACCACAACACTGTCAACAACATTTTGAAACGCTTTAATCTCTCCGCTCATACCTTTTCCAAGTTGACTTATGTTCTCCATTAAAAAGCCCATAGTTTCGCCTTTGAAATATTTGGTTAGATAATTCGAAGCGTCTTGACAATTCTCTGGTGTTGCCACAATGTCCATGGTGTTTGTGATGTAACCATAATTTGTTCCAATCAAAACCATGCACTTGTTTTCCAAAAGTGGAATAATCTTAAACTCTTGCAAAACCAAGTTTTCCATGCCATTGACCAGCACCACTGTTGGATAGTTTGTTGCATTGCTGATGATCTTTGCAATTCCTGCCACAATATCGTTAAGACTTTGTGTTCTGTTTTCAATCAGTTTTCTCACTTCTTCCAACTCACCATTTGTCACCTTTATGGTTTTCAAAATGTTTTCCACATAAAAGCGATAACCTTGTGCCGTAGGGATGCGTCCACCCGAAGTGTGCAACTGTTTCAAAAAGCCCATAGCCTCCAACGCATTAAGTTCATTGCGAAGTGTTGCAGTTGAAACATCAAGAAGAGTTCTGTCCTTAACTGAATTGGATGTAATCGGTGCAGAATCCTTGATAAATTCTTCAACAGCAATGTTTAGGATTTTGATTTTTCTTTCAGAAAGTTCCATCTTAAAACGCCCTTTATAAAAGTTTGCTAGCACTCTCTACTTCACAGTGCTAGCATTATTATATGCAGAAAAAAAATAAAAGTCAAACAAAAATGACAATTTTTTAAAAAATTTTTAAAATATTTTTAAAACAAAAAAATAACAGCACTTTGCTGTTATTTTATATAATATATATTATATTCATTATAAACTATTTTTTATCGTTTGTCTTATCTCCTGAAACTTCTGTAAGAACATTACCAAGTCCTTTTCCATAAAGATTTCCAACCAATGCTTTTGTAACACTGCGTTCACGCTCACTGCAATATGTTTTACTTTCTTCACTGTTTTTTGCAAGATGTGGAACAATAACTTTGGCATATTCTTGGCCATAAACTTTAATTAAATACCCACGAAGAGTGTCATTGATTTCACCAAGATTAAACTTATCAGTATCCTTAAATCTGACAATATCACCTTTAACATATCCACCTTCAACTTTTTCATCTCTGCTGTAACCAATTTCTTTAACACCAAAGTTGTCGATATAGAAAGTATAACCTAAGTTTTCATAAACTTTGTCTCTTGGAATGTTTGTATATTTTTCATCAAAAAGCACAGGAAAAGCATAGCCATCACCATTAAAACCTTTTGCTCCATCACTTAAAAACACAAATATTACAGGCATATATCCTTCTTTGTTATCATTACGAAATGCGTTTTTAACTTGTTGTTCCAAAAATTCAAACCCGCCAACAAGCCCGCGTTCAATCCAAAAATTATAATCTTTTTTCATAATAACTCCTTTTAAACAAATATATTGTAACTCATTTTCATTTATAAGTCAACACTCAATTTTTAAAGTTTTAATATTTTAATTAAATTTGCTTGACAATTCCCCCCCCCGTATTATAATGAAAATAATCAAAGGAGTTTTTTATGAAAAAATATGTTAAATCTTTAAGTTGTGCTGTTTTATTTACATTAATTACACTTTTTATGTCTTTTGTTCTTATTTACAATGGAATAATGCAGATTGGCTCTGATCATATATGGCTTTATATTGGTGTGGAACACATAATTTGTGGCATAATATTTATCTTTGCCATTGCATTGAATTCTTGTAATATTTTCTTTTTTGCAAAACCAATTGAAAATTATCAATCTAAACACAAATTTGTCATTGCCACGGTTATATTAAATTGTTTTTGTGGAATATTTTTACTCATCATTAATTTATTGCAATACAGCAGAACTTATCATGACATAAACACAATGCCAATTTTTGACTATTGGCAACTTGGTTTTAGCATAGTAATGATTTTGCTTAATGTGTTATACATTACAGATGTAATTCAAAGTAAAAATAAATAAAAAAGCCCAAACAAGGGCTTTTTTATTTAAGCAATTAGAATCTTGGTGTGTTTGAAGCATCTGCTGTTGGATAGATTGGCAAATCTTGAAGTCCAGGGCAAGCATTTTGCACAGGAGCACTCTGGCAAGGTGGAAGAACTGGATATCCATAAGATGGAACAAGCACATCAACAACACTGACAACCTTAACAATTATTTCAATGCATCCTGTTACAGTGAAAGCGTTAGGGTCTGTGTAAACACCAATTCTGCTGCTGAAAATTCCAACAACATCAATGTCAACTGGTGTAAGTGCTGGTTGTGGAACAAACAAGATTACAGACTTGGCAACAGTAACAGAAGATGATGCAGTGCCAATTGTGCCATTTGCGTCACGGTATGTAACCGTTACTGGAATTGTGACTGTGAAACTTACATTTGCATAGTTTGGGCATGTGTCCAATCTGTCAATAACAAGGTCAGAGACAGTTGGTTCAACACCAATTGAATTTTCTGCTGAAATAAAAGTAAGTGGAGTTACAGGGTTTTCAGGATTAAATCCAGAAAGTGGAAGAATAACACCAGTTTCAGTGGAAGAGCAGATGCAGGCATCAAAAATTTTGGTTGTTTCAATCAAAATTTTTTCACAAATACCGTTTACAGGGTTACCATTGATTGGTCCTGGTTTGCTTGGATTGGAATTATTGATGTAAAAAGACATTTTTAACCTCCTTAAAGTCCATACACTAATAAGATATGCAATCGTGTGTTAAAATGTAACTAAATTTATTTCGTTTGACTTTTATAAAACTTTAAATTGGCTATTTTTGTAAATGTTATTTTCTCTACGCGAACTCCACCGCCTTGCCCCGCAAGGCTTCTTGCATTTTTTTAATGCAAGAAAAAATCCCTTTCAAAAAAGGGATTTTGTGGAGTTCGCTTCAATATCAATCGATGAAATTACGAATTGATTTAAGCGCATTCTTTTCAAGTCTGGAAACTTGAGCCTGAGATATTCCAACTTCTTCACTGACTTCCATTTGCGTCTTACCTATATAATAACGCATCAAAAGAATTTCTTTTTCACGCTCTGACAAATTTTTAATGGCATCAGTCAAAGAAAGTTTTTCAAAAATTTCATCGTCACAATTCTTCACATCAGCAATTTGGTCCATAACACGAATTGTTTCATTTCCGTCATTATAAATAGGTTCGTTTAAAGAAACCGTTTCACTTATTGCATCCAATGCAAACACAACATCTTTAAGCGGAAGTTCAATCATTGTGGCAATCTGTTCCAAAGTTGGCTCTGCGTTGTTTTCTTTGATATACCTTTCCTTAGCCTGTAAAGCCTTGTAAGCCACATCTCTTATTGAACGACTTACCCTAACAGAATTATTGTCACGCAAATATCTTCTTATTTCCCCAATAATCATAGGCACAGCATAGGTGGAGAATCTGACATTAAGGGTGTCGTCAAAATTGTCGATGGCTTTAAGTAACCCAACACAACCCACTTGAAACATATCATCGGCTTTGTCATAATGCCCCGAAAAACGCTGAACAACAGACAAAACAAGACGCAAATTTGCCACAACAAACTTGTCGCGAGCAAACTCGTCACCTTTTTTCACGGCTTTTAAAAGTTCAAGGATTTCATCGTTTTTAAGTTTAGGTAAACTTGCAGTATTGACACCAGAAATAACCACTCTGTTTGACATATCTCACCCCTTTTCTCGATAAGATATGTTGCCCTAAGGCATAAAAACTTATGCAAGATAAGGGCGTTTCAACAAAAATAGTTAAAATTCGGCAGTCTTTTCAAGTTTTTTTCGTAATTTTGATAAAATCTTCTTTTCAATACGCGAAATATAACTTTGACTGATTCCCATCATGTCTGCCACTTCTTTTTGAGTTTTTTCTTCATTTCCTGCAAGCCCAAAACGAAGTTGCATGATAAGTTGTTCCCTGCTGTCCAATTTGGAAATGACATTCATCAAAATTTGTTTTTCTGCTGATGTTTCAATGTTCTTAGAAACACTGTCTTCATCAATTGAAATGATGTCACAAAGCAAAAGTTCGTTACCTTCGTTGTCGTTGGAAAGCGGTTCGTCTAATGAAATCTCATTTTTAATTCGAGTGTTCTTTCTTAATTGCATTAAAATCTCATTTTCAATGCAACGGCTGGCATATGTGGCAAGTTTAATGTTTTTGTCAATGCTGTAAGTCTTAACCGCCTTAATAAGCCCAATCGCCCCAATGGATATAAGGTCCTCAAGGTCAATTCCAGACATCTCAAACTTTTTGGCAATGTAAACGACAAGACGCAAGTTGTGTTCAATTATGCGGTCGCGTGCCGAAAGATTACCATTTTTAATTTCTTCCAACAAAACCAATTCTTCATCCGCTTCAAGTGGCTGTGGAAGTGCCTTGTTGCCACAGATGTAACACATGATGTTTTGTGCATATCTTTTGTTTTCACGATTAAACAATTTCCATAAAAGTAATTTGATTTTTAAAACAACTTTCATAAATCCCCCTTAAACCAAACTTAAATTGTTGTGCAAAATGACATCAGTGCCAAACGCTTCGTTAAAATTTTTAAGTGCCAGACCCAGCGTGGCATTTTCCAAAACATTACCATTTTCCAAAACAACCTTGTCCACTTGAAAGACCAAAATCTTGTTGTCCGCCCCAAGAGTGTTGAAATTGATGTAGTGTGCCAACTTCAACTGCTTCAACTTTTGTGTTCGCCTTAAAATGTCTTCAATGTCAATGTCTTTATATAAAGCAGAAAAAACTTTGTAATTGATAAGTGAAACAGGGCTGTCAGTCAACGGGTCAAAAAGCAAATTACCGCTGTCTAAAAACGCTTTCCATTTAGTCGTCTTGTCCCCTGCAACAATCTGAATTTCAAAACAAAAATTTTCCAACATCTTTTTGCGATTTCGCACCTTAAGCAAAAACTTGACGCAAATAAATGTAAAAACCACAACAAGCAAAACAATAATTACGGATTCGATTCCAAACAACCTTTCAAAAAAGAAACAAGCCCCACCATAGAGAAGCGTAACCACAAAATAACAAACATAAAGTCTTGCAAACTTTTTAAGTGTTTTAAACTTAAAGGAAATGCAGATGTAAATCATTGCCAAACCGACTTGAAGCAAAAGTTCCCCAATTGAGTTTAAAAACAAAAGTGGAATAATCACAGTTACACATGCGCCCAAAACAGCCGAAACAAAAAATAACCGACCTTTTTCTTTCAAAACATTGGCGGTGGTTTTAAGGATTATAAGGTTAATCAAAAAATTTTCCAGCAGGACATATTCCACAACAATTTTCATGTTCGCCTCATAACCATTTTATTAAAAGCCAAACAAATCAAGTAAATAAAAAAATGAGAGAAAAAGTCTTTTTAACTCTCATTTTGTCTTTTATTTAAAATCAATATCTACATCATCACTTAAAAAATTATCATCAAAGAATTCAGATGGCTTAACATCCATTGCTCGAAGCAAAAGTAAATCGTCCTTAAAAATATATCCTTGTTTTTTATTTTTCTTATACTTCTATATGTTTCATATGATACATTTGCATTTTGGCATAAAGTATAAACTTTAATTTTTTCTGTTTTCTTATTCTTTCTAGTTTTTCAGTTACATATTCATTTAATAACATATTCACACCTTAACATTTTAATCATCTAAATTATCAAATAATTCACAATCAAAAAATTCTTTTAAAGATATTCCAAGTCCAACACACAGATCTTTAATTGTTCCTAGTTTTGGGTTTTGACTTCTACCTGAAAAAATACTATTAACTGTTGATTGAATCACACCTGACATTGTGCAAAGTTTATTTGGTGTTATTTCTCTTTCTCTACAATATTCTAAAATTCTTAAACTAACTGCTTTATGAAGTTTCATTCCATACTCCTACTTACAAATCTTAATCATCTAAATCTTTAAAAAGTTCGCTGTCAAAAAATTCTTTTAAAGTTATTCCAAGTCCAGTACATAAATCTTTTATAGTGCCTATTTTTGGATTTTGGCTTCTTCCAGAAAAAATACTATTGACCGTTGATTGAATTACACCTGACATTGTACAAAGTTTATTTGGTGTTATATCTCTTTCACGACAATACTCTAATATTCTTAAACCAACCGCTTTATAAAGTTTCATTTCATTCTCCTAATGATACATTCACAATAAATTTTATCAATTTGAAAAATATTATGTTGTGAATGCATGCACAAGTTGTGAATTTGTTGACAACTTTTTCAGTTTTTATTATAATTGTTGTGAATATATCGTTAAATAAGGAGTAAATTTATGAAATGTGGAATTATTGGAAACAGAAAAATAGAATTTAAAGACCTTTTAGAGTTAAAACTTAGAGATTTGATTGAAAAACTTATAAACATTGAAAAAGTAGATACTTTTATTTTTGGAAGCAAAAGTGAATTTGATGATTTATGTTGGCAAATTATTTCAGAATTGCAAAATAATTATGATATTCAAATGGTAGATTACTATTGTGGTTATGAAAAACCAATCCTAAAAAATCATAAAATTTTAGGACAAAAATATTACGATAAAATAAATAAACCTGCAAATGTTTTAAATGCAGGCAAATATCTCTATATAGAAAGAAATAAGTCTATAATAAATGACAGTGATTTAATGTTGTTTTATTATAATGAAAAATATTCCCCTGTAAATACACACAGCGGAACAAAAATTGCTTATGATTATGCTTTGAAAATGAAAAAGAAATGCATAAATGTTCATAAATAATAAAGACCAATCATTATACGATTGGTCTTTTTTATTATCTTTTATTGTTTTTATCTCTGATTTTCTTAATCCATGGTGGAATGCTGTTGATGTCTGGGCCAACTGGGTTTACTCTTGAAGAATTGTCGTTTTGGCTTTCAAGACGAACATCACTTTGTGTTTGTTGTGGTTGTGGGTTGTAACCGCCAAATGGATTGAAACCTTTAAACTTATCTTCTGGTTCTTTTGTTTCAACAGGTTCTTCTTCCACCATTTCTTCTTTTTCTTCTGCTGGATTTCTGAAACCTGTGGCAATGATTGTAATTTCAACTTCATCTCTCATTTCTGGGTCAATGCTTGAGCCAAAAATAACATTACAGTTAGGGTCAACAACTTCTTTAACCATGTTTGCTGCTTCATTGGCTTCTCTTAATGTGATGTCTGTTCCGCCCTTGATGTTCATGATGATGCCTGTTGCACCTTCAATTGTTGTTTCAATAAGTGGAGAAGCAACTGCTTGACGAACGGCTTCCAAAGTTCTGTTTTCGCCTTTTCCATGACCAATGCCCATGTGAGCCATGCCACGGTTTTTCATAACTGTTTCAATGTCAGCAAAGTCAAGGTTAATCATTCCAGGGAAAGTGATAAGGTCAGCAATTCCTTGAATGCCTTGTCTTAAAACATCGTCAGCATATCTGAATGCTTCCACCAAAGTTGTCTTTTCTGGCAAAATGGTAAGAAGTCTTTCATTTGGAATTATAACGATTGTGTCAACATATTTTTTAAGTTCGGCAATACCCTTTTCGGCATTTTCCATTCTCTTTCTGTTTTCAAATTGGAAAGGTTTTGTAACAATACCAACTGTAAGAATGCCTTTTTCTTTGGCAATCTGAGCAATAACAGGTGCAGCACCTGTTCCTGTTCCGCCACCCATACCAGCAGTGATGAACACCAAATTTGTGTCTTTCAAAATTTCTGTGATGGAAGCCTTGCTTTCTTCGGCTGCTTTTCTTCCAATTTCAGGAATTGCACCAGCACCAAGACCGCCAGTCAATCTTTCACCAATTTGCAAACGCTTTTCTGCTTTTGAAACCAAAAGTGCTTGTTTATCTGTGTTGATGGCAACGAATTCTGCAGAGCAAACATTTGCTTCAATCATGCGATTAACAGCGTTGTTTCCGCCACCGCCGACACCTAAAACCTTGATTTTAACAACTGATGTAGGATTTGTAGTATTGTTTTCCATATATTCTCCTTAAATTTATAATAATTTTACCGCAATTAAGTAAAATTTGCAAGAATTTTTAACTATTTTCAAAAGTTTTCCCTAAATATCTCTGTCCTGTCGTCAAGAGCAACATTCAAAATACCCAAAAGGCTGGCATTTTCTGGTTTATCCATTGCAGGAACAGGTGGCAAACCATATGATATGCTTCTGCCAATACAACGAGCCAAATAGTCTTTTCCGCCTTTAATTTTGCTTACGCCAGCACCGCACAAATAGATTGGATAGTAAGGCACATGTTCTTTGGCAAAAACTCTGATGCATTCGTTGATTGTCTTTGCAATGATTTCCAACCTATAGCAAACAACATCATTAGCATAGTTCATAGGAACTTTGATAACTTTTCCGCCAAGCAGAGAAAGTTCATAACAGTCTTCATCATTTCCCCTAAGTGAAAGGACAATATGCTTTTTAAGTCGTCTTGCGTCAGAATAATCAATTCCGCATGCCGAACTTAAATCGCTTGTTATGTAAGAGCCACCAAGTGAAAACGAAGCCAAATTTGTCAAGCCTTCACCTTTCACAAAAGCCACACTTGTTGACCTTGCACCAACATCAATGACAATGCAAGTGCGTTCTCTTTCTTCTTTTTCCAAGACAAGCATTGCTTCGCAAAGTGGTTCACTTAAATAAACAACTTGTGAAATGCCAAGTCTTGTCCAAATTTTATTGAAAAGTTGAATAAACTCTTTCTGAGCAAGAACAGTCGAAAACTCGGCAGAAATTTTGCCCGCCTTAAGTTTAAGTGGTTCACTTGTCTTTCTGCTGTCATCCAAAACATAGAAAATTGGATTTACAGACAAGATTTCCATTCCGTCCACTTCAATCTTTTTGGAAACGTTTTCCGTCAAGACATCTAAATCGCGTTGACGAACAACTTTTCTGAATTTAAAACTTAATTGTTCGCTGGTGGAAACCACCTTAGAAAATTCGGCAGGCACACCAACATAAACTTTGTCAATTTCTTTTTTATAAACTGCTTGAATTTGTGCAAACAAAGTTAGTAAAGCGTCTTCAAGCAAACTCTTTTCAATAAATTCGCCTTCAAAGAAACCTGCATATTCCACGCTGGCTTTGGCTTTTATATTAAAAATGCCGTTAACTCCCCTTTGTGCAACCACGCAAGACAGTTTTGAAGACCCTATTTCAACGACTGTGACATACTCTTTTGCCATAAAACCCTCATCATTTAGTTATATAATAAGCATTTTTTAATAAAAAGTCAAACAAAAATATAAAAAATTTATAAAAATTAAGTTTTTTTCATAATTATACATTTTTCTACATAAAAATTTGAATTTACTTTGGAATTTTCTTGACAAATTTTGTCTAAATTGTTATTATAACCATATATGTCGTTGACGGGACTGTTGACTGCCAATGTTTTCAGAGAGTTTGCGGTTGGTGTAAGCAAACAACATGAAAGTCATTTCCACCCCTGAGACACTTGTGAAAGCAAGGTCGATTGCATGACGCAATTTGCAAATTTGAGTGGGACTTTTGTCCAATTAGAGTGGCACCGTGGTGAAAATTCATCATCTCTAAAAAGTTTACTTTTTAGGGATTTTTTTATCTCTAAAATAAAAGGAGAAAAACATGATTGACATTAATTTAATCAGAACAGACAAAGAAAAAGTCAAAGAAAACATCAGAAAGAAATTTCAAGACGCCAAACTTCCACTTGTGGATGAAGTGGAAGAACTCGACAAGAAGTTTCGTGCTTTGAAGCAAGAAGGAGATAACCTTCGTGCAAGCAGAAACACTCTTTCAACACAAATTGGCGGACTTATGCGTGAAAAGAAGTTGGAAGAAGCAGAAAAAGTGAAAGAGCAAGTGCGTAAAAACAACGACCGCATTGCTGAAATTGAAAAAGAAGAAGAAATCTTGACAGAAAAAATTCGCAAGATTATGCTTGTCATTCCAAACATAATTGATGAAAGTGTTCCGATTGGAAAAGACGACAGTGAAAATGTGGAAATTGAAAAGTTTGGAGAACCAAAAGTTGCTGATTTTGAAATTCCTTATCATGCCGACATTTTGGACACCATTTGCGGGCTTGACAAAGACAGTGCTGGCAGAACAAGCGGAAATGGTTTTTATTATCTTATGGGAGATGCTGCCCGCCTCCACACTGCCATGATAAGTTATGGTCGTGACTATATGATTGACCAAGGTTTTATCTATGTCATTCCACCTTTCATGATCAGAAGCGATGTAGTTAATGGCGTAATGAGTTTTGCGGAAATGGAAGCAATGATGTATAAGATTGAAGGCGAAGATCTTTTCCTTATAGGAACAAGTGAGCATTCGATGATAGGTCGTTTTAAAGACCAAATAATCAAGGAAAACGAACTTCCAATCACCTTGACATCTTACAGCCCATGCTTCAGAAAAGAAGTTGGCGCACACGGAATTGAAGAACGCGGAATCTATCGCATTCATCAATTTGAAAAAGAAGAAATGATTGTGCTTTGCAAACCAGAAGAAAGCATGGATTGGTATAACAAGATGTGGAAATACACAGTTGACATTTTCCGCAATCTTGACATCCCAGTCAGAACACTTGAATGTTGCAGTGGCGATTTGGCAGACCTTAAAGTGAAAAGTTGTGATGTCGAAGCATGGAGTCCAAGACAACAAAAATATTTTGAAGTTGGCTCTTGTTCCAACCTTACAGACGCCCAAGCAAGACGCTTAAGCATCCGTGCCAAAGGAGAAAAAGGAACATATTATTTGCACACTTTAAACAACACAGTTTTGGCTTCTCCAAGAGCATTGATTGCACTGCTTGAAAACAACATTCAAAAAGACGGCACAATTCTTATTCCTAAAGTCCTTCAACCATATATGGGTGGAAAAGAAAAAATTGTTCCTATTAAAAAGTAATAAAATAAAAAAATAAAAGACGCAAATAACCTTGCGTCTTTTTTAATTTATTTAACCAACTCAACGTCATTAATTTGATAAGTTTTTCCAAAAGCAGTGAACTTGCGTTCAAATGCGCCTTTCTTAAGTGAAATTTCATTTGTGCTGTTTTTAGGTGCCTTTGTGTTACTTCCCTCATTTGTTTTTACAACTTGTTGTCTTTGTGCTTCTGCAACCTTCTCTCCTGCTGCTATACTTGCTCTTATTTTAGCGTTCATCTTTTATTTCTCCTTGTTATAATGTTTTGAATACAACCTAATATAACACAGGAGAGTAGGTTTTGTCAATATCAAATTTAATCTTTTTTTGAAACCTTACTTTTCTTCAACAAGTGAATAAAAAATGTCTTTTTCTGTGCGGTTGATGTAATCAGATAAGGTCAAATTGTCCACTTTTAAGATACATTTGCTTAAAAGTTCATATGTCAATGCAATGATTTCTGTTTTTTCTTTGTCTTCATCACTTAAATTTTTCACTGGCAACAATTCATTATCTTGTGATTTATAAACAAACATCTCCTTGCCATCCGCATCCAAAATAATGCCGTTGTCACTGACTTTTTGAGAATACAAAGTGCTTTCCGCACTGAACATTAAATTAAGTTTGTTTTTAAAAGCAAAATCAATGTTGTTTACAACAAACTTTCTGTCTTGAAAAGTTGTCAAAGTCATGGACGTGTAATTTTTGCCATTGTCTTTATATTGTTTAAGATTAATTTCTTTAAATTTCCCTATCTGTTGTGACAAATCTCTGTTAAGCGAAAGCATATGACTGTAAAATTTTTTAACAGCAGTTTCTTTCACATCCAAAAAGTCACCCACTTCAATTTCTTGCTTGTTGAGTGTTAAACCACTAAGCAAAATCGGATTTGTTGCGTCAGAATTAAATTCGTCTGCTTTTCTAAGCACCCTTAAATCTCTGTCACAAATTAAAACTTGTCCATCAATTTGCACAGCAAAAAGTTCTTCACGCTCCGCCACATGAATTTTATATTTATTTGGAAAAACGGTTTCAATGTTAACTACCCTAAGGTATGCAAAATTTTCGTTTGTCTTAACTTTATTTTCCAATTTTTTTAAATAGCCATTTTTGCCGTCAAAAAACACACATGCACCATATCTAAACTCTCCTGCTTCAACAATCTCTTGTTCTGTCAGTTTTAAGTTTATGGTGGAACTTCCATAGACAACCGAAACAGAAGAAAGAGCAAACAAAGTCCAGAAAAGAATCAATATAACCGCAATGACCGCAAAGACAATTGACAGTGAAATAATCAGTTTTTTGTTCAAATAGTTATCCTTTTTATGTCAGCACCCAAAAGGGCATATTTCTCTTCAATCTTCTCATAACCACGATCAATCAAGTCAACATTATGAATGGTGGTGTAACCTTCCGCTTTCATGCCAGCCATAACAAGTGCGGCTCCAGCACGCAAGTCAGTTGCTGTAACATCTGCCCCGAAAAGTCTGTCAACTCCCCTTATCATGGCAATTCTGTTTTTAGTGATGATGTCTGCACCCATTTTTTTAAGCTCAAACACATGCCCAAACCGATTTTCAAAGATTGTTTCTTCCAAGAAACAAACGCCTTGACTGACAGACTGCAAGGTCATCATTGGTGCTTGCAAATCAGTTGGGAAAAACGGATATGGCATTGTTGTCACTCTTTTGATTGAAGAAAGCCTTTTGTCTGCTTTCAATTCTATTTTATCATTAAACACATCAATTTGGCAAGCAGTTTGCCTAAGATATGCAAGAAGTGAAGAATTATGACGGCTGTCGACACCTTTAACAAGCACATGACCACCACAAGTGGCTGTGGCAAGAAGATATGTCCCTGCAACAATGCGGTCATACATGACAGAAAAAGTTGTTCCATGCAAAGATTTCACTCCATTTATGACAATCTTGTCTGTTCCTGCCCCCTTAACATTTCCACCCATTGAATTGATGAATTCTTGCAAATCAACAATTTCAGGCTCTTTGGCAGGGTTTCTTATGATTGTTTCACCTTCAAGCACACATGCACACATCAGCAAACTTTCAGTTGCACCAACACTTGGAAAATCCAGAACAACTTCGCCCGCCTTCATGTTTTCGCCATAGCAATAAATATAGCCGTGTCTTTCAATAATTCGGCAGCCAAGAGTTCTGAAACTTTTCAGATGAATGTCAATTGGTCTTTCGCCTATGTTGCAACCGCCAGGGTAAGCAATCACTGCTGACCTGAACTTTCCAAGTAAAGCCCCAAGTATGAAAATTGATGCACGCACCTTTTGTGTAAGGTCGTGAGTTATTTTTTTGTTTTCACTGTTGCGAGAATCTATGTAAAGTGTCTTGCCATCGACATGAGTGGAAATGTTAAGCGTTCCCAAAATCTCTCTCATGATGATTAAATCAGAAAGGTTTGGATAGCGTTTTAAAACAATTTCACCATCGCATAAGACACTTGCTGCCATAATAGGCAAAAATGAATTTTTCGAGCCGTCCACTTCAATCTCGCCATTTAAAGTGTTTCCGCCGAATATCTTAAGTGTTTCCATAAAATCAGTATATGAAATAATCAATTTTTTGCCATTTCTCTTCTGGAATGTCTTGAAACACTAAGTGCAACGCCAATTGCACCCATGAAAACCGCAACACTTGTTCCACCACTTGAAATAAATGGAAGCGGAAGTCCTGTTGGTGGAATGCTTCCTGTGACAACCGCAATGTTTAAAAGCGTTTGCACAGCAATGACAATTCCAACTCCACAAGCAAGCAGACATCCAAAACGGTCTTTAGCATTAAGTCCAATCTTGAATAGACTATACACCAAAACACAATAAACAGCAATTAAAAGCAGACTGCCAACAAAGCCCAGTTCTTCACCAATTATGGCAAATATGAAATCTGACTCAGCAAAAGGTAAGAAAAGAAATTTTTGTTTAGACGAAAAAAGTCCAACACCAAACCATCCGCCGTTTCCAAGACTGTAAAGCGATTGAATAAGTTGAAATCCTTCACCTTGCGGAGATGCCCAAGGATTGACAAATGCAAACAGTCTTTTCATTCTGTATGGTTCTGCCAAAATCAAAAGTGGCACCATTGCCCCTGCCATACTTGAAAACAGAACAGTATGCTTCTTGCTCATACCACCAATTATAAGCATAAAAAGTGTAACAAAACCAAGGCACATAGTAACGCTCATGCTTGGTTCAATAATGACCAAAACGCAAAGCATTCCAGCAACTGCCAAAGCAGGAATAAGCCCCTTAAAGGTTTTTATTTTTTCATGGTTTTCTGACAAGTAATAAGCCAAGAAAAGCACCAAAGCAAACTTGGCAATTTCAGATGGTTGAACAGAAATTCCAAACAGATTCACCCAGCGACTTGCACCATAACTTTGCACACCAAACCCCGGAACAAAAACCAAGATTAAAAGCACCACACTGACAGCCAAAACAACATATCTAAACTTCTTTAAAATATGATAGTCAATCAATGCAAAGAACACCAAAGCAAACACACCAAGTGCCACGCCGAAAAGTTGTTTGAAAAGAAAGAAAAATTCATTGCCATAGCGATATGCAGCCGAATAACAACTTGCACTGTAAACCATTAAACAGCCAAAGCTAACCAAAGCAAAAACAATTAAAATTACAAAAAGTTCTTGCTTTTTAAACCAATTTATTTTCTTCATTCATCATGCCCCAACACCAAAGATTTAAAGCGGTCGCCACGTTCGGCATAACTTCCAAATTCATCAAAACTTGCACACGCTGGTGAAAGTAAAACAAAGTCAGGAGCAATAGCATGACACAAACAAAACTTCACAGCATCATCAAACTTTTCAAACAATTCTGTTTTATATCCAAACTTTTCAGATGACAATTTAATGTTTTCTCTTTCTTTTCCAAAGCACACAACTTGCTTAATGGAAAAACCAAGCGAGAAAAATTCGTCATAATTGATGTTCTTTCCAAGCCCACCCATAAGCAAGAAAAATGATTCGTTTTTAAATGCTTCCACGCATGCAATGGTCGATGCCACATTTGTTGCTTTAGAGTCATCAATGTAAGTGACACCATCTATTGTTCCAACATTTTCAATTCGATGTGATGCTGGCAAAAAATTGTCAAGGGCTTTTGCAAAGTGTGTTGGATTCACTTTAAATTGTGAACATATGCTGACACATGCAAGCACATTTTCCAAGTTTTTTTCGCCACGCAAATGAATGTTGTTTAAACTTAAAACTGGCTTTCGATTGATATAAATTTGATTATTTTTAATAAAAACACCTTTTTTAAGCATTTTTTTCGTAAAAAATGTGTAATTTTTATGCAAAACCATTTTTTTGCTTTCTTCATCATCCAAATTCAAAATCAACAAATCATTGCGTTTCAAATTCTGTGCAAGTTTAGCTTTGCACCTTTTATATTCTTCAAAAGAACCATGTCTGTCTATGTGGTCAGGCTTAACATTTAAAATGCAAGCAATGTCACTGCGAAAATATTTGCTTATTTCAAGTTGCAAATTGCTGACTTCACAAACCACCACAGAATCTTTGGTTGTCTTTTCGCAAACAGCAGAAAATGGCAAACCAATGTTTCCACATAAAAAAGTTTTATAGCCCGCAGTAGACAAAATCTTGTTTGTCAGCATACACACTGTGGTTTTACCATTTGTGCCAGTGACTGCAATAATCCTTCCTTTTGACAAAAGATAAGCAAAGTCAATTTCTGACATGACTTCGATGCCACGCTTGACAAAATTTTCAATCATCTTGTTTTCACGAATTTTAACACCAGGGCTGACAACCACAAAGTCATAAACCTTTTCTTCTGGGTGTCTTTCAAAACCAATGTGGTCAATCAGATAAGGATCATCATCGTAAAACGAAACTCTGGCATTGTGCTTTTGCAAAAGTTTGATTACGGCTCGTCCACTGTCGCCCAATCCATACACTAAAACTTTTTTATTTTTTAATTTCATAATTTGCTGCCTTTGGTTAAATTCCAACGGCAAGCATCCCAATTAAAACTGACAAAGAAACTGCCGTTGTTATTACTATATATACTACGACAATTCGATTTTCATGCACTCCTTTTTGCTCGAAATGATGATGAAGTGGTGCCATTAAAAAGACACGCTTTTTTGTGCGTTTATAATGCAAAACTTGAATGATGTCAGACACTGTTGAAAGCACAAACATTATGCCAATTATTGGAATCAAAAGTTCCAACCCAGACAACACTGCAACCACACCAATAAATCCACCAAGAGCCAAAGAGCCAGTGTCCCCCATAAAGATTTTTGCTGGATAACAATTGATCATCAGAAAGCCAATAAGTCCCCCACAAAGTCCAAAGCAAGTCATGGCAAGATTGGCATTTTCATATCCCCCAAGAAGTGCCAAAATGATGCCAAAAAACAGACAACAAACAAAAGAAACACCACCCGCAAGTCCGTCAAGCCCATCAGTAAGGTTGACGCTGTTTGTGGTTGCCACCAAAACAATTATGATAAGCGGAATGACAAACCAACCTATGTCAAAACTCCAACCAAAGAAAGTCAAGCTTGTCCTGTTTGAAAAAAATACATAAAGTGCCACAATCACAGCAAGCCCAACTTGTCCAATAATTTTTTGATAAGGTTTCAATCCTTCATTGTGGTGCCAATGCACTTTGATAAAATCATCCAAAAAACCAAGAAGTCCATATCCTAAAGTGACAATTATTCCAAACCAAGCAAGATAAGTGTCTTCTTGAAACAAAAAGAAAGTGGAAAACAAAAGCGTCATCAAAAAGATAAGGCCACCCATTGTTGGTGTTCCTTCTTTGCTTGCATGCTTGTCCACATAATGCAAAATGCTTTGTTGTGCTTTCAACTTTCTGCAAAGCCAAAGCACTGCTGGGGCCATTATGCCTGAAAAAAACAAACAAAACAGCCCGCAAATCAGATACTTAATATACATATTTTTCACCATTTCCTTTAAAACTGCATGGGTCAAGTTCTTTGAAATGACCATAAACTGCATCGAAATCATTGTAAGGATATTTCTTGTCACCAATCTCTTGATATTTTTCAGCACCCTTACCTGCTATGATAATGATGTCCCCTGCCTGTGCCAAATCAATCATTCTGGCAATAGCACGCTTTCTGTCCGTTTGAATGAAATGCGTCTTTTTCATTCCTTTTTCAATGTCCATAATGATGTCATATGATTTTTCATTTCTTGGGTTATCATCAGTTAAACAGACATAGTCCGCATATTCTTCGGCAATTTTTCCCATCTTAGCACGCTTATCTTTGTCACGGTCACCACCGCATCCAAAAATTATATAAACTTTCTTGTCTGTCAATTCTCGTGCAGTTTTCAAAATGTTTAAAAGTCCGTCTGGAGTGTGTGCATAATCTATGACAACATATTTTCCACTGAAATTCACAACATTAAACCTGCCTTCTGCTGGCTCAATGAAATTTAAACCTATTTCCAATTCTTTGTCAGTAAATCCAAGTTCGTGACAAACTGTCAAAGCACCAAGTGTGTTGTATATGTTGTATTCTCCAATAAGGTTGGTTTTAATGTCAACCACGCTGTCACAAATGTTTCCCGTAAAACGAGAACCTTCCATAGAAGAACAAACATCAATTGCAAAAGAATCACTTGGGCTGTGAATACCATAAGTTTTTACAGGCACATTAGTTTTTCCAATCAACTTACTGGCATTTTTGTCATCCACACAAATAATTGCTTTCTTTATATGTGCCTTACTGAAAAAAGAAAATTTTGTTCTGGCATAAGAAGAAAAAGTTTTAAAATAGTCCAAATGATCTTGTGTAATGTTTGTTAACACTCCAATTTCAAACATTATGCCGTCAATTCGCTTTTGGTCGATGGCATGAGCAGAAACTTCCATGACAACATATTCCACACCTGCATTTTTCATGTCTAAAAAAGTTTTGTGAAGCACATCAGCATCTGGTGTTGTCATGTTGGTTTCAATTGTTTTGCCATTATAAAAGATACCATTTGTGCCAATTACTCCTGCATTCTTAGAATTATGTTTCATCATATGAGAAATAATATGTGCTGTTGTAGTTTTGCCGTTTGTGCCAGAAATGCCGATAATTTTTAAAGAATCACAGGCTCTTTCATAAAAATTTGCACAAGCAAAGGCAAAACTTTCTCTGCTGTCTTTCACCATAATGCAGTTTTCATAAGGCAAATTAAATGAACATACAACGGCACTTGCACCATTATCCAATGCTTGCTTGCATCTTTTAAGAGTTAAATCTTGGTCTTGGTTTAAGCAAAAATAAAGTTCTCCTTGCTTAACAGTGCGACTGTCTTTACTTATTCCACTAATTTGCAAATCACCATAATCCGACTTTTGCTTTATTATGTCTTTAAGAAGCATCATTTTCTCCTTTCTTACGATATTTTAATATATTAAAATGCCAATAGTGTTACACTGCCAAAAAAAGTTTAAATAAGACAAAATTTGCAACTACTTTTTGGCTGTTGAACTTACTGAATTAAAAATTTCCAGTGCCTTGCTGTCAAATGACTTAACAAGTTTGTTTTGTTTTTCAAAATCATTCTTGCTTTCTTCAATTATGCATCTTAAAAGTTCCTTTGCTGGAACATTCTTAAATAAGTAAAGTCCCAAAGACCCTGGAATCGAATTTATTTCATTGACAAACAAGGTTTTCCCGTCATAAAGAAAATCGACTCTTACAACTCCACGACAATCAAACAACTTAAACACCTGTTCTGTCAGTTTCTGAATTTTTTCTGACAAACGCTTGTTTGCTTCAGTGTTTTTGGAATTGGTTTTTAAATATTTGTCTTCAAATGAAAAGATTTCACTTTTGTCTTTCACAACATTTACTTGTGATGTAAAATATTGATCACGATATTTAAAGCAAGCACAATTAAACTCACTTAAGTTTTCCACCAACTTTTCCACCAAAACTTTTTCATCAAATTCAAATGCAAGTTCCATTGATTCTGCAATTTCATTTTCATTGTGACAAACCGAAATTCCAATACTGGAACCCAAATTTGATGGCTTAACAATCACCGGAAGCCCTATTTTAGCGACAATTTGCTCTTGTATGGTTTTTTGGTCATATTCACATTTTTTCACATAAAGGTAATTTGGCGATTTAATGTTATTGGCTTTTAAGATGTCTTTCATAAAAGCCTTATCCATGCAAACGGAAGCCGATGTCAAATAAGAACATGTCTGAGGAATGTCACATGATTTAAAAAGCCCTTGCACACTTCCATCTTCACCAATATTTCCATGACAACAATTTAAAACGCTGTCAATCTTGGTGCTTTTAACAAACTTAAAATTTTTCTTTTCCAACAAAACATTGTCCCCCAAAACCATGGTGACTTGTTTTTTGTTTTTTGCATACCTGTCGAAATTTTTGTAAGTTTTGATGTCAAGCAAATTGTCTGCTTTCCACCAAACACCTTCTTTATCTATGTAAATTGGCAAATATTCAAATTGCTCTGGCAAAGACTTTGCAACTTGCAATGCTGTAATGATGGAAATGTCGTGTTCTACACTTTTTCCACCAAATAAAATCATAATTTTTTCTTTCATAAAAAACCTTCCCTTAATAGATATGAAGGTTTTTCAAACTTGGTTAAATTTATTTTAAACTTTTAAAAATTAATTTAAACAATCATTAAAATCTGCTTTGCAAACAAAAAACTTTCACTGCCAAATTAATAAAGCACACATAAAAGTCGCGACAAATCGCCAACAAATTATTTGGCTTTCTTGACGGACAGAGTGCGATTTCGTTTTTCGCTTATTCGCTTATTTTATATTATCAGGAAAATCATTTTCAAAGAGCACAACATCCCCCTGCCCTATGACTTTTTTCAAAACATCCAACTGCTCTTGTCTTGTGTCGGCAAAAAAGATTTTTGCTCTTCCGTCTTTTGCACCTTGATAAAGTGCTTCTTTGTTTGTTTTGTTCATGATGACAAAAACATCTGCTGTTTGACCAACCAACTGTCCTGCTTGCATATTGACTTTAAACTGTTCTTTGCCAAGTTCCACAATCCCTGGTGAAACAACAATCTTCTTTCCGTTAAATTCATTCAAAATTTCCAATGCTTCTTTAAACCCGTCAAAATTGCTGTTGTAAGAATCATCAATAACAAAACTTTTTTCACCTTTTATAAGTTCCAATCTATGTGGAGTTGGTTCCAACTTTTCAATTGCCTTTTGAATGTTAAACAAATTTTCTCCCAAAAGATAAGCCATGGCAGCACCAACAACAATGTTGTCAATGTTTGCTTTACCAAGAAGTTTGGTCTTACAGAAAAACTGTTTGTCGTCCAAAGTCATAACAAAACGCGAGCCATCTTTTCCAACATAAATGTCACTTGCATAAGCGAAACTGTTTTCCACACAAACCAAATATTTGCGTTTTGGATATCTTTCAAACAACTTTCTGCTTGAAGCACTTTTTCCGTTGAAAACCACGCAGTCTGTATGCTGACAAAGTTCATACTTGGTGTTTTCAATGTTTTCCACACTTCCAAAAGTTTCCAAATGACAATTGCCAATTGGAGTAATCACGCCAAAATCCACACCGACAAACTCAGCCAAAAATTCAATGTCACCTTTGCGTCTTGCACCAAATTCTAAGATTAAGAAATCATCAGTTTCTTTCAAACTTTCCAAAACTGTTCGACACACTCCCATAGGTGTGTTATAACTTTTTGGCGAAACACAAACATCAAATTCTTCTTTCATAATTTGGTGTAAAATGTTTTTAGTGGATGTTTTTCCAAAGCTGCCTGTAATAGCAATCTTCTTACATTTCATGTTTTTCAATTTGTTTTTTGCCTTTCTGATATATAATTTCTTAATCAACTCTTCCAAAGGATGTGCAACAAAAAATGTCAAACACATCAATTCTCCGCTTACAATCAAGAAAGCAATAACAACAATCAGCCCTTTCCAAAAAACAGGAAAAACGCCAAAAAACAACAAAAATATGGTTAATTTAATTAAAAAATCAATAAAAATTAAACGATTTACTCTTTTTGTGAAATTTAATTTATTTTTTTTGCCAAACGCAAAATCAAATTTTAAAACCTTGTTTATGTAATTTTTCACACGATAGTTTTCCAATTGAAACAGTTTAATGTAAATTAAATCTAAAAGTGCAAAACAAACTGAAACAACAACTGCAACCAAAACAAACATAAACCTTCCTCCTTAATTTAAAAATGTTTTTAATTCCGTCAAGAATTTCACCCTTTGGTCAATGAAAGAGAAATGCCCTGAATTATCCAAAATAACAAGTGAAGAATCTTTAATTTTTCTGTGCATCTTCTTTGCCATGTAAACGGGTGTGTCTTTGTCATTCTTTCCAAAAACAATCAAAGTCTTGGCATGAATGAACGGCAAAAAATCATCAAGATGTGTGTTTACAATCCCGACAAAAATTTGTTTCATTTCTTTGCTCAACTTTTGATAGTCACTGCTTCCAGCATTCTTGATTTTTAAACCGAATCGCTTTTTGAATTTGTATGAAAAAACTTTGAAATAATATTTCAAACTGCGTCTTGGTTTCAATCCAGCACTGTCCACAAGCACAAGTTTTTGAGTCTGGTTTTTGGTCAAAACTGCCATTATAATTGCAATGCGACCACCAAACGAATGTCCAATAATGTTGTAATTTTTAATGTCTAAAAATTCGCATAGAGAGATAACCATGTTTGCGTAAGTAAACACAGAAAAATCTTTTATGTTTTTTTCACTTTTTCCAAATGGTGGAAAGTCCACAAACAAAGAATTGGCTTCTGTTATGTAATCTTGACAAAACAGCAAGCTTGTGTGGTCACACCCCCAACCATGAAGATATATGTTTGTCACATTTTTTCTTTTGTCTGTAAACTTATAAAAAATTTGGTTTTCTCGAAAGTTGTATATCATAAAATCATTCTATGTCAGAAATTTATTTTTGTGAGCAATGGTTGGCAGGTCACCTGCACCCACAAAAAGTAACACAACTTCATCTGAAGAAAACTGCAACAAAAATTTTGAAAGACTTTCAAAGTCATCAAAATATTTGGCATTGGAATTATCTTTCTGCAAAATTTCTGTAAACTCTTTTGCACTTAATCCTTCATCTGGGTTTTCGCGTGCTGAATAGGTTTTAAAGAAAAGTGGCATCTCAGTAAACCTGAATACATCCAAAAACTCATGGCAAAGATTTTTTGTGCGTGAAAAAGTATGTGGTTGAAAAATAGTTATCAATTTTTTATTGCGATAGATGTTTCTTGCCGAACATAATGCCTTTGAAATTTCAGTAGGATGATGAGCATAGTCACAGATGACATTTTTAAAATATGGACAACTCATTTTCTCAAAACGCGAACCCACACCTTTAAAACTTTCCAATCCCAATTTGATTATGTGGTCAGGAATGTTTAAAAGTCTGCAAGCCTTTATGGCAAAAATGCAGTTTTGTGTATTGATTTCTTCGCACAATTTTAAATGCAAATCGAACAACTTTTCTCTGCCTTCATAGAGTTCAAACATCAAACTGCCATCAGTGTCATGATGCAATTTCCTTACAAAGAAACCTTTGCAATCTTCCACAACAATTGATGACTTTTTTCTAAACTTTTCAAAAGACATTAATTGCCTTTCAAAAGTTTTAAAATAATCCATGTGTTCTTTCTCAATATTGGTAATGACTGAAAGATATGGTTTCAAATTTAAAAAGTTGTCACAATATTCACACGCTTCGGTAACAAAATATTCATTGTCACCCAAGACAAAGTTGTTGCCGTCTTCAATTCGAAAACCACCCAAATGCAAGGTTGGATTTTTCCCAGCACACAGCAAAATCTGATAAATCATGGCAGTGGTTGTTGTCTTTCCATGAGAACCTGAAACAGCAATTACTTTGTCATAATTTTCACTTATTCGCCCAAGCGCCTGACCGCGAGTAAAAAGTTTTTTGCCAGCATCTTTGGCAAAAATAAACTGTGGATTATTGCTTTTAATGGCCGAAGAAACAATGATTTCATCTGCATCCAAAATTTTTTGCTTGTTTATGGCAAAGTCAACATCAATGTTATGCTGGTTTAAAAGTAGTGTCGCACGACTTTCAACTTCGTCACTTCCACCAACTTGCCAACCTAAGTTTTGATACATAATCGCCAAGACGGACATCGAAATTCCGCCTATTCCTAAAAAATACGCCTTTTTCATATTTGTGTTATATGATTTTTAAAAAATGTTTGACAATGTTGCAAATTCTTTTGCATATTTGGCGTTTTGTGTTATAATATATTTGACCGTGAAAGGTTAATTTAAAAAAAGGAAGGTATACGAACTTGACTATTACTGACATTAGAGTGAGACTTGTAAACAACAATAACGACAAACTTAAAGCCGTTGCTTCAATCACAATCGATGATGAAATTGTTGTTCACGACATTAAAGTCATCAACGGCAGAGACGGTTATTTTCTTTCAATGCCAAGCAGAAAAACTAACGAAGGCGAATTTAAAGACATTGTTCACCCAATCAAAACCGAAGTTAGAGAAATGTTGAAAGAAAGAATTATCGCTGAATACGAAAAAACACTCGCAAACAACGAATAATTAACCTTAAAAAGACTGGAAATTTTCCAGTCTTTTTTATTTTGTTTTATTAAATTAATATAACCTCTTTAAAAATTCAAACACTTCTTCTATCCATTCAGTGCGTGGATGCAATTTGTTTTCTTTTTGCAAAGCCTTCACTTCAAAATATGACATCCATTTGATGTCTTGCACTTCATCATCATTAAATTTAATGTCTAAATCTTTGCCTTCCACAAAGATTACAAAAAGTTCATAGAAACTTTTTTCGTCAATAGGCGTTCCGTCCTTTTCAGTAAAGTGATGAACATTTTTAAATGATGAAATAAAACGACATTCACGAATTTGAATATTTCTTTTCATTATATAACCTATCTCTTCATTTAATTCTCTATTCAATGCTTCCATAGGACCTTCCCCACTTCTGATGTGACCCGCCGTCGACAAATCCCAAAGTCCAGGAAATTTTTGTTTTGAATTAGAGCGTTGTTGCATTAAAACTTTATTGTTTTCATCAACAATTGCTCCAATAACAGCACGATGCCACTCTCTGCGTTTATGTGTTTCATCACGCGAAAGAATCTCCCCAGTTCTCACACCATCTTCATTTAATATGTCAATATATTCCATGTTTACCTCAATTTAAGCAATTGTAACACGGGGGGGGGATTTGTCAATAAAATACAGTAAATTAGATTAATTTTTTTACATCAAAAAAAGTGAAGCCAAAAACTTCACTTATATAACACTTTATTTTGTAGAAATAATTATAATCAGCAACTTTTCATTTGTTTTGCATAGAGGTTTACTTGGCAATCAAATAAGAACTGCCCTATTATTGGAAAGAGATTGGAACGAGAAACCAAAGATTTAGGCGTTTGATTTGTAAAACAAATTGTGTCACCGTATAAAATCTTTGGCATCCCCCAGTCAAATTTACATCAATTTACTTCCGTCATCAGTTGTGACAACTTTCAAAATGTTTTCTTCAGCACCCGTTTGAGCGTTGATGTAAATATAATAAGTTGCATCGTTTCGTTCACATTCAAATTCATGACATAAAACTTCACGATTATATTCAAGTGGTGCAAGCACAATTCTGCTTCCCACAATCACAAAACTGTCGCCAACAAGTTTTTCTGCGTCTGCAGTTGTTAAACTTGCTTTAGGAACTGCTCTTTCAGTGTGATTTGTGTAATATGTCATGGCGTCATAGCCGATTATTGTTCCAGTTTCAAGGTCAACTTTAACTTTCACAAGGTCAGGATAAAGCACTACACCATTTTGCATAGGTGCAACATTGAAGAATGCTGAACTTCCAATTACATCGCTCCAAACAACTTGAACATCATTAATGCCATTGTTTCGAACAAAATCCAAAGCAATTTTTTCTGCTTCATCTTTGCTTAAAGTTTGAGAATGATTTACTGTTCCACCGCTGACAGTCAAAATATGTCCGCCAATTTTAGTTGCCTGAACATAAAGTTTTTGATTGTCTGCATTTGTAAGCATGAAGTTATATGTTGAAAATCTGCCGTCTGATTGACCTTGATATTTCAAACTTGAAATGTTTTTAAACACCTTGTCAATAATGGCATAACATTCTTCTTTTGTCACTTCATCGCCTGTCAAACCTTTAATTTGTTGATTGACTACTGAATCAGCAAAAGGTCCGTCATAAATCATGGTTGGATAATCTGCACCATCTGCTTTAATTTGTGCAAAATCTAAAGTAAATCTGTCAAAATCCCCCACCATATCACCGCTGGCTTTCAATATGTTGTAACCATATGCCATTTGTTGTGTCATGTTGTTGAGATATTTTTTCATTTCAGTCAACGAATCGTGCATTTGATTTAATGTGTCAAGGTCACTTTCAGTAAGTGTTCCACCTTGAACAAGTTTTTCTTCCAAAGTCTGAGTGTAACCAGACATTTGATTGATAAACTTCACACATTCCACAATGTCATCTCCAGTAAGTGGCAATGAAGCAATGTTGTTTTGCATCTCTTTGGAAGTTTGAGCCACATCTGTAAGCATTTTTGCTTGATAAGAAGAACTGTTTGAAGCCAAAAGTTTGCTCATAGATGTGTCTGCACTGTTTACATTGTCGACAAGTTCGTAATAATTTTTTTGATATAAGTTTTCCAAATGGTTGGCATATTCATTTTCCATTCCAATGGAAACGCCAAGCCCAATGGCAAGTCCAAGTGTGCTTGCTCCCAAAATGCTGGTGGCAATTGTAAGTCCAATCACAGCACCTTTATATCCTTTATTTTTATTGTTTGATTTTTCCTTTGTGTTTGACTGTTTTGCTTTTGACGATGTTGTTTCTTTTTTGTTTTTTGTTTCTTTATTTTCTTTCATCACTTCTCTCCTTTAAATGGCAAACACATGGTTTCCAATAGTTACAACTGTTTTTTTGTTGTAAATCCATTTACTTGTTGCAGTCTTTGCATTATAGTAATACAAACATCCATAAGTTGGATCCCATCCATTCAATGCATCACGAGCAGCATTAAAAGCAGTTTGATTTGGAGATAAGTTTATTTGTCCATCATTGACAGCAGTGAATGCCCAAGGTTGATAGATTACACCTGCAATCGTGTTTGGAAAGTCTGCACTTTTTACTCTGTTTAAAATTACAGCAGCAACAGCAACTTGTCCTTCATAACTTTCGCCTCTTGCTTCAGCATAAACACATTTTGCAAGAAGGTTTAAATCACTGTTTGAAATAGAACTGTCATCCTTTCCACTTCCAGTCAAAGTGATTCCCATGGCAGCAGCAGTTTTCTTTCCAACTATGCCGTCTGCAACAAGTCCATTTTTTCTTTGAAAACTTTTTACAGCCGCTTTTGTCTTAGCACCAAAAATTCCGTCAACAGAGCCTGTGTAATAGCCCCATCTTTTAAGTTTGTTTTGCACTGTTTTTGTTTGACTGTTGGTCAACGCTTCAGCCACTTCAATGTTTGAATTTATGTAATTTGATGAGATGATGACATACGACCCCATCGCCATAATTGCAAAGACCACCGCAAAGGTAAGTGCAATAAGTTTTTTCTTCATAAGTTTCTCCTTTTTCTTTTATGATTTTGTTACACTATTTATAATCTCCCAAATTTTTGAAATATATTCGCAGTTTTCAAGATTTTCAGAAGAAAGAAAACACACAGCAGGAAAAACCACACACCACCAGTTGTCGCCTTGTGCATTGCCAAGTTCAATTTCAAGACAGTCATAGATGCCACTTTCCAAAACAAAATTGGAATAAGCACGAGTTGGCACTTCTTCTTCCGACATCTTAACTTTTGCATCATAAGAAACACCTTCCACTTTTAAAGCATAAGAAACTACTTCTTCAATCTTGTTTAAATTTGCTTTCACAATTTTCATTGCTTCATCTTTGTTTGTTGCATCAGCAAGATAAGGAATTAAAAAATCAACTACCGCATCTTTAACCACATATTTAACATTTTGGTCTTGTGTGGAATTGGAATTTGCAGAAATGTGAATACGCAAATAATCTTGATTTACTTCGTCTTTTTTAAAACCACAAAAACAAATTGCACCAACAATAATAATTACACCAACAAATGACAAAATATATTTCATAACAACCTCGCAATTTGATTTTTGGCTGAAAACAATAAAAAAAACGCAAAATTTTGCGTTTTTTTTGATAAATTGTTCGTTTTTTTGATTTGAAGAAACAATCTTATGCTTTTTGATAGAAGACAATAACACCTTCATCTTTTTCAAGTGGGAAAATCAAATCAGGGTTTTGAAGCAAAATTGTTGTTTCAGAAACTCTTAAATTCTTGGCAACTTCCCAAGCACTTTGTCCTTGTGAAGCAAACACAAGTTCTAAAGCACAGTCGCGTTCTGGATATTCAGACGCCAAATCCACTTTTGAAATAACAGCAGAAATTTCTTCACAATCATAATCAACATGCACTTTAATTTTTGCGTCAAAGAAGAACTCTCTTCCTTTTTTCACAACAACATCTACATCGTGCAAAATTGCATGAGCGCTTACATCAGCAGTTTCACAATCTACACTTGCCTTATCGCTTACAACAAATGGAACTTCAATAACTACGCTGTGAAGTGAGTTTGTTTCATCATTGAGATAGATGACATTTGTCTTAGTCACACCTTCAACAACCACTTCACCATTTTTAAGGTAAGCGTTTGTAAGACACAAATTAGAGCCACCAACAAACATAATTTTGTCAACTCTTGGCTTATCAGAATCCAAAACTAAATTGCCATCAATTTTGCTTTCAAAATAGTCGCCAACAGTTTTCTTTGTCATGTCAAAAGATTCAGTTGTTACTTCAAGTTCGTTGTTTAAACTGTAAACATCTTTAATGACAGTTTGAGAGATTTCCATATAAGAAGTAACTTTCACTTCAACAGGCACAACAAGTTTGATGTTGACACCTTTTTCAACTTCTTCAATTTCACACTTAACAGCACTTTTCTTAACACAAGCAACTGCTTCGCTGATGGCTTCTCTTGTCACGCATTCAAGTTCAATTTCTTCCTTGAAATTTTCTGTCACATAACATGATTCAAAACGATCTTTTTCTGTAAGATATAAAATTCTTGAAACGACTTCTCCTCCAACGGAAACAAAGTCAACTCCGCTTTCCACGCTTTTTACAGAAACTTGACTGTCGCAAAGAAGCACTTTTTGAACAGGTTCTTTAATGGAAACTTCACTTTCAACAGAAAACACCTCTTTTGCTTGACCAACCAAAGTGTTAACAAAGATTTCGTCTTCTTTAAGACAAATGTTTTCGTCACCAGTTGTGACATTTGAAACTTCATTACACTTAATCAAAACGCCACTTTGAGTGCAAGCACAAGTCAGTTTAATGTTGGAATTCGCTACACTGTCAACAGTGCAATCTTCCACATTAACATCTATTCCGACTTTATCCCCAACTTGAATTGCTGTGTCTTCAAATTTAGACACAAACGGACAAGTTGCATTAAGCGTTCCAATTTCACCGTCAACAGTGGAATAAAGAATGCAAACATCAATGTTTCCAGAATAGTTTACTTCGCCATTAAGCACTTCTGCATTTTCAGCAGTTGCAGAATGACAAACAGACAAGATTTTGTCTATTTCACTTTCAGTTGCAACATTGCATTCCACATTAAACCCACTTGTTTCCAAGCGTTTCTTCTTGACCACATTAAATTTATTGATTTCAAATGCCATAGTTCCCTCCATATCAAAACTAGTATATTATACTAAGCCCTTATCACACTTAGAACAAAAATTTGAATAAACTTTTTTAAATTGTCAAAAATCGCTTTAAGGAGCAAATATGAGAAAGATAATTTATGGACTTGACGACATCAAGTTGAAAATAACCAATATGAAAGGACAAAATGTTCAAATGAGCATCAATCGTGGAAGAAAAAAGATTGAGTTTGTTCACGCCACCATTAAGGATGTCTATCCAAGCGTGTTCACAATTAAGACATCAGATGAAAAGTTGCAAACCTTTTCTTATTTTGATGTGCTTTGTGGAAATGTTGTTCTTGACGAAAAAAATTGAACCACTGGTTGACATTTTATATATTGACAGCAATATATCATTATGATATAATCTCAATATGTAAGGGGGTAACCAAAGAAAATGGATAAACAAATCTATATCACACCAAAACTTTTAAAAAGCAGAATTGCAGATGAAGTAAAACTTGACGAAAAACATTTTGAAAGTCTTTTTTCAGAAACAGGTTTAATCGGAGGTTTTACACCAGAAGAATTTGTTTTCAGAAAATTTTTAAACAGCGTAAAAAAACTTGCACTTCAAATCAACAAAGAAAACATTGACACTTTAAATCAAAATGCAATAAATGATGCAATTTTCCGTTTGGAAATTGCCGCTTTGACTCAGATTGACAAAGAAAACATGACAATGAAATTTGACATGGCAATGTTTAAAACAAAAAATGAAGTCATGAAAGTTCTTCAAGTGTTTTCGCCAAATGTCATTCAATATGTTGCATTGAAACGTGGCTTAAAATTGGAAGACGGAACAACATTCTTTGCAAATAATCATCCAGCATATCTTAACAAAAAACTTGTGGCTTGTAAACCAATTTCTGAAAGGAAATTAATCACAAGCATCGGCGAAAAACTTAAAATCGATTATTCAGAGTTGCTTCCAAAAGAAAAACCAAGGCAAACACTTTCAAAACCAATCATCAAGAATTTATAAGAAAAAACCGCTTCTTGCGGTTTTTATTTTTTATATAATTTCTCCATCTTTGTTTAAAAACTTTGTCCCATCCACAACAATAACACGATATTCTTGTTGTTTAGTTCCTTCTTGCCAAGTTATTGAAAAAGTGGCTTCATTATTTTTCTTATCAAAACTTGGGTATATATAGAAGAATCTTTGATTTACTCCGTTGATACTTTCCAGAAAATCGCCTGCCGAATAAGTTACATCATTCATTTCCAAAACTGCATTATCAAGGTCAAGTTCTACATCTGGTGCAGTTACTTTAAGCCCAACTCTGTTGCCTTCCGCATAACCTTTGCTTTCATCTCCTGTTGTATATGTTAAATATTCATCTTCGCCACCTACATAAACTACACCTTCATTTTTGTCAAAAACAAAACTTAAACTGCCACCGACTCGTGCTTCATCACGAGTTATTTTTGCAGTTGGAAGTTCTTTATCTCCACAACCAATTGCAAAAACCGCACAGCCAAGACATAAAACAATCAACATAACTTTCAACATTTTCATAGTCTTATTTTGTGAAAATGTCGAAAATTTATTCAATTTGTCGAAAATACTTTATATTTATTATATTTTTATTTAAAATAAATACCTATTATTTATCTTTTCACAGACTGTTCGTTGGCTTTAATCTGCACTTTAAGCACATCACTTCGTTTAATGGAATATTTTGAAAAAATTATAATAGCCAAAGAAATTGCAATCGCACTTCCAAAAAAGACAATCTTGCCAAGTCCATTCTGCACAGAAAGTGCTTGAACAGGTTGAGATGAGTCAAATTTAACCAAATCTAGAAGTAACCCAATGAAAAGCAAAGCAATTGAATTGGAAAAATTATATGTGAAAGTGTAATAGCCTGTATAGCGTCCTGCATTGTTTATGCCAGTGCGATATTGCTCCATTGTCACAACATCAGCATACATGGAATGTGGAAGAGAATATAAAGCACCCGAGCCAATTCCGCAAATAAACAAGCAAGGAAAAACAAACCAAAAGATGAAATCAGAAGAACAATAAAGTCTGAACAAAAATGTTATGCTGGTCATGGCAATTCCAAACAATAAAACTGCCAAAGCAAAAATAAGCGTTTGTTTTTTGTCATATTTTTTAACTATGTTCACCCACAAAACTTGAGAAGCAATTGCCCCACCAAACAGACAAATCATAAGCACCGAAATTTGTGTGCTGGAAAAGTGATAACAAAAAGTAAAAAGATGCATTCCAACAGAAGTTATAAATACAGTGGCAATTAAAGACACAGAATATCCAAGCATAACAGTTCTGAAATCTTTTTTCTTAAATGTTTCAACATATCCAGAAAGAATCTTTTTAAAACTGTGATTCTTTTGCTTGTCCACTTTTTTGTCTTTAGAAACTTCTTGTTCTTCCAACTTTTCATGATAATTAGGCATCGACCTTACACGCTTAATAGTTCCAAATATTGTGATAAGACCACACACCAAAACAAGTGCCGAGTTGACCAATGCAATGTAAGTGTAAGCATTTCTGTCAAACTGTCCTTGTGTTCCTGCTCCAGATGAAGGCATGAAAACTGACATCAAAATGCTTGGCATAATAAGCCCAAAAATGTAGAAAACAGTTTTATATCCTTGAGTTTTAGATTGGTCATTATAGTCGGGTGCAATGTCAATGCAAAGTGCCGAATAAGGTGTGGCAAAAAAAGTGTTGAAAGTTTCTTGCAACAACAAAAACACAAAAAGCCAAAGAAGAGCCAAAAGGTTGCCATTTCCAAAAGGACACAGCCAAAGCAAAACATTACAAATGGCAAGAGCAAAAGAAGCAAACAACATATGCCCTAATCGTCTGCCAAAAACTTTGCTTCTTGTTCTGTCAGAAAGGAAACCAATAATCGGATCAGAAAGACCATCCCAAAGGGAAGTTAAAGCAATCATAAAACCCACAAGCATGCCAGAAAGCCCCAGCACGCTTGTCCCAAAAAACATAATAAAAGTGCTGACGGTTTGTCCCATTGACCCATAACCAAGGTTTCCAACACCATAGCAAATTTTTGTTCTTAAATTCAGTCCATTTTTTTTATTTTGTTTTTTCTTCACAAATTATATATATGAACCTAAAATATTTAAAATAACAAACATCTTCACGCTTTGTTTAAATGTTTTCCAGCCTAATAAAAAAAAGAAAGTGATTAAACACTTTCTTCAATTTTTTTCTTACCTTTTTTCTTCTTGCCTTTCATTTCTTCATCATTTTCATCAGATTTTTTAACAGTTGGAATGCGTGGGTGCAACATAACATCTGCCATTTCAAAACGGTTTCGATTGACAAACTGCAATTCTTTGCAATAATGCTCAATAACATCCAAAATTTGTTGTCTTTCTTTTTCATAACTTGGGTCAGCAAGCATTTCAATTGAGAAATTTCTTCGTTTTGCTTTTTTCCCAGTGCGGACATCTTTAACTTTTAAATTTTCAAAATTAATTTCGGCTTCATAACCTGTTCCGCTGACAATCTTATATCGATTTCCTGTCATTTCAATTCTAACATAAGGTGTTAAATGCTTAACCACATCCACCAAATTGACAGTAAAAAGATTATAAAACGTTTTATTCATAACATCTGCAATCTGCACAGGAAAGTCACTTGGTTGGTCTTTAGGTTCACATTCACCTAAGAAAGATTTTTTCTCACGATTTTGAATGTTATTCATCGAACTAATACGCACCAGTGAAAAATATGCTCTGTTTGGATGCTGTTTTTTTCTCAGCAAAAGCCCAGCCCCTGTAAGCAAGTTTCTTTCAGTGTCATAAATGGTTTCGATTTCGTTTATTTTCCCATCATAAATAATGGAATAAAAACCAAGTTTAGTCGTCATTTTATGCAAAGTAAGTTTTTCATTATCTATAATGATGTCATAATTCATTCTTATGGACGGAAATTTATTGGGTTTTCCCCTATCGCCAAGAAACATAACAACTCCTTTATATAGTTATTGTAAACAAAAAAACAAAAAAAAGCAAATGTTTAAACAAACAAAAAAAAGTCAATACTTGAATGTGAAAGGAGAAAATTATGAATTTTAATGACAGTGTAACAAAAAATAATCTTGCGCGTTCTTTTTCAGCGGAGTGTCAAGCAGGTGCAAGATATCAATTTATGTCCAAACTTGCCATAGCCGATCAACAAAAATTTATTTCTGACACGCTTAAAACTTTGGCTAAAAACGAAATGGCTCATGCGAAGGTTTTTTATGACCACATCATAAAGATGAACGGTGGAAGTGTAAAAAACATTCCCATTGAAGCAGGTTATCCATTTGACGACCCAATCTTAAAAACCAGTTTAATGGAAGAAAGCAAAATTGAACTTGCCGAAGGTGACAACATCTATCCAAGTTTTGCACGAATTGCACGCGATGAAGGCTTTCCAGAAATTGCCAAGTCATTTGAACTTGTGGCAAAAGTGGAAAAGACACATTTCCGCATTTTAAACTATCTTGCAAAATTGTATAAAGCCAACAAAATGCATAAAAGAAGTGTGGCAACTGAATGGAAGTGCGGAAATTGTGGAAATGTTGAAATCTCTAAACAAGGTTGGACCACATGCCCACTTTGCAGTATGCCAAGCGGTTATATAATTATTGATTTTGAAAAAGAAGAAAAAACTGACCCAAACAATTAAAAAAAATCTCACATCTTGTGAGATTTTTTGTTGTGACAATTATATTAATTGAAAAGGGCTTTGAAACTTTTTCCAAATTTAAACTTTGGATTTTTGCAAGCATCAACTTTGATTGTTTGCTTTGTAAGTGGATTAATTTTTGTAGTTGCTGATTTTGAAACAACTTCAAAAGAACCAAAACCAGGGATTTGAATTTTTTCTCCAGTTTTAAGAACACTTACAATAGTGTCAATCACAGCATCAAAAACAATACCAGCATCTTTTTGAGTGCAGTTTGCTTTTTCTGCAACCGCTTTTACGAAATCACCTTTATTCATATAAATCTCCTTTAATTTTTTGCATTTAATCTATGCTATACTTATTTTAACATAATTAAAGGTTTTTAGCAAATAAATTCACTTATCTTGCAAAAAATTTATCAACTTGATTGAAATAAAACTTGATAACTTCCCACAAACGATTTCCGAAGTTATAATCATAAACCACAAATTCGGCTTTTCCAACAATATATTCAAACGGACAAAATCCCTTTAATCTTGAATCATCACTATGCCCACGATTGTCGCCCATATAGAAGAAATAATTTTCTGGCACTTGCACATAGACAAGTTCATCTTCAGAAACAAAATAATTATATTTCAAATCTTCGCTTTCAGGATTGTCAAAATAAGATTGCAAAAATTTCTTATAAAAATCTTCTTCATAGTGTCTTTCTTTGGAATTTAAAAATGTAAATTGAGAATCCCTGTTGTTTGTCCAGTCCTCATATCCACGAATTGAATAACCTTTTGATCCGTTTTCATTCAATTTGGCTTGTTCGTCAGTTATGTTTGAAACAAGTTTGTTTTCTTGAATCGACATATTGTTTCTTGCAATTCGGTAAAATTTATAAAAACCGCTTTCATCTTTAGCAATGGTTATATAATCACCAGAAACTGCCATTGTTCTTTTGATGATTGCATCAGCATCTGTCGGCTTTTTGATGACCACTATGTCAAAAATTCCTCCCTTATCCGTTGTGTTTACATAAACAGCATCATAAGCAGAATTTCCGTCCGTGTCACTGACTTGCTCGTTCAATGTGTTTTTCATAGATGCACCTTTCACCTCATAAAAACTGTGAGTGGTTGTAAAATAAGTATACCAAGCAAAAAATATGACAAAGAAAATAAGCACTATATACAATGAAATATGCAAGGTTAAATATAAAGCCAAATTTTTGGTTTCTTCCTTAACCTTTTTGTCACTGTATTGAATAAAGTCCTTGTCGTAATTTTTCAATCATCTCTCCTTGAAAAGTGGCAACCACAATAATTTTGTCTGTAAAGATTTAATTCTTTTGAAATGTCGATGCTTCGTTTATATCCATCTTTCTTTTTAAAACTTTCAGGCAAAAATTCAATTTGTTCTTCCAAAGCAATTTGGTTTCCAACATTGTTTATAATGTCAGTGTTTTTATGTGGACTGACAGACAATGTTGAAGCAAAAATGTCATATCCATTTTCTTTGGCAAATATTGCCGTTCTTTTTAAACGAAAGACAAAACATTTTTCACATCTTGCCCCGCCTTCTCTTTCATTTTCCAAACCTTTCACAAAAGCAAGCCAATTTTTATTGTCCCAATCATAATCAATGAAAGGAACATCAAAATGTTGACAAACTTTTTGCTCTTCAACTTTACGCTTTTCATATTCTTCGCGTGGCTCTATGTTTGGATTGTAATAAAACACTGTGACATCAAAATTTTCTTTCAATCTTTCAATCACAACAGTTGAACACGGCCCACAACATGAATGCAATAACAGTTTCTTTTTCATATCTCATATTTTAATGGTTTAATCCTTTTTTGTCAAGCAAAAGTGAAAACTGCATTGCATTTGCGGTTTTGTGGTGACTCTCTTGCCATGAATGAGAATAAGAAAATCTACTTCGTCTTTCCGTGCTGACCTTATAAACCGACACGGACGGGCTATCACGAATTTATGCACAGAGTTGTGTTAAAAATTATAAATGTTCCAAAGCGTTTCACTAAACAAACTGCTTTACACTTAAATCATGAATAATAGTTTAAAGAATTTTTACAGCATACTCCATCATCTCGTTGATGTGTGGAGATTTTAAACGATAAACCAAAATTTTCCCTTCGCGTTTATATTCCACCAAACCTTGGTCTTTAAGTGTCTTAAGTTGATGAGAAATCGTTGTTTGATTGATGTCCAAAATTTTAGATAAATCATTCACACACAAATCTTTCAGTGCCAAAGCAGACAAAATTTTAATTCGAGTTTGGTCGGAAAAGTTTTGGAAATAAAGTGCCAATTTGTTTGTGCTTTCTTCATTTGGCAAAAGTTCCAGCATTTCATATCTTCCTTTTTCAGAAATTTTCAACAATTTATTCATAAATTCACCCCTTTTTGTAACACCTTTAAAAATTGCAGAATATATAACAACAGCAAACATAACTTCGACTATGTATTACTTAAAATAAAAAAACTCGAAGTTAGTGCTTTCACAATCATTATATAAACCAAAGACGAAAAGTCAAAAGGTTTTAAACGGCCTTTTTAGACGAAGAATGTAAAATTTTGTCAAAAAGGAGGATTGTCATGTCGTCTCAAGAATTTTTATGGGTATTTTTGTTGTCTGTGTTAAGTTCAAACAACGATACAAATTTGGCAACCAACACAAACATCTTGCTTTTGCTTCTTTTAGGTTTGTCAGACAACAACAATAATTTCAATAACAACACCAACACATGCAGTTGCAGAAGATGCTTTGGAAATTTTTAATTTCTGAGGAGACACCACAGATTTAACGGTGCAGAAATTTCTGACACCTAAATCTGCGGTTCCCCATCCCAATCTCCCTCCACTGTAAGTGATTTTCAATTTATGCTCATCGGGCTAAGCCATACACTTCACAAAATTGAAAATTTATTTTTATTGCTTTTATAAAGATTATTTTACTGTCATTCTAAGCCGAAGCGTGTTGATGTAAGTCAACCGAAACTGATGGACTGTCACACATTGGTGCCCAGCATCTCATGGAAAGATAATAAATAAAGCATAAAAAAAAGACATTCAAACGAATGTCTTTTATTTTATTTCAATTAAAGTGGCAATCTAAGCACAACTTTTGCAGTTGTAACCATGTTTGAAATTGCATCTACTTTTCCAGCAACACTGCTTGAAGAATTTTTCTCATCTGTGAAATTTCCAACAGCACTTAAAATCATAGGTAAAAATACATTGAAGAAAATAATCAAAACAATTACAACGACTACTGAAACAATGACATTGATAAATCTCTTTTTACCTTCTTCTCTTTGTTCAGCAGAATCTGCTCTTGCCATTTTGATTCCTACAAAAACTGCGTAGATACCGCCAGCAGCACCAACCAAAGCAATAACAACCCACAATACAGTAGATAATGTTCCCAATAAAGTAGAAAGCCAACCATTATTACCACCTGCAAGTGAACCTGCTTTTGTAATATAATCACTCCAACTATATGATAAGTCCATTAATAATGAGTTCATAACAAACCTCCGATAAAATTATCATCCCAAAAAGTTGAATTATTATTCTTCCACTTTTTGTATATCAATATAATATCATAAACATTTTTAATTTCCAAATAAAATTCGACAAAAAAATTAAAAAATTGAAAAAATTTTTTGAAAACACTATATGCCCCATATTTAGGCACATAAAAAAGGTTGAAAATTAATTTTTAAACCAATTTCAACCCATTTTTTTAAAAATTTTTATTTAATTTTATTTTTAATTTATTTTTTTATTGCAATAAAATTTCAACAACTTTTCACTCTTCACTTTTCACTTCTAAGCCTGTTGTAACAATTCTGTTCTTTCTTTCAAAATCATAGCGTCAATAAATTCGTCAAGCCCACCATTAAGCACTCCGTCTAAATCATAAGACGACAAATTGGTACGATGATCAGTCACACGACCTTGCGGATAGTTGTAAGTGCGGATACGCTCATTACGATTACCGCGTCCCACTTGACTTTTTCTGTCTTCACGATATTCACTGTCGCGTTGTTCTTGATAATAATCATAAAGTTTTGCTTTCAAGATGTTGAAAGCCTTTTCTTTATTTTTCAACTGGCTTCTTTCATCTTGACAAGTAACCACAATGTTAAGTGGCAAGTAAGTGATTCTTATTGCAGTTTCCACTTTGTTGACATTCTGTCCACCAGCACCACCAGAATGATATGTATCAATTCTTAAGTCCTTATCCAAGATTTCAAAATCAATATCTTCAACTTCTGGAAGACAAGCAACAGTGGATGTTGAAGTGTGAATACGCCCTTGACTTTCAGTTTCAGGCACTCTTTGAACTCTGTGAACACCACTTTCATATTTAAGACGCGAATAAGCACCTTTACCTTTAATCAAAATAGTTGCTTCTTTCACACCACCGATTTCAGTTTGTGACATGTCGATGTATTCCACTTTCCAACGGCACTTTTCAGCATAGTGAGAATACATTCTGCAAAGTTCCAAACAAAACAATGCAGACTCTTCCCCACCTGCTGCCGAACGAATTTCCAAGATTGCGTTGCTTTCATCATTTTCATCTTTTGGCAAAAGCAAGATTTTGATGTCTTCCACTTTTTGCTCAATTAAAGTTTTAAGATTTTGAATTTCACTTTCAAAAAGCGCTTTAATTTCGTTGTCAGTTTCACTCTTGAAATCATTTTCACAACTTTCACATTCTTGCAAAAGTTTCTTCAACTCAATATGTGCTTCAGCCAAACCTTCAAGTGAATTTCTTTCTTTAACCAACTTTTTAAATTCTCTATTGTCTGCCAAAATTTCAGGGCGAGAAATAAGGTCAGTAAGTTCGTCAAATCTGACCTTTGATTTTTCTGTTTTTTGCAAAAATTCTTTACTTAAATCTTCCATAAACCACTCTTTCTATTTTATTGTAATCTTTTATTGTTTTAATTTCATCAAATCCGCATTCTTTCATAATCTTCTTTACTGCAGTTGCTTGACCTTTACCTACTTCATAAAAAAGTAGTCCGCCAGAATTTAATCTCTTGCCTGCTTTCTTTGAAATTTCACGATAGAAATCCAGACCATCTTCGCCACCATCAAGTGCCAAATGTGGATCACAATCTTTGACATTCTTGTCAAGTTTTTCAATGTCAGCAGTTTTAATGTATGGCGGATTTGACACTATTATATCAAATCTTTGTCGCCATTTCAAGTTTTCAAACAAATTTGAATGCAAAAATTCCACTTTAACATCGTTTTTCTTGGCATTTGACTGTGCTGTTGCCAGTGCTGTTTTGCTGACATCAATCGCAGTAATGGTGGCATCACAATTTTTTGCCAAAGCAACAGCAATCGCCCCAGACCCTGTGCCAAGGTCAAGAATTTTTGCTTTCTTGAATTCCTTTTCTGCTTTCAAAACTTGTTCCACCAAAATTTCTGTTTCCATTCTTGGAGTAAGCACTTTCTTGTTGACATCAAATCTAAGACCATAAAATTCTGTCCAACCAAAAATGTTATCCAAACTTTCCCCTTTTGCACGTCTGTCTGTTGCACGCAAAATGTCTTGTTCTTGTTTGTCAGTCACAAAAGGAGTAAGTTTTATTTCAGCACGATTTTTCCCCAAAATTGTGGCAATAAGCCAGTCAGCATCACTTTTATCGTTGATGCCAGCAGAAATAAGTTTGTTTCTGACTTCATTATAAACCACAGAAAAAGCCTTTTTGTTTTCGTCTTTCACCAGTTCCCTGTCCTTTTGTGAAATAAGCAAGCCAAGTTCTGTCACAGCAACACTGACTGTTTCAGTATGAGTTCTTGATGGTTTGGCAAACACCAAAGCCCCTGTTACAAACCTGAGCCATCTAAGCCAAACAACATTTTCAACAATCCAAGCAATTTCATAACCAACACTTGCACAAACAATGACAAGTGCCACAGAAAAAGCCAGATTAAACCAAAAACCAAAACTTGCTCCACATAATGTTACCACAGTTACATCCAAAAGAAAAACAAAAATCAGATAATTCAAGAAATTTGGCACAAACATTTCAATTTTTACGCTGTTTTTCTTAATTTGTTTTTGTTTGGCTTTAGATTTTAAATTTACAGGCTGTTTCTTTTTAGTTCTATTTAAAATTTGTTCTGATTGCAATTTATCACACGCTCTGTTAAACCTGAAACACTCATTTGCACTTGCAAAGCACCTAAGTAAAAGCAAAGATAAAACAAAAAACAAAATCTTAAAACTTGCAACAAGCATATTTCTTAAAAAGGGATTTCCAAAAAGTCCGATAATCCAAACTGCCAATTTGTTTGGAAAACTTCCCAAAATGAAGAAAGAAAAAACACAGGCAGAAAGCAAAACCGCACACAACACAATCAGTTTTTGCATATAATATTTGTTGTCTTTTTTGATTTTGGAATTGTCACACAAATCAATATTCATAATAAAAGCATCAAAAAAAGCCAAAAGCCCGCAGAAAAAAACTTGCAATCCCCTTATGAAAGGGAAATGCCAAAACACAATTTTGTTTTTGGTTAAAGCACTTTTCAATTTTTTTTCGCCTTGGCAATTTGTCGCCGTCAAAACTTTTTTATCTGCACTTGTTACAACAACACCATTTGAAGTTGGAAAAACAAATCTATCCATGCAAAAATTATTTCCAAAAACAAATAAAAATAACTTTAAACCTGCCAAATCTTGACAATTAAAAGATTTTATATTATAATAAAACTATAAAAAGGAGTTTTTATGAATTTAAATGAAAACAAATCAACATTAATAAAAGACATTGTTGTTAAAAAAAGCGAAAGCAGAAGCCCGCTGAATTTAAAAACAAATTTTATAACTTGGCAAATCCAAGATGGAATTTTTATGGGTTATAACATTAAATTAGATGTATTAAACAACATCTATAACATTTATAAACCTGAAAAAGAATTGAATATTTTAAAAAATTCAACACCTAATGAAAAAATATTAATTCAATTTAAAACGGACAGTCTTGAAGAATTCATGAACATGCCAGAAAAAGATTTAAATAATTATGTTGTAAAACAATTGGCTGTTGACAACGCAAAATTTTTGCTTTTAAAAACATTTGAAAGATTGGAACTTTTAGCCACAAACCAAATAAAATTTGTTTCAAATCTGCCAAAACTTGCTTTGATTCCTCTTTTAAACTCTGCTCCAAACTCATTGCATATGTTTTATGGCAAAGAACTTATTGAAGAAACACAAAATGAAATCTATGAGCATATTAAATCAACCAAAACTAATGTTGCAGAATGTTTGAAAACACATTACCCTGAAATCAGTCAAATCTTGTTTTATTCTTTGTTTGAAAACACAGCAAATGAATATATGGAGTTAATGGCAGACAAATGCAATAACTTATTACCAGAAAAACCAATAAAAATTACTAATAAAATTATGATAAATCCCCAAAATAATACACCAAACAAAATATATACACAAGTAAAGAAACCTGATGCTGGCCGTGGCGGACTTGGAGAAAATAAATAGGAGAAAACCATGCCAATAGTAAACTATTTGCAAGATGCAATCACAAAAACAAACAATTATGGAAGAGATTTCAAAGGTGTGTTTACAGACGGGACTTTTATGGGCTTTGAAATTGAAAGTTTTAAAAACTTACAAGAATATAAAATCAGCAGTCCCAGAAAAAACAACAAACAGCCTGCCCTTACCTTTGAAATTCACAGCAAGTTAAAAGCAATCGACGAAAACGACATAATAACTGCACTTATAGAAAAAATTACAACTGCCAACTCAGATTATATTTACTCGGCAGTAAGCAGACAATTAAATTCTTCAAAAATAAAAGATTTAAATTCAAAAAATTTGTCAAGGCAACTTCTGGCTATTCCTGCAATTTTAAAAATAACCTATGAAAACGCAGACAGAATTATTGAAGGCACAGTCAACAAAGTAAACAGCCAAAGAAAACAAAAACTTGAAAATTTAAAGAAAACTCACAAACGCAAAAAAAGTTTTGATGAAAGAAAATTTCAACGAATTTTTAATGAAATGTTGGTTTTGGCAACAGATCAATATATTGGCTCTTACATAAATGAAGCAAATCCAATCAAACTCAATGAAGTCGAAAAAAGCCAAAGTGCATATAACAATTATAAAAAAGAAAACAAGTTTGGCTTAAATGCTGTAAACTCATAAGACAATAAAAAAAGATGACCAAATCGGTCGTCTTTTTTTAATTTTAAATAAATTAGTCAAGATTATATTTTTTCTTGAAGTTTTCAACAGTTCCGCTGGCGTCAACAACCTTCTTCTTTCCTGTGTAGAAAGGATGGCATTTGTTGCAAATATCAATTTTAAGAGTGTCTCCCTTAACGCAAGAGCCAGTCTTAAAAGTGTTTCCGCAAGCACAAGAAACAGTTACTTCATGATAATCTGGGTGTATTCCTTTTCTCATTATAAACTCCTTTTAATCTCCAACATAAGGAAGAAGTGCCATATTTCTTGCTCTCTTAATTGCATTTGCAAGTTCTCTTTGGTGGTAAGAGCAAACACCTGTTTGGCGTCTTGGCAAAATTTTGCCTTTTTCAGTAATGTATTTTCTGATTTTTGCTATGTCTTTATAGTCAATAGTCTTTTCCCCAGCAACACAAAAAGCACAAACTTTTTTCTTTGCAGGTTTACGATATTTTTTAACGACCTTTTCTTCGGTCTTAACTGTTTCGCTCATTTTTTTCTCCTATTAAAATTTTTAAGATTTCAAACTTAGAAAGGAAGAGAATCGTCATCAATTTCTTCAAGTTCTGCAGTTTGCTTTGGTGAAGAAACTTTGCCTTCGTCAGAAGGAGTGAAACCGCTTTCACTGTTATCTCCGCCATTTCTTGTGCTGATGAATTCTACTTCATCTGCAACAACATCGGTTGTATATCTCTTAGAGCCATCTGCTGCATCATAAGATGATGTTTGGATTCTTCCAACAACAGCACACTTAGAGCCTTTTTTAAGATATTTATGACAATTTTCTGCTTGATTTCTCCAAACAACAATGTTAATGAAATCTGCTTCTCTTTCCCCTTCAGAATTTGCAAATCTTCTTGCAACAGCAAGTGAAAATCTGCAAACAGAAACGCCACTGTTTGTGGTTTGAAGTTCTGGATCTCTTGTCAAATTTCCAATTAAAACAACTTTATTCATAATTTTCTCCTAAGGCAAAAGCCTTTTTTGTTTATCAAATTTTCTTACTTTCTTACAAACATTTGACGAACAATGCCATCAGTGATGGTCATAAGTTTGTTCATAGCGTCAACTTCTTCAGGGCTGAAAGTGATGTTCATTAAAACATAGTAACCTTCGTTTTTGAAGTTGATTGGGTATGCCAACTTTTTCATTCCGATTTTATCAATTCCGTCAACAGTGCCTTTGCGTTCTTCGATGTAAGCCTTAAATTTAGCAATAAGGGCTTCTTTCTTTTCATCGCTGGCATCGCTTGAAATGATAAACATAAGTTCATACTTATTCATCTTAACTACCTCCTTTTGGACTAATGGTCCTTAACAAAATAAGGACAAGGACAGTATTTTTACTGCGTTTTCAATATAACACAATAAAAACCGCCTTGTCAAGCATTTTTTATATAATATATATAACAAGTTAAAAGTGAAGAGTGAACAGTGATAAGTTGTGGAATTTTTATTCCATAATATTATCTCTTTTAAATAAAGGAGAAGCAAAAAATTATTCTATACTCATTTCAAAACCTTCACAAATCCAGTAAAGAGTAATAATTTTAGCAGAGTTACTTCTCTTCTTTTTGATAGATGTAAGAGTGCTTTGTGGAATACCACTCTTTTGAGATAAATCATATTTTGTCATATTTCTTTCTAAACAAAGTTGCTCTATACGCAAAATTATTGCATCTTGTAATTTCATATCCTAAACTCCTTTTCGGCGTTAGTATATGAAAAATAAAAATATTTTTACTGCTAAGTTTAGCATTTTGTTGATATATTTTAAAATTTATGCTATATGTAGTTAGGTAGGAGTAAATATGACAATAGTTGAAGAAACATTACAAAAAATTAAAGAAGATTTAGAAAAACATTTTGATATGGAAAAAGTTCCATATTTAGATGTTTTTTCAAAACACTTTGGGATTTGTGCGTATATGAGAAACAAATTTTTATGGAACAATCCAAAATTAGTAGATATTCTCAATCAACATTTTAAAACAGAACATGTTGACGATCTTTCAAATAAAATTTTAGATGAAATTATTAAAAAATATAATTAGTTTTTAATTTTACGAAAATATACTACTAATTCATCACAAGATAAACCTGTTGCATCAGCAATTTTTATTAAAGTAAGAAAATTGCATCTTTCTTTTTTCATAATATAATAATAAGTTGAAACAGAAATTCCACATAACTTACAAAACTTATTAATATTTAATTTTTTGTCAATTATAAATTTCTTTATTTTTAAAATCTTAATAATTGGTTTCATATAAACTCCTTATATTAAGACTTTAACAAAGTTTACTGTAAAATAATTCAATTCTGACTAATAATCAGTTTTTCATTTCTATATTTTTTTTAAATCATCAATATTAACTAAAATGCAATAACCATAAAAATCACCATTTTCACTTATACCAGAAAAATCAACTTCGATGCAATTTTTGACTGCATAATCCCCCATTACGCAACCTTGATCACCTTTATGAATACCAAATTTAGCATATTTTTCTTTTTCAACCATAAGTTCTACTCTGTCATAAGCCTTAATTTTCAAAGGTTGTAATACATCTTTACTTTTTGAAAGGTATTTTTTTAAATTTTTTAAAATTTGTTTTTTAATATTCTCTGGCAACTCTTGTTCTTCCAAAGACAAATCTTTCGATTTAACATTAACTACTACCTAATCACAAAGACTGTGCGGATAAAAAAACATAATCTTTAAAAATTTTTTTCAATTTTTACAACAATCCCATACATACCTTTTTTAAGATTATATTTTAAATATGGTTTTTCATTTATAAGTTTCACTATATCAATACTTTTCATTCGTTTTCCTTCACAAATTTCAAAATAATAACGACTAAAAAGAAGAGTTAAGGAAAAACCTAAAACTCTTCATTATTCACTATTCACTTAAGATTCTTTTCCACAACAATTTTTATACTTCTTCCCGCTTCCGCATGGACAAGGCTCATTTCTGCCGACCTTTCTTTCTGTGCGGACATCTGTCTTTTGAATTGGTTGAGTTTCCACAACTTGTGGTTTTGACATTGCAGGGTCATATACTCTTGCTTCTTGCATCTTTGATTGTGGTGGTGGAGTTGGTTGTCTGATTTCAATGCTGGTGTTTAAAAGAACAGTGCAGGCAATTTCTCTGATTTTTTCAATCATGTTGTCAAACATTTCATAACTGTCTTTTTTATAAGCCAAAACTGGATCTTGATTACCAAATCCCCTTGCAAAAATTTCGTTTTTCATGGTCTGCATATCGTCAATATGGTTCATCCAATTGGTGTCAACAACCTTTAAAAGCACAAATTTTTCAATCTTTTCAAAGTCAATGCCATATTTTTCGGCTTCTGCTTGTCTTTGTGCATAACGCTTTTGCACAAGTTTGAAAACGGCGTGTTCCAAATCTTCGCTGTCAAAGCCTTCACAAAATTTTTCTGTAATGGCATTTTGACCTTTTTCCAAAAGTCCGCGTTCAAATTCTTGATTAATCTTTGCAAAATCCCATTCAAAATAAGGTTTTTCGTCTGAAACACATTTTGCAGCAACAGAAGCAATGACATCTGGAAACATCTTCATAATTTGGTCATGCACTTCCAAGCCGTCCAAAACCTTGTTTCTTTCTTTATAAATTACTTCTCTTTGAGCGTTCATGACATCGTCAAATTGAAGAACGGTTTTTCTGATGGCAAAGTTTTGCATTTCAATTTTTTTCTGAGCGCTTTCAATCTGTCTTGAAAGAATTTTAAGTTGAATTGGAGTGTCTTCTTCCAAACGGAAAAACTGTGCAACTCTTTTGATTTTGTCCCCACCAAAAATTCGAATTAAATCATCTTCAAGTGACAAGAAAAACACGCTTGACCCTGGGTCACCTTGACGAGAAGCACGACCACGCAACTGGTTGTCAATACGTCTTGATTCGTGTCTTTCAGTGCCGACAATGTGAAGTCCACCAACTTTGACAACTTCTTCTTTTTCAGCGTCTGTAACCTTTTTAAACTGGCTGTAAAGTTCGTTGTAACGGCTTCTTGCCTTATTCATATCTTTGTCGTCAACAGTGTTGAAAGCAGTGGCATAAGAGATTTGTTCATCAGTGAAATTTTCATCTTTCATCTGCTTTTTAGCCATAAATTCTGGGTTTCCGCCCAGCAAAATGTCTGTTCCACGACCAGCCATGTTGGTGGCAATGGTAACCGCCCCTTTTCTGCCCGCTTGAGCGACAATCTGACTTTCCATTTCATGGTTTTTGGCATTTAAAACGGTGTGTGGAATTTTGTTTTCTTTCAAGGCTTTTGAAAGTTGTTCACTCTTTTCAATCGTGATAGTGCCAACCAATATTGGTTGTCCAATTTCGTGATGACGCTTGATTTCTTCAATGATTGCCTTGGTTTTGCCATTCACTGTTGTGAAAACAATGTCTGGCTCGTCAATTCTGATGTTTGGACGGTTTGTTGGAATTGTGACAACATCCAATTTGTAAATTGCACGGAATTCTCCTTCTTCAGTCTTAGCTGTTCCTGTCATGCCCGAAAGTTTGTTATAAATTCTGAAGAAATTTTGGAAAGTGATTGTTGCCATGGTCTTGTTTTCATCTTTAATTTCCACGCCTTCTTTGGCTTCAATCGCTTGATGCAAACCATCGTTATATCTTCTTCCTGGCATAGTTCTTCCAGTAAATTCATCGACAATGACAACTTCGCCGTCTTTAACGATGTAGTTATCATTCAAATTCATAATGAAATTGGCTTTCAAAGCGTTGTTGATGTAGTGGTTGATTTCCAAGTTCTCCACATTTGAAAGGTTGTCTGTGCCATAAAATCTTTCCGCTTTGGCAACACCGCTGTCTGTCAAGTTGAGTGCCTTAGTTTTTTCGTCTTTTTCATAGTCGTCTGGCTTTAAAGTTTTGGCAAACTTTTGTGCCTTGATATAGTTGTCACTTGACTTCATTCCGCGTCCCGAAATGATAAGTGGTGTTCTTGCTTCATCAATCAAAATAGAGTCCACTTCATCCACAATGGCAAAATTGTGTCCGCGTTGAACGCGTTGTTCTTTTGTGATTGCCATGTTGTCACGAAGATAGTCAAAACCAAGTTCATTGTTGGTGCAATAAGAAATGTCACAATTATATGCTTGACGCTTTGCTTTTTCGTCCATGCCAGAAACAATGACGCCAACGGTAAGCCCCAAAAATCTGTAAACTTTGCCCATCCACTCAGCGTCACGCTTAGCCAAATATTCGTTGACTGTAACAACATGAACTCCAAGTCCAGAAATGGCGTTTAAATAGGCAGGAAGTGTTGCCACCAAAGTTTTACCTTCACCGGTTGACATTTCCGCAATACGCCCTTGATGCAAAGCAATTCCGCCAAGAATTTGAGTGTAAAAATGACGCATATTAAGCACCCTTGAAGATGCTTCACGCATTACAGCAAATGCTTCTGGCAACATATCCATTAAACTTTCGCCCGCTTGATAACGCTTTTTAAAATCTTCTGTGCAATCTTGCAACTGTTTATCTGAATATGGCTTATATTTTTCTTCCAATTCAATTACTTTATCTGCAATCTTACTTAATTTTTTAACTTGTGATTTATTTTCGTTTCCAAAAAGTCCCATTTACTTCTCCTGTTTAATTCTAACTTGGTTAAAACAATTATTACAATAATAACAAAAATCATAAAAAAACACAACTTTTTGTTGATAAAATCCCTTATTTTTATAAAAATAATAATAATTCTGACAATTAAAATCAAATTTTACAAATTTTAGACAATCATTGACAACCGCTTAAAATTATGATATAATTTTTTATATGTAAATTAGGAGGACAACAATGGCAATTTTCGGCAACAAAAATGAAGCGATTCCTCAAGGAGAAGCATTTAGCCTTGAAGATAAAAAACCAGTTTTTCCTTGTGTTGAAATAACAGAATATATCAAAGATGTTAAAAATCCATTTACTGCTTATGGATATAATCTTTCTTACACAACTGAAAATGAAAACGATACTAACCTTTTTATTCAGAAAAGGGTTTATAAAAATGGTCAAACTTTTATTGATCTTGCTTTGCTCAATGATGAAACCAAAGAGTTTAAATATGTAACAGTAAAAAACTTAAATCCTATAACTCAACCAGACGGCACAAAATTTGTGGAAATTGAATATTACCCAGATTTTAAAGACATGACAAAAACTGCCAAAAGTTATCTCCCTTACAAATTCACTCCAACCGCAGAAAATCCTGTTGACCATTTAAGTGTGGAACTTAATAAGTTTCAGAATAACTTACCTATTGAGCCATCGAATGTTTATAAAGATAAATTGGAATATGGAAGAATTAAACCAACTGTTTTCCCTGTAATCGAACAAGAAAAAAAATCGCAACCTGTAAATCAAACTGCTGTAAATCAAACAACAGAAAAAACTGCTGAAACTGAAAAACCAAAAGGAAAGGTTTTGGGCGAACAATCCAAAGTTTCTTTCAATGGACATACAGGAATTGAAGCACCTCATATTGATCAAAACGACAATTCCATTTCCATGAACATAGGAATCAGTGGCGGTCATTTTGAAAATGGGGCTTCTCAAAAAATAACATTAACAGACCAAACAATTTCAGATGATCAACTTGGAAGAACGTTACTTTCAATTTATAAACAAAATCCAGAAAAACCATCTGAAAACATCGTTTTTGCATCTGTCACAAAAAATGGAACTGCTTATCAACTTCACATTGATGACACATCTTTGCAAACTTGCTTGAAAAACTATGAGTTAAGAACTGGCAAAAAATTTCCTTTAACTGGAAATATTTTCAATCCACAAACTATTAAAATGTCTGACAGCAACGAACTTCAGGGTGCTGAAATAAACATAGGAGACGGCAAAACAGTTTCCATTTCTTTTGATGCCGCTGGCATGAAAATTGAAAGTTCTGAAAAAATGTTTAATGAAGATGGATCTCCAATTCTTGACGAAAAAGGAAAACAGAAAACACACGAAGAAGTCGCTTTCCTAAGTGCTGGAACAAGACCACTTGATGTTTCTGTAAATCCACAATTTTTGCATGAAGCATCAACTGTAAACCCAGTTGTTGACGATGAAGGCATCCTGATTGATCCCCCACTGCCAAGTGTAAAAATGGAAGGTCGAATTGCCGAAAACATTATGGTTTTATCCATTTTGCAAGAAAGACAAAAAGCAGAAAAAGCAGATGAAAATAATAAAAATGTTGTTATCAGCCGAACATTTGGTGCAAACAAAGAAATTCAAGTAAACTCTGTCCCTGTCTATGAAGAAGGTTTGGCAGAGCCATATTATCTTACTGTAATTCGCGATAAAGATGCAAAGCCTTGCATTTTCCTTGATATGAGAGCACCAAAACAAGGAACAAAAATTGGTGCTGACCTTGCCCCAAAATTCTATGAAATAACAGAAATTGGAATTGAAGCAAAAAGTGTTGAAAGTGCAAAAAATGCTGGCGAAAAAGGAAAAGCAGAAGGTTTTGGGCTTTATTTAGGCATTAAATCTGACAATAACAAAGTTCGTTTAAACATTCCAAACCTTGCTTACGAAAGTTTTGCAAAAAATGGCATAATTGATTTTCTTGACAATGTTCATGTTGGTGCTGACGGTTATGGCGGATTTCCATTCAACCAATTAAAATCCGAAATCATTGGTTACAGACAAAAAGGAACAGGAGAATATTTTTCAGTATTGCCTAATCCACTTCCTGCTGGGACAACTGTGAAAGATTTCATGGAAATTCACTCACGCGGTAAAACCAACACAAACACAATTAAAGGCACAAACACCATTGCCAACTTGCGTAATAACATCAACGATTATGTTGAAGAAGAAGTGCAAGAAGCAAAAGATTACATATACCAACCAAAAATTTCTTATGACACTCGAAAAGGTCAAAAACTTGAATTTGACAAAAATGGAACTACTTCAATCTCTCTTACAATGGATGAAAAATTTGGTTTTGAAAAAGATGCCGCTCAGAAAATCACTTTAATAAACGACAAAGATGTTAATGCAGGCGTAAATAAAACCGCTCCTGCAAATCCAAGTGAAGAAAAAATCATTTCTGTCACCGACCCTAAACTCGGCGGAGAAACCATCAGTTTCACAAGAACAGTTAAAAATGGCAACACAACTTATTCCATGGATTTTGATGTGAATTTGTTACAACAAATGATTGCCGATTATAAAACAACCAACAATCAAGACTTTGATTTGGATTTAAGCAAACTTACCGCCGAAGAAGGAAAAGTAAAGTTTGATGTTGACAAAATTCTTATTTCAGACGACTTGAAAATTCAAGGTGTTGAAATTAAAGCCGCAGGTAAAACACTTGCAATCGACATCACAGGTGCTGGCTATATGATAAGCAACGGCAGACAAATTGCAAGACAAAGAATGGACAAACAACCACTTGATTTCACATTTAATTCTTCAATTTTAAATGACGCTGAAAACAATGAAAATCTGAATTTAAAAGACGGAAAAATTAAAGATGAACTTCAAGTTATGGCAATTCAACAAGCACGCTTTAAAGCGGGATTTTCTGCCAAAAACGAACCAGTTATTCTTAAATATAATGAAAATCTTACATTATATTCCCTTCCTGTTAAGGTTGGAGATTCCATTCAAAACTTTGTTTTCAGACAAGAAAAGGGAAAAGTGCCAGAACTTTATGCAGACTTGGATTCACCAAAAGGTGCTGCAAAACTTGCTCCTAAATTCTCTAAAATCACCCATTTAAACATGGAAGCCATGTTTGACGAAGCAGGAAAAGTCCTTTCAACTGGTTTATATTTAGGCGAAAGAAAAAATCAAAACAACAGTGAAAGCATTCGTGTTGAAGTTGGAAATGTTGATTTAACAGATGAAACAAGTCAAAATTTAATTTCTGCTTTTGAAGAAATGAAAGAAAACTCTAAAGGAAACTTCCATTTAAACGAATTTATTTCATCCACAGATAAACAACAAATTGCTGTTCAAGGTTATCGTCAAATTGACACCGACCCTGTAACAGGTGAAAAAACCATTCAAATTGTGAAAAATGTTCAAGAAGGAGATGAAGATCCAGAACATCCAAAAACTGCTGGAAGAGAATATCAACCATTATATTCAATTGGTGGTGAAAAATCTTATCAAATAAATTGGGATAATGTGGCTAAACTTAAAAATGACTCCCAAAAAGAAATCATTGAAAAAGAGCAACCACCTGAGAAAAAAGAACCAGAATATGAAATGCCAAAACTTCCAAAAAGAAAAGAGAAAACAGTAAATGAATATATTTCTTCTCTTGGACTCATCGGGGTTGGTATGTTAGCAATGCTTCTTGGCATTATAGTCCCATTCTTCCTTATTGTAACAGGTGTTTGCTTCGCAGCGGTTGTCTTGAAAGATTCTGGACTTCTTGCCGCTGTTGTAAAAGCATTTGGTCCAAGGGATCGCGATGCTTTAGATGTTCACAATGACATTGTTAAAACTCGTTCTAAAATTGTGGAAAAAGACAGACAGATTAAAGACTTTGACGCAAAGATGGAAGAAATTTTAAAGCGTGCTGGAAATGTCAATGAAAAATCTGGAAAAATAAACTGCGACAAATTGTTGGGCTTAAATGGCAATTCCGTAAACATCGTTGATGCAAACGGAAAACCTGTTGACTTGAAAGACATCACTTTTGATGCAAATGGCAATCCAATAGACAAAAATGGCAATCCATTGCAAATTAAAGATAAGTGTGGATTTACTCAAAAACAAATTCAAGACATAGTTAAACTTCAACAAGACTTAATTGCTAAACAAGAAGAAATCAATCTTCAAAAAAATGCCAAACAACAGAAAAAACTTAGAGAAGAAGCCGAAGAACTTGAAAGTCAGCAAAGAAAAGTCTTTGACCAAGATTACAACAATTTTAAAGAACTTAAAAGAAGAAAGAAACAGCGTGAAAAACAACTTAAAAAACTTAGAAATAAAGCAAGCAATATAATTCAAGAAGGAACAACTTTATATAACAACGGAACTGCTTACGACTTAGATTTAAGAAATGAATACACCGACGAAAAAGGAAATTTGCATTCTGGAACAGAATCATTCTATAATCATAATAACCGACCTGAATATGATGCCGCAGAAATGACAAATAAAAATTATAAAGGTGATGCTTCCAAGGTTGAAGTTAAAAGTGAAGGGCGCGCAAGATAACAAATAAAAGAGAGAATTAAAGAATTATAAATTTTGAAACTAGCAAAAAAATGCTTTATCAAGATAGGATAAAGCATTTTTGATTTTATAACAAAATTTTTATTCTAAATTTAAATTACATTTTAACTAATTTAAATTTTTCTTTCAGCAATAACAACTAATGTGTCTGGGGCTAAGGAATTTGGATCATCAACTGGGTCTTTGTCAATAAGTTCCAAAACCTTCCACCCATTTAAATCTAAAATGTTTGAAATTTCATTTTTTGAATATTCATTTATTATATAACTATATTTTGGATTCATTGGTTCTACTTCTTTAATCACAGAGTTTCCTTGTCTTAAAAATAATAATAATTTTGTGTCTTCATAAACAATAGAGTTTAGTTCTTCAAATAAATGTAAAACTTCATTTTTAGACAAGTGCTGCAACACATAAGCCATAACAATTCCATCGAACTTTCTATTTTTAATTATATTTAAATTACATATATCATGTTTTATAAATTCGATTTTATTATTAAGGTTTTTTGCAATTTTTATCATAGATGACGAAAAGTCAATACCAGTAACTTTAAAACCTTTATTGAACATGTAGTTTGAGTAATGACCCATTCCGCAGCCTAAATCCAAAATTTTATTTTTACATAATGATAAAAATTTATCAAAATATATTAAATCTGATTTATCATCTTTATAAGCTTCATAATATTGTTTGGCTATTGCATTATGTGCCTTTTTTGTTATTTCTTTATTATTCATATAATAATTATATCATATTATCTTTGAAATTGTATTAAAAAATTTAAAATATTTTATTTTGGCATTTAGGCGTGTGCTTGGTTAATACAAGTGGCTCGGTTTCGCCTCGCCAGACAAGCACACGCCTACGCAACAAATTTTGGTTAAAGAAGACAAAAGAGCGGTTGCTGGCGGAGCGTAACGCAGACCGCTCTTTTGCTTTTGTTTTCTTCTCTCTATTATTCTAGTGTAAACGAATATTCTTTGTTGTCAAGGTTAAAGTGCATGCTGTTAGCAACCTTGACAACGGCAGAAATATTCGTTTTTTTGCTGGTTAAGAGAGTGTAAGCACAAAAAAGAAAACCTAGTCCATTGTTTTGGTTTAGATTTCTCTTGTTTTTCCGCTAGTTTCAAAAGTAAGCAACTAATCTCTCTTTTTTGTTTTTCAAAAATTTGTTTAAATATGTGGACGAAACCACTTAAATTGTGTTATTATATATAAAGTATTATTAAATAAATGGAGTTTATATGAAAATAGGTATTGTTGGATTGCCAAATGTCGGCAAAAGTTCACTTTTTAACGCCATTACAGAGGCAGGAGCAGAAAGTGCAAACTATCCTTTCTGCACCATTGAACCAAACATTGGCGTTGTGGATGTTCCTGATGAAAGATTGCAAGTTTTGGGAAAGATGTATAACACACAAAAAATCACACCAGCAAGCATTGAATTTGTTGACATTGCAGGTCTGGTTGCAGGTGCAAGCCATGGCGAAGGACTTGGAAACAAGTTTTTAAGTCACATCCGCGAAGTTGATGCCATTGTGCATGTTGTGCGTTGTTTTGAAAATGAAAAAATCATTCATGTCAGCGGTTCAATTGATCCAAAAAGAGATATTGAAACAATTGAAATGGAACTTGCCCTTGCTGACCTTGAACAAGTGACAAAAATTTTGGATAAAAATGCCAAACTCGCCAAACAAACTGGTGATAAATCACTTGTTTTGACAGTAAACATGCTGACCAAAATTAAAGAAACTTTGGAAGTTGGAAAACAAGCAAGATGCTTAGACTTTTCAGATGAAGAACAAAAACTTTTGAAAAATTTTGCTCTTCTATCTGCCAAACCTGTAATTTTTGTGGCAAACATTTCCGAAGATGAAATTGGAAAAACTGAAAATCAATTTGTTAAACAAGTAAAAGAAATTGCCGAAAGTGAAAAATCTAAGGTGGTTGTTTTATCTGCCAAAATTGAAGAAGAACTTGTTGGTCTGGACAAAGAAGACCGTGACATGTTTAAAGAAGAACTTGGAATAACCGAAAGTGGACTTGAGAAACTTGTTGTGGCAAGTTATGACCTTTTGGGACTTCAAAGTTATCTTACAGCAGGCGAAAAAGAAGTTCGTGCTTGGACAATCAACAAAGGCACAAAAGCACCTGCCGCTGCAGGAAAAATTCACAGTGATTTTGAAAAAGGCTTTATTAAAGCAGAAATTGTAAGTTATAATGATCTTATTGAAGCAGGCTCTTTCTTAAAAGCCAAAGAAAAAGGCAAAGTAAGAATGGAAGGTAAAGAATATGTCGTGAAAGACGGAGATGTCATTCTTTTCCGCTTTAACAACTAATGGAGTCAACATGAACGATTATGAAAAACTGTCACCGCTTGCCTTGGCTTTCATGGGAGATGCTGTTCACACTGCTTTTGTTCGCAAAGAAGTTTTGAAAGGACAAGCAAACACACAAAAAAACTATCACAACACAGCAAAAAAATTTTGCAATGCACAGGCTCAGGCTGAAACCTTAGAAAAAATTTTGCCAAGTTTAAGTGATGAAGAAAAAAACATTATTCGCCGAGCAAGAAACAGTCATCCAAAACATAGTGCAAAAAATTTTGATGAAGAAACTTACAAAAAAGCCACTTCATTTGAAGCACTTATTGGATTTTTGTTTCTTACACAGCAAACTGAAAGATTAAACAAATTTTTGGAAATTTCAATTGGAAATTAAAAGATAGGCAAGAAAATAAGAACTTATTTTTAAAAATTTAAAGGAAAACAATTATGAACATTGAAGGGAAAAACCAAGTAATCGAAGCAATTAAAAATGACAAAACAATCAACAAAATCTTTGTTGACAAAAACTTTATCACACGCAAAGATGATGTCATTTCGCTTGCAAGAAAAAACCAAATTAAAGTGGAATTTTTGCCAAAAAACATTTTGGACAAAATGAGTGTCACTCAGCACCATCAAGGCTATATTGCCGAAACCGTGGAGTTTGATTATTGCAGTGTGGAAGACATTTTGCAAAACGCAAAAGATAAAGAACATTCACCTTTTGTTGTGCTTTTAGACGGCATTGAAGACCCACACAACTTGGGCGCAATTATCCGCACTTGCGAATGTGCAGGAGTGGACGGAATAATCATTCCAAAAGTGCGTGCTTGCCAAGTTAATGAAACTGTTGTCAGAACAAGTGCTGGCGCAATTTCCAACATGAAAATCGCCAGAGTAACAAACTTGAAAAATGCAATTGACACTTTAAAAGATGCTGGGCTTTGGATTTACGCTGCTGAAACTGGCGGAGAACTTCTTTATAATCAAAATCTTACTGGGCCAATCGGAGTTGTCGTTGGCAGTGAAGGAAACGGTGTCAAGCAATCACTTAAGACCTATTGTGACGGAATTGTCACCTTACCACTTTATGGCAGTGTAAATTCTTTAAATGCAAGTGTAGCAACTGCGGTTGTGATTTACGAAATTGTCAGACAAAATTTAAAAAAATAAAGAAAAACTCGTAAAAACCGCCAAAAAATCAATTATTTTGGCTTAAAAAAGGAAAAAATGAACACAGACGAAGAACTTATTAAACAAATAAGCACAGGCGACGAACAGGCTGAAAATGAACTTTTGACAAGATATAAAGATCTTGTTGTAAAAATCAGTCGTGGCTATTTTCTTGTCGGTGGCGACATTGAAGACATAATTCAAGAAGGAATGATTGGACTTTATAAAGCAATTAAAAATTATTCTGACCAAAAAAACGCATCTTTCAAAACCTTTGCCATAATTTGCATTAAACACCAAATTCAAACAGCAATCAAAAAGGCAAACACAAATAAAAACAGTCCCCTTTCAAACGCAGTTTCTTTGCAAAGTTATGACACATTAAATGAAAACATGGACTTTCTTCCAATCGAACTTGTGCTGGACATAACACCTGCGGAAAAAGTTATACACAGAGAAAATCTTGCCGACTTAAAACAAAAAATTAAGTCATCCCTTTCCGAACTTGAATTGAAAGTTTTAAAACTTTATTTGCAAGGTTATTCATACAAAGAAATCTCTCAAACTTTAAACGTAACAAGCAAAAGCATTGACAACAGTTTGACAAGAATTAAAACAAAATTACGAGAAAAATTGCAACAACATTAATGTCATCAATTGACAAAAAATTGTTTAAATTTTAAAATGTAAACAGGAGAATTTTTATGTTTAAAATTGAACCATCAAATTTCATTGAAGAAGAAATAAACAAAGACCTTGAAAGCGGAAAAGCCAAAGAAGTTATCACCCGCTTCCCACCAGAACCAAGTGGCTATTGGCACATAGGGCACATCAAAGCCATCACCATTAATTTTGAAACAGCAAAAAAATATAATGGCTTCACCTATCTTCGCATGGACGACACTAACCCAAGCAAAGAAGATGGAGATTTTGCAAACAGTTATATGTCTGACCTTAAATGGCTTGGCTATCAACCTAAGTCACTTATCTATGCCAGTGAAGCATATTTTGACAAGATTTATCAACTTGCGGAAGAACTTATTCAAAGTGGAAACGCTTATGTAGACGAACAATCTGCCGAAGAAATTTCTCAATCTCGTGGCTCATTAACCACCGCAGGAAAAGAAAGCCCATACCGAAACAGACCTAAAGAAGAAAGTTTGCAAATGTTCCGTGACATGAAAGCAGGAAAATTCGCAGACGGAAGCGTTGTTTTGCGTGCAAAAATTGACATGGCTCATCCAAACATGAACATGCGTGACCCTGTTATTTACCGAGTTTTAAGAACTCATCACTATCGCGTTGGCGACAAGTGGTGCATCTATCCAATGTATGACTTTGCTCATCCACTTGAAGATGCTTTGGAAGGTGTAACCTTCAGTTTGTGCGACATGAGTTTTGAAGACCATCGCCCACTTTATAATTGGGTTTTGGAAAAATGCTGGAAAAAGCCTTATCCACCAAGACAAATTGAATTTGCCAGACTTAATCTTGAAAATGTCTTGCTTGGCAAAAGATTTTTAAAACAACTTGTAAATGAAAAGAAAGTGATTGGCTGGGATGACCCACGCTTCTTGACTATTGTTGGCATGAAAAGGCGTGGTTATACTGCACAAGGCATTAAAGATTTCATCAAAAGTGCAGGCGTAACAAAATCAGATTCCATAATTCCACTCTCTGCACTGGACTTTCACATCCGAAATGATTTGAACATGATTGCCACCCGTGCCATGGTTGTGCTTGATCCACTTAAAGTGATTATAACCAATTACACAGGCAGTGAAGAAATTGAAATCGAAAATAATCCAAATGCAGAAAACGCTGGCACACATAAAGGAACATTCAGTAATATTATTTACATTGAAAAAGAAGACTTTTCACTTAATCCACCACCAAAATATAATCGACTTGTTGAAGGCGGAATTGTTCGTTTGAAAGGTGCTTACATCATTAAGTGCAATAAGGTCGTAATGGCTGAAAACGGCGAAATAGACCACTTAGAATGCGAATATTTACCAAATACGAAAAGCGGACAAGACAACAGTGGAATTAAATGCAAAGGCACCATACATTTTGTTTCTGCCGACAATTGTTTTGAAGTGACAATCAGAGAGTTTGAAAACTTGATTAAAGATGAATACATTGACCCAATTAAAGCACTTGCAGACGGAGTTGAACTTGATGACATGCTGACACCTAACTCTTTGAAAGAGTCAACTGCACTTGCAGAAAACTTTTTAAAGACGGCCAAAGTTGAAGATAAATTCCAATTTATCAGAAAAGGATATTATTGCGTTGATAAAGACACAACAAATGAAAGAATGGTGTTCAACAAAACAATTTCATTGAAAGACAGTTTCAAGATGCCAAAACTGTAAATTTAGCGAATAACAATAAAAGAATTGTGAATAGATTAAGTTTAAATTTTATTTAACTCAACTGTTCACTTTTTTGTTTTTTCATTGGACAAAATGTAAATAATTGTTTATAATATTTTTATGTTAATGTTGATTCCAGTCATTTTGTCACTTGTTGGCATAATAATTTTGGTTGCTGTTGGATGTTTCTTTAAAAACAGTCCAATAAGTGTTTTGCTGAAATCTTTGGCTTTGATTGGAACTTTGGCTTTGGCTCTTTCATGTGCAATCTATGAAGGAACATTTTATGGATATTCAATTTTTCTTATTTTATCTGTTGCCCCACAATTTTTGTCACTTATAAACTTGAAAGAAATTTTTAAACCAAAACAATCACCTGCTTTGGAAGCAGACGAGAAAGAATCAGAAAAAAAACACAACCTTGCCAAAAGTGACAACAGCCTTATGAATGCAATAGGAATTTTCCTTACATCAGTTTGTCTTGGTTTTTGTGCTTTATATCTTGGAAAAGAAACAGCATATGGATTTTTAATTGGCATAGCCGTTGGTCTTGCCGTAACATTCTTGCTTTTGGCACTTAAAAGAAAAACAAATCTATTTGACATAACAAGTTGTTTCTTAATGTTTACTGGTGCAGGAATTGCTCTTGGTCACATCATTTCAGTGCTTATATATGCCTTTTCTTTGATAAACATCTTGTTTGCAGCAGGCTTGTTGATTTATGTAATCTATGTCGCTTTAACCGTCTTTTGGAAAAGCAACTACACACAAATCGCCTACTACCTTTCAATGATTACAATTTTTATAACACTTATTGTTTAAAAACAATATTAAAATTATAAGACTTTTTTTGAATTTTTGCTTGACAAACGCAAATATTATGCATATAATAATACAGCATGACGCGAGGTAGAGCAGCTCGGAAGCTCGCCGGGCTCATAACCCGGAGGTCACAGGTTCAAATCCTGTCCTCGCAACCAATGAAAAAACTGTGCTGATGGCTCAGTTTTGCCAACAAGTGTCAAAACGTTTCGCTTTGACGCTTGTTTTTTCATTTACGCGACCAAACGCAATTCGCACTATGTTGGCGAATTGATCGCGACTTTTAAATAGTTTAAATTCATAAACCTTCAGTTTATATTAAAATCATATTATAATAACCTTTTACGCAATAAAATTTCTATAAGTTTTCAATTGTTTTTATTTAAACTATTGAATTTCTCTTTTAATAAATATATAATAAAGAAGGAGAATTTATGAAATATAACTTAAATCAAATTAAATTGACAAATGAAGAAGAAAATATTCTTAGAATAGGATTGGAAAGAGATATTGAAAAAAGAAACAAAACCGCATCCCCTTTCTTTTTAAAAGCAAAAGAAGCATATAAACATTTTGACTTTTCACAACTTTCACACCTTGATAAACTTGAAGTCCACAAAATAAGAGAAAAATATTATGATGACCCAGAACTTTCAACAAGACCGCTTTTGTTTATTATGTATATTTTTCACCGAAATGGCTTTCTTAAAAACAATTACTTAAATAACCCAGATAATGTTTTTGACATCATTGATAAAGATTTTCTTTCAAGAAAACGCTTAAATGTTCCAGAAGGAATTATAACAGAAAATGGTAAATTGTATGGAATTGGTAAAGATGGGCATATTTGGCTTTATTATTTTTTAAATTTAAGTGGAATTGACACAACTGATTGTGTAAGATATGGCAAATTTGAACAAACTATTTCTTCTAAAAACAACTCAAAATTCACGAAAACTGAGAGAACACAATATTTTTCTAAATTAAAAGAACTTTCTTCGCAAAATGAAAACTTTTTATACCTGTCGGACGAACAAGCAATTGCAATAGATAATTTAAGAAGATATTATAACCCTGAAACACCATTACAAACATTTTTATTGTCGCAAACAGCCGACCTTGGGTTTCGAGCCGACGATAATCCACGCACATTTAATTGCAACTTTGATGTCTTTGCAAAAAATTGCTTAAACAGTTATTTGGACAAAACTGAAATGAACACATCCATCCGTGTAGAAAGAGAACGAGCAAAAGACGATAAATAAAAATTCAAACAAAAAAACGTATTAAAAAACTCAGTTAAAAAAACTGAGTTTTTGTTTATTTAATATTTTCATTATTTACATATTGTTTAGTTTTGTGATTATTTATAATTTCAATATATTTGTCACATCTTGCATCCAAGGCTTTCTTTATCATTTTAAGAATTGGATTAAAATCTCTTTTTGAAATTGCTCTATCTACTGCTTTAAAATAATTTTCTTTTTGATTTCCACGTATAGTTATTGTAGGTATTCCATATCTCACAAGTAAATAATTAAAAAGAATTCGTGATGTTCTTTTATTACCATCTCTAAAAGGTTGTATTCTTATTAATTCTGTTTTAAAAATCAACGCTTTTAAAATTGGTGGAAGTTTTGACGTATTGTATTTATCAATTAATTCATTCATTTCCGCTCTAACATTATCGCTGTCAGCCGTTTTCCAATCTACACCTTCAACATCAACATTAACTTTATAAGGGATATTATTTTTATAAACGGTTTCTCTATATTTACCATATCCATATGGAGTTAAAATAGAACCATCTTTTGGATTTATTTTTGAATTTAGTTTTATAAAATAATCAAAAAGTTTATGATGAACATTTTCAATGAAATCATAATCAATTTTTGGTGATTCTCCAGAACTTATCCATTTGACTTTATCTTCTCTTGCACGCTTCAATGCAAAATTAACTGCTTCAAGATGGTCTATAGAATTATTAAAGACCAAAGTTTTATATTCATTATTAAATTTTTGAACTATAACTAAAGAGGGTTTATCTTCACATTGATAACAATTTCTAAAATCATATAAATCATCAAGTTTATCATCAAGGAGATCTTTAGTTATAGGCTCTTTTCTATATAATATTTTTATGTCTTTATCTAAATCAACTTCACCAAGCCCTAAATCATGTCCTTCAATTAACTCAGAACAATTTATGTAATCTAAATCGATTCGTCTATTAAGTTCCCTTATAGTGCGGTCACATAAATGTAAATTTTTATTAATATAAATAACTTTTTCAATAATTTTATCAAAATTAACATCTTGAAAAATTTCAGGATGTTCCCAAATATCAAAATTATCAGATTTTATTGATTCTTCCATCTATTTCTCCTTGGATTATTATAAACATATATTACCAAATTTAAGGTTGATTTGTCAAGATTGATTATAATTTATTTTTAACAAAAACTTTAAAAAAAATTGATTTTTTGCTTTCTTTCTTGCCTTATATATGATATAATATAGTATATATATTATATATAAAGGAAATAAGCATATTATGGAACATAATGAAATGACAAATCAAGAAGAATTAGATAAAAACCAACTTCAAAAAAGCGTTAAATATGACGCCAGTGAAATTCAAGTTTTGGAAGGCTTAGAGCCTGTCCGTAAACGCCCTGGAATGTATATTGGCTCAACTGACATTCATGGGCTTCATCACCTTGTTCAAGAAGTGGTGGACAACTCTATTGACGAAGCATTGGCTGGTTATTGCACACAAATTGAAGTAATCATCAATGAAGATGGCTCTTGCACAGTTTCCGACAATGGCCGTGGCATTCCAACTGGAATTATTGAAAAAGAAGGAAAAAGTGCCGTTGAAGTTGTTTTAACAAAACTTCACGCTGGTGGTAAATTCGGTGGCGAAGGCTATAAAATCTCTGGTGGTTTGCACGGGGTCGGTGTATCTTGTGTCAATGCCCTTTCTTCCAAGATGACAGTTGATGTCTATCAAAATGGCAAGCACCACTTTATTGAATTTTCACGCGGAAGAAGTCTTGCACCACTTAAAGTGATTGGAAGCACAGACAAAACAGGAACAACAATCACATTCTGGCCAGATGACGAAATTTTTGAAACAGTGGAATTTAACTATGATGTGCTTAAAAACCGCTTCCGTGAAATTGCATTCTTAAACAAAGGTTTGGTCATCTCACTTGAAGACAGACGCGAAAACAGACAACACAAAGATTTGTTTGAATTTAAAGGCGGAATCATTGAATTTGTCAACTATTTAAACCAAGACAAACAAACTCTTCTTTCCTACCCTGTTTATTTCAACAAATTCAATCACAACGAAAAAGGCGAAGTCATCAATGAAATTGAAGTTTGTTTCCAATACAACGACAGTTACAACGAAATCGTAAACACTTATGCAAACAACATCAACACACAAGAAGGCGGAACACACCTTGAAGGTTTTAGAAATGCTTTAACTAAAGTTATCAATGACTATGCCGTTAAAAATAAAATCATCAAAGAAAATGAAAAACTCTCTGGTGACGACTGCCGTGAAGGAATAACCGCTGTCATCTCTGTTAAACTTAGAGAACCACAGTTTGAAGGACAAACAAAAACCAAACTTGGTAACAGCGAAATGAGAACAATCGTTTATAAGGCTATGCAAGAAGCGTTTGGCGACTATTTAGAAGAACATCCAAGTGAAGCACGCGAACTTATAATGAAAAGTGTAACCGCTCAACGTGCTCGTGACGCCGCAAGAAATGCCAGAGAATTGACAAGAAGAAAAGGCGCATTGGAAAACACAACACTTCCAGGTAAACTTGCTGACTGCACTGAAAAAGACAGCAGTTTGTGCGAAATTTACATTGTCGAAGGAGATTCTGCTGGTGGCTCTGCTAAACAAGGCCGTGACCGCCGTTTCCAAGCGATTTTGCCACTTCGTGGTAAAATTTTAAATGTTGAGAAGGCAAGACTTAACAGAATTCTTGAAAACGCCGAAATTCGTGCAATGATAACCGCCTTTGGTGCTGGCACTGGAAATGATTTTGACGAAAGCAAACTTAGATATAACAAAATCATCTGTATGTCCGATGCCGATGTTGATGGCGCTCACATCAGAATTTTGCTTTTGACTTTCTTCTTCCGTTTTATGCGTCCACTTATTGAAAATGGACATGTCTATTCTGCTCAACCACCACTTTATAAAGTGGCTAAGGGTAAAGAAGAATTTTATTTCTACAGCGATGAAGAACTTAATAAATGGTTTGACGAAAACGGCAGAAAAGGAACAACCCTTCAAAGATATAAAGGTCTTGGTGAAATGAACCCAGAACAACTTTGGGAAACAACTATGAATCCAGAACACAGAATTCTTTTGAAAATCACAATGGACGACGCCATTGAAGCAGACAAAATCTTCAGTCAACTTATGGGCGAAGACCCTGACCTTAGAAAGAAATTCATCGAAGAAAACGCAACACTTGTCACCGACCTTGATGTCTAGGAGAAATTATGTTAGATAAACAATTTTATTATGAAACTTTCGAAAAATTTACTTCTGCTTGGGGCGAAGAAAGTGAATATCGAATGTGCATTGAAGAGATGAGTGAACTTACCAAAGAACTTTGTAAGTTTATGAGATATTCAAGAAATGACAAATCAGAAGAAAATGATAAGAAACTTGAAGAAATCAGAAAAAACATTATAGAAGAAACCGCTGATGTCTTGATTTGTGCAAGTCAAATTAAAAGATTGTTTGGCGAAAAAGATGTTGAAGATGTTATGGATTATAAAATCCAACGCGGAAGAAAGATTGTAGACAAATATATTGAAGAACATAAATAATTGCGACATAAACCAAAAAGGAAAAGAAAATGAATAAGAAAGAAGAAAATAAGAAAAATTTAAAAGAACTTTTGGAAAACGAAAGAGTTCAGCCGATTGAAGTCGTTGGAGAATTGAAAAAATCCTTCATCTCTTATGCCATGGCTGTCAATGTAAGTCGTGCCATTCCAGATGTCAGAGATGGTTTGAAACCAGTTCATAGAAGAATTTTATATTCTATGGGCGAACTTAACAATTTCTATTCTTCTCCACACAAGAAAAGTGCACGTATTGTTGGTGAAGTTATGGGTAAATATCACCCACATGGCGACAGTTCAATTTATGACGCTTTGGTGCGTTTGGCACAAAATTTCTCAATAAGATATCCCCTTGTCGATGGACACGGAAACTTTGGTTCTGTCGATGGCGACCCTGCCGCTGCCATGCGTTATACAGAAGCAAGACTTTCCAAAATTGCAGGACTTATGCTTAATGACATTGAAAAAGAAACAGTTGATTTCTATCCAAACTTTGACGACACCCTTATGCAACCAACTGTGCTTCCAGCAAGATTTCCAAACCTTTTGGTTAATGGTGCTGACGGCATCGCTGTCGGCATGGCAACAAACATTCCGCCACACAACCTTACAGAAGTTATAAATGGTGTTCAGGCACTTATTGACAATCCTGACATTGACATTGATGAACTGATTAAAATCATTCCTGCACCTGATTATCCAACTGGTGGCATAATTATGGGAAGAACTGCAGTTAAACACGCCTATAAAACAGGCCGTGGTGGAATTTTGGTGCGTGGACGCGCCGAAATAGAAGAAACTTCTTCTGGCAGACAAAGAATTGTCATCACAGAGCTTCCTTATGGCGTCAACAAGGCTCGTTTTATTACACAAATCGCTGACCTTGTTAAAAACAAAAAAATTGAAGGAATAAGCGATCTTAAAGAAGAAAGTGACAGAGATGGACTTAGAGTTGTTGTTGACATCAAGAAAGACGCCAACGCTCAAGTTGTTTTAAATTCTCTTTATAAACACACAATGCTTCAACAAAGCAGCGGAATAATCATGCTTGCATTGGTTAACCGCGAGCCTAAGGTTTTAAATCTTAAAGAAATGCTTTATTATTACCTTGAACACCAAAAAGAAGTTGAAGTAAGAAAAACTAAATTTAACCTTGCAAAAGCCGAAGAACGCGCTCATATTGTTCGCGGACTTGTAACCGCCCTTGCAAGCATTGACGAAGTAATTAAAGTAATCAAACAATCAAAAGACAAGCAAGAAGCGTGCATCAACTTGACTACTCAATTTGAACTTGACGAAATTCAAGCAAATGCCATTTTGGAAATGAGACTTTCAAAACTTACAAGTTTGGAAGTGGAAAAACTTAAAGAAGAACTTGCCGAACTTGAAGCACTTATTGCTGACCTTAAAGATATTTTAGAAAAGCCAGCAAGAGTATTGCAAATCATAAGAGATGATTTGGAACAAGTTAAACTTGCCTTTGGCGATGAAAGAAAAACAGAAATCAGTTTGGAAATGGGTGGAATTGACATTGAAGACCTTATTCCAGAAGAAAATGTAATCATTTCAATGACACACTTGGGTTATATTAAGCGTATGTCAACTGAAGAATATCGCGCACAACGCCGTGGCGGAGTTGGCATTACAGCACACAAGACCAAAGACGAAGACTTTGTGGAAAAGATGTTTGTAACATCAACACATGACACATTATTGTTCTTCACTAACCTTGGCAAAGTTTACAGTGCAAAGGCTTATGAAATTCCAGAAGCACAAAGACAAGCCAAAGGCAGAGCAATCATCAACCTTCTTCAATTAAGTCTTGGAGAAAAGGTTAACACCATTATTGCAATGCAAAGCGAAACAGAAAACAATTTCTTGATTATGGCAACCAAGAATGGACTTATTAAGAAAACTCCATTAAGCGAATACGCAAACATCAGAAAAGTGGGTAAAATTGCCGTTAGACTTGTAGAAGGAGATGAACTTATTGGTGTTGACATCACAAATGGTAAAGACGACATCTTAATTGCATCTCATGATGGAAAATGCATTCGTTTCAATGAAACAGATGTCAGAGTGGTTGGTCGTGACAGCCAAGGTGTTCGAAGCATGAAACTTTCTTCAAAAGACTTTGTTGTCGACATGGCAATTATCAAAGAAAACTCAACCATAATCACAATTTCTGAAAACGGTTATGGCAAAAAGACCAATGTTGATGAATTCAGAGTTCAACAACGCGGTGGCTCAGGTGTTAAGGCAGGAACATTCAACGACAAAACAGGAAAACTTGTTGCCTTGAAACAAATCGTGGAAGATTGTGACCTTCTTCTTATCGCCGACAGCGGAGTTATCATCAGAACACCAATTGATGACATAAGTCAATTCTCAAGAACAAGTCAAGGTGTGAGAATTATGAAACTTAAAAATGAAGCAAAAATCACCAGTGTGGCAATCACAGAAAAAGAAGAAACAGAAGAAAACTCAACTTCTGAACAAGTAGAAACAACTGAAAATCCTGCTACAGAACAGGAAAACACAACTGAAAATTCAGAAAACACAGAAAAAGAAGATTAAGCCTTTTAATCTTCTTTTATTGCTTAAAAGCAAACTTTGCTTGGGAGAATAGGAATGGATAAAATTGTTAAACAGCAAGAGAAAGAATACATTGCAAAAGTAACCAAAGAAATAGACAACATAAAAACAAAAAACAACAAAAAAATCAGAGATAACAACAAAAACATAGAAGGCTTGAAAAAATATTTCTCCGACAATTATTATGACATAGGCCATACAAACAAAGACGAGTATGCCAGCATAAACATCCAAATTGAAAATATGCAGATTCAAAATGACAATCTACATAGAGAAATCACTCGTCTTGACAAACAAAAGAAAACTCCTTACTTTGGCAGATTTGACTTTAAAGCAAATGGAGAAGATTTTTCTTCCCCTTATTATATCGGGCTTGGTTTCGTTAAAGATAATGAAAACACCAATTTGGTCTATGATTGGCGAGCAGATGTCTGTTCGCTTTATTATGACGACAAAGTTGGAAAAACTTCCTATACCTGCCCTGATGGCGAAATCAATGGAGATGTGACCTTAAAACGCCAATATAAAATTGAAAAAGGCGAACTTTCTTATTATATTGACAGTTCAATGCTGATTGATGATGACATCTTAATGGAACAACTTTCCAAAAATGCCACCACTAAAATGCATGACATTGTTTCCACGATTCAAAAAGAACAAAATATTATGATTCGTGACAATGATTTTGTCAACACAATCGTTCAAGGTGTGGCGGGCTCTGGAAAAACTTCAATTGCCATGCACAGAGTGTCATATTTGCTGTTTAAATATCGTCACTATCTTAAAAGCGAAGACATCTTGATATTGTCACCGACCGAACAATTTTCAGACTATATAGACGAAGTTTTGCCAGCGATTGGCGAAGAAAGTGCATTCACAACCACTTTTGCGGAAATGGCAAAAAGGCTTTTAGGAGAAAAATTTGAAAATCGCGAAGAAATGTTGGAAAGAGTGATAACAAATCAAAACCAAAAAGATTTCGAAAATATTGCAATTAAATCAAGTTTTGAATTTTTGGAAGAAATTAAAAATTTCTTAAACAATGACATTTGCAATTTGTTTATTCCTAAAACCATGGTCTTTGGCGACATAACCATAGATAAAAATGAAATACATGACATTTATTTTAATCGACTTAAGAATTTGCCTGTTCATAAACGAATCGAAATCTTGGCTGAAAACATTGTTGACAGATTTAAAATTCCTGATTTCGAGCGTGCTGACCTTATTAAGCGAGCAAAAAAACTTTTGTATAACAAATTCATAACAACTGACCTTCTTAAAATCTACAACTTGTTTTTGCGTAATGGAGAACTTGAAGAAGTGGAAAAGATTGGAGCATACGACATTGCACCAATTCTTCTTATTAAAGAAAATCTTTTTTCTTTAAACCACAATTTTGACGCAAAATATGTCATTGTGGATGAAATGCAAGATTACACACCATGTCACTTTTACTTATTTGACAAAATTTGGAAATGTTCTAAACTTTACTTAGGCGACATTAACCAAAGCATCGACAAAACTTTGCCACTTTCTTACATCAACAATCTGGCAAAGATGACCAAAAGTAAAATTAAATTTCTGACTAAATCTTACAGAAGCACTTTACAGATTTCTCTGTTCTCTCAAAAGATTTTGGGAAAGAAAGTCGCCGACAATGTAAACAGACAAGGCGAAGAAGTGGAATGCATTACTTCACGGGATTGTGCTAAGACCATTGAAAAGATTTTGGAAATTCGCAAGAAAAATCCATCCTTTAAAGACCAAAGCATAGCAATCATTTGCAAAACTAATGAAGAAATAAAAGCACTTCAAAAATCAAGTGCAATCATCAAAAAATTTAAACCGCTTAATTCTTCTTCCAGCAATCGAATGTTTATTTCCACCCCAGCAAAAGCCAAAGGTGTGGAATTTGACTGTGTTATCATGCCTTTTGCAACAGAAAAGAATTATCACAACGAACTTGACCGAAATTTGCTTTATGTGACAAGCACCAGAGCATTACACAAACTTTATTTCATAAGCAATGGTAAAGCAAGCAAATTTTTGATGAAAAACACAAACAAATAAAAATTTCTCATGAATTTATATGCAAAATTTATGCATAAAAACCGACAAAATTCTTTCACTTGGTAGAAACATAAAAAAGTGAGAAATTTTTAATATTTTGTAATTTAAAATAGCACAAAGTTATACACAACATATAGGTCTGTTTTCATAACTTTTCTATCATTTTTGGAAAAATTTATCCACAAAAATGTGGAAATGTGGATAACTTATGCACTTTTTACACATTTTACCCCTATTTTAAGCAGTTTGTATAAACATAAACGGTTTTGTATATTTATAAATTTGTGGATAAGTGGAAAATCAGTGTGTAAAACTTCTGTTACATTATATGTGCTTTTTTATTGACAAATTTGCCGAATTTGGTTTAAAATTAATTTATTATATACTTTAGACAACAAATTGATAACTCAGACTTTAAGGAGATTTAGATGAACAATCAAAAACTTATAACTCCAAGAAAATTGCAAGGATTTTGGGAACTCATGCCTAAACAACAGATGCTTTTTTCCAGCCTTTTAAATAGGATTGAAGAAGTTTTCAAGGCTAATTGTTTCCTGCCCCTAGACACGCCAATTTTGGAATATTCTGAAGCCCTTTTAGCAAAAAGTGGCGGAGAAACCGACAAACAAGTTTTTCGCTTCTTGAAAGGCGATACGGATATGTGTATGCGTTATGACCTAACCGTTCCGCTTGCCAGATTTGTTTCTATGCACAAAAACGAACTTTCCTTTCCTTTTAAACGCTTCCAAATTGGAAAAGTTTATCGCGGAGAACGCCCACAAAAAGGTCGTTTCAGAGAATTATATCAATGCGATGCTGACATCATTGGAAACGAAACCTTATCAGAAGTTGCTGATGCTGAATGCATAAATCTTTTTGAAAAATGCTTTAATGCCCTTAATCTTGATGTTAACATTTTGGTTTCAAACAGAAAAATTTTGGCTGGTTTCATTCAAGACATCAATTTTGAAGAAAAGTCCACCGAAATATTTATTGTTTTAGATAAACTCGCAAAAATACCATATGAAGATGCCATGAAACAACTTATTGAAATTGGACTTTCAAAAACAGAATGTGAAAAATTAATTGCACTTACAAAAACAAATGGCACTTTTAAAGAAGTAAAAAAATCTATTTCAAACCTTTGCCAAAACGAAATTTTTCAAAAAGGCTTAGAAGAACTTGAAAACACTTTTAAATATCTTGAAATCTTAGGAAATAATTCAATCGTTTGTGACCTTTCCATCATTCGTGGACACAACTATTACACTGGAACAGTTTTTGAAGGATTTCTTAAAAATTCAGAATACACTGGAGCAGTTGGTGGTGGTGGACGATTTGAAAACCTTTGCAGTTATTTTTCAGACACTAAAATGCCTGGGGTTGGAATGAGTGTTGGAATTACTCGTTTGTTTGATGTTTTACTTGCAGAAAACTATTTTGATTTATCACAAGCAAATGAAATTGAATGTGCTGTTGTCACCTTTGACGAAACATTTGAAGCAGGTTTAAAACTTGTGTCAAAATTGCGTCAAAATGACATTAAAGCAGAAAGTTTTTATGAAAACAAAAGTTTTAAGTCACAAATGAAAGAAGCCAATCGTCGTCAAGTTAAATATGTTTTAATTGTCGGCGAAGATGAAGTTAAAACTGGCAACTATACTTTAAAAAACATGACCACAGGTGAACAAATTTCTCTTGAACTCAACCAAATTATTGAACATTTAAAAGACGATCGAATGGCATCGGCGATGCCTAACAACAATAATTAAAATCAAACACTTAAAATAAAAGCATAAAAGGAAAAGATTATGGAAAAGAAAAAAATATTAGTCACCGCTGCATTGCTTTATGTAAACGGATTACCACATCTTGGACATGTTGTTGGATGTTGGCTTCCTGCTGATGTTTTTACAAGATTTAACAAAACTTATGGAAATGATGTTGTCTATGTAAGTGGAACAGATGACCACGGAACAACAAGTTACATCTCTGCAAAAGAAGCAGGACTTGAACCATCCGTTTACATCAAACAGATGAACACAAAAATGAAAGAAATCGCTAACAAACTTTCCATTGGTTTTGACATATTCAGCGGAACAAACACAAAAACTCACGAAGAAATAACAGTAGATTTTTTCAACGAAATATATAAAAATGGTTACACAAAAGAAATGGAAAGCCAAATGCTTTTCTGTAAACATGATAATGTTGCCCTTGCCGATAGATTTGTCTATGGTGTATGCCCTTATTGTGGCTATGACAAGGCATATGGCGACCAATGCGACAAGTGCGGTAAAACTTATGAACTTGATGAATTAAAAGACCCTAAATGCTCTTTTTGCGGTCAAAACGCGGTTAAGAAAACAACTAAACACCTTTACATCTGTTTAGATAAACTTCAACCAAAACTTCAAAAATGGGTGGAAAGCAAAAAAGACATTTGGCGTCCACACGTTTACAGCATGACAAACAAGTGGTTTAAAGAAGGACTTAAACCAAGATGCATAACTCGTGACATTCCTTGGGGAATTAAAGTGCCACTTAAAGGCTTTGAAGATAAAGTTTTCTATGTTTGGTTTGATGCACCAATTGGCTACATTTCCATCACAAAAGAACTCGGCGGAGATGAATTAGTTAAGGACCGCTGGCAAAACGAAAACTGCGAAATTTACAACTTTATAGGAAAAGACAACATCGACTTTCATGCTGTTTTCTTCCCAAGTATGGAACTGGCTTGTGAAAAATATAATCTTGCGCAAAATGTTGTTGGTTTCAATTTCTTGAACTTTGAAGGTCAAAAATTTTCTAAGTCTAAGCACATCGGAATTTTCTGTGATAAACTTTTAAACAGTGATGTCGACATTGACGCTTTGCGTGCTTATTTGGTTTCCATTTTCCCAGAAAACAAAGACAGTGATTTCACATATGAAGGCTTTAAACTCAACACAAATGCCGAACTTGTCGGCAAATATGGCAACTTCTTTAATCGCACACTCAACATGATTAACAAGAATTTTTCTGGCGAACTTGGAATTGACTTTGATGACATCAAAAATAATCTTGACGAAAATGACAATGAAATGGTTAGAGCAATCAACACCTGCCCTGAAGAAATTGCAAGATTGTTTGCCGAAACTGAATTTAGGGCTGGTTATAAAGAAATCTTAAGATTTGCTTCCATTGGAAACACTTACTTAGAAAAGACCGCTCCTTGGACACTTATTAAAAATGGTGATATAGACAGTGCAAAGAAAGTGCTTTATCTTTGCCTTAACATGGCAAAAGCCCTTGCCATTGTTGCCAGTCCAATTATGCCAAACAGAACAGCAGAAATTTGGACAGAACAATTAAACTTTAATGGCAACCCTGCTGATGAAGGAAACTGGAAAGATGCTTCAAAAATCAACATTGCAAAGACACATAAAGTAAACTTGCCAAAACCACTTTTTGCACGACTTGATGATGAAACAATCGAAAGATATAAAACAGAACTTGCTTAAGTCAAATTTATTTTGGAATTTATTTAACATTAAAAAAACACATCAAAAAGATGTGTTTTTTATTATGCAATTTTGCTTAAATATTGTTTTCTGTAATAGTCATTTGAATAAATTGTTTTTCCACCAGTTGTCACATAACTCTCACCTGTCACGGAATTCAATTTCAAAGGAATGGAAACTGTGCCATTCTTGATTCCGATCTTAGTTGAAACAGTGTCGATGAATCTGTATTCAATGCCATTTACAACATAAGCATCACTTAAACCAATTTCAACATTCATGTTGTCAAAGTTTGCATCTCCAGTAAGTGATTTGCCTTCCAATCCCATGCTGAAACCTGTAAGCGTTTCTTTGTCGCCGACATTTGTAAACAAAGGAGCATAACTCATGATTGTTTCTTCCAGTGTTGGATTTGGATTCATGCTTGCAATAAGGTCACCAATTTTGTTGTAAACTGTGTCAGTTAATCCCAACATATAAGCAAAGATTTCCATGATATGACTTCCAATTTCTTCGGCTTTCCAAGATTTTGTGATTTTTTCATCACGTTTCTTCCATGCAGCCCAACCAGTATACTTGTTTCCATAAGTGTTTTGAACAAGATTTAAAACGCCGTCTTTATATTCCAAAGTGGAAACACGCTTGTCAAATCCATAAGCAGAATAAACAGTATAAGTGTTACCAAATCCACCTGCATTATAAGTTACATCCACAAAACTTGGAACAACCATTTCAAGATAAAGTCCAACATCACCACTGTCGCTTAATTCAACCAACATATCATAGTAAACAGTGATTACGTCAATGCCAATAATTCCGATGCTTGTGCTTCCATTGAAAGCAATGTTTTGAGTGTTAAGTGTGCTTACAGCAACATCCATAAATTCTGTGATTGAACTTAAATCTATGTGTTCTTTTGTTGTGTCATAGTCAAACTTATCTTCTGTAAATTCGTCAAACTTGATTTCAAAATCAAGTTGATTTGCACCCACACAAACACCTGAAATTAAAAGTTTGTCAAGTTTAGAAACAACATCTTCTCCATTGTTATTATTTGAAATAATCAATTTAACAGAAGCGTTATCTCCAAAAGTTTCTTTCAAATTCACAGATAAAACAGTGTTAAAGTTTCCATACGCATCAACTTCGCTTGTTTCAAGTTTAACAGATTTTAAAACATTTGCAATGTTGTTAATTGATTGCAACAAATCATCTATACTTGAATTATCATCATTTTTGTCTGTATCAATTTTCAAAAGTTTTTGCAAATAACTAAAATCAGTTGTGCAAGGTTCAAGTCCCCAAGATGCCATTGTCTTTTCGTCTATTTCCAAGCCCATAAGAGAAAGAATCATCACAACCAATTTACTTAAATTGGAATTTTTAACTCTTCCATTAAATTCTTTGTTTCCAACCAATTCTCCATGAGAATATGAAAGATAAAGTTCACTTAAATCATTACTTTCGAAGAACACTGACAACTTATGCTGAACATCTGTGTTGTCTTTTAAAGATTGAATGTTGATGTCAACATCACCCAAAACTTTAATATAGTTGTTGTCAAACCAAGTTAAAACTTGTTCTTCCAATGCTTCATCTTTATCGAAATTAGGGATCTCTGTAATTTCATTTACCTTTAAGGTTAAATCAGAGCCTTTATTGATTTTTATAACTTGACTTTCACTTGCAACACTGCCAGAAAGTCCAAGTTGATAGTTGAAACTTGAAAGATAGTCATAAGCAGAAAGAAGTGGCAATAACTCACTGTAATGATGGAATTCTGAAATTTTTAAAACAACATCATTTGCAACAAATCCTGTAAGTTCGCCATTTTCAATTACAAAATTATCAGAAATTAAAGAAGCATTGCCAGCAGTTAAGTTGTAAATGTAAACAGCAAAATTCTTGTTTCCAGTAAGGTCATAATCTTCAATTAAATCACCATTAACTGTCAGCAAAAAGTCCTTATAGCCATTTTCATTAAGCGTTGTGTTAGGGTCTTCAATGTTTGCGCCTAAAGTAATTGCGCTTGGAAGCAATTTATTTCCATCTTTTTGCATAATCACTTTTGCAACAATGTCATAGAATCTTGCTTGACTTGTGTAATAAAGACTGTCTTTTATGTTTATTTGAACACCAAAATTTGTTTCGTCTTCTTCAGTAAATTCGTAAATCCATTTACCATAAATTTCTGTCAAACTTGGCAAAACAACCTTAAATGCTTCAGCAGTTTCAACCACATTTGTTGTTTCTGAAGAAGTAAATTGGCTGAAGATTTCCATTAAATCTGAAATAGTTTGTTCATTCAAATCTGCATAAACTTGAAGTCCTGCAATGCTGATGTAAACTGTGTTGTCAACCAAGAAGATGTAACTGTCAATTCCCAAAGAACTTGTATAGAAAGCAACTGCAGGAACATAACCATTAATCAAACCTTTATGGTCATCATCTTTAATAAGAAGTCCCACCAAATTGCCAAAGAATTGATTTGTGCTGTAACGAACAGCAAGGTCAGTGCTGAATGAATAAATTCCATCAGTAATTTTAAAACTGTTTAAAATTTCATCTACAAGGTTTGTTGTGTAAGTTTCATATTCTTTTTCATCAATGACATTAATTGTAGAATTTTCAACATAATTAACCTCAACTTTTCCGCTTAAAACAGAACAATCAATTTGTGCTTCTGTCAACTTGTTTTCTTCATTGCTGAATGTCAATTTTGCCACAACTTTGTTGTTGTAATAGAGTTCCAACGCAACACCAGTGCTGTTTGCAGACAATTTTAAATTCTTGAAAAAGTCTTGGACAGTATAGTTTTGAAGCACATCAATCACCGCTTGAAAACCACCAAAGTCAATGTCAACACCAAGTTTATCTGAAGTAAGACTGTTCAAGATTTCAGTCAAATTAATGTTTGCATTACCCTGATTTTGTGGAACAGCAACTTTAAATTTCATGTTGGCATAATTTACAAAAATGTAACTATCTTGAATGTTGATAATCAAATTTTCGCCAAATAAATTTAAAACTGAAATTTCCATTTTTCCATTGAAATATTTAAATTTCCCGTTTAAATCCAAGCCATTATAATCCACGACAAAGTCAAATTCATAAATTCCATTTTCAATATACACCAAGAAATTTAATACAGGAAGCAAGTTTACAGCGTCACAATATCCAGCATCATCAAACACAATTTCTTTGCCGTCATGAATGTTTGCACTTAAATTTACATTTTCAGAGTTTACTGAAACGCCATTAAGCACGCCTGCTTCTTGAGTTAAAACAATTTCAAGTCCAGCATTCCAAAGTATGCTATATTTGTTTTCAGTCATGACTGCTTGATCTGGAAGATAAGAAAGAATTTTGTTTAAATCCAATTTTTCAGAAACATCAGAAATAATGTCATTAAAGTCAAATTCACCATTTTCTGAACCATTGTTTTTCAAAATTTTTTCAATAATGCTTACAATAAATTCTTTTGTTGTCATAGATGTTGCATTTTGAATTGTTTTATCCAACGCGTCTTTAAACTTGTTATAATCTTCAACATTAAACTTAACTTTAATATTTTCAAGTTGAACATAAACAGTTTCATCAGCATAGACAATGCAAGCATTTACGCCTTGGTTGAAATCAAACTTAACTTTAAGTCCATCAGTTCTGTCAACAGTAAGCATACCAGCATAAGTTTCGCCTTCAATTTCAAAATTCAAATCTGCAGAAACAATTTCTTTATTATTCAATTCTTTTGCATAAGAGATATAGTCCATAATGCCGTCAAGTTCAATCTCATTTTCTGGATTTTCATATTCAACAGCAAAGTTTTCGCCATTCATCACATTGACATTTGCAAATAAACTTATTCCGCCAAGTGTGCTGTGATGTGCTTTTGCAGATGTCATGTTAAAATTTTCATCACAGTAAACAAGTGCTTCAAGTTTTCCAAATTTAATGTTGAATTTATATGTTCCATCATCCAAAATTTCTTCTTTGGTTTCCAAACTTGAAAGAATGGTTGTGGAATCAATTTTTGTCAAATCCACACCAATAATTGCTGATACTTTAGACAAAATGGCATCAGTTTTGATGTTTACATTGTTAAGCACAAAATCCAAAACTCCTGACATATCCAAGTCTGTTGCTTTGGTTGTGTCAAACTTATAATTTTTTCCGTTTAAAGAAAGGTGCAAACAAGAATTTACAAAGCCAGCAGAAACGGCAAATTTTTGACCATTATAAGTCAAAAGTGTTTCAAAAGCAAACTCTTGTTTTTCCATGTCAAAAGCAACTCTACTGTTTTTTGCAGAGAAATCAATGTTCCCATTTTTTACATTAAGGTCAAAATTTAAATCAATGTTTTTAAATTTAGAAAAACTTTGCACAAACTCTGCAAAATAGTTGTCTTCTTCCGCATTAGCGCCCAAAACTGGAAGTGTAATTGGCCCAGATTCAACCTTACCAAAAATTTGAATATAACCAAAGAAAACAAGCAAGGTCATGATAAGATAAAGGGAAAATGCTTTAAACATTCTTGGAACAAGGTTTCCAACTTTTTTAATCGGTCTTTCCATTAAATCACCTCCCCATTGCAAACTGCATCATAAGAAGGCAAATTGTCATATTGAAATGTTTCAGTGAAATCATCTGTTACACCCATATAACCAAGGCCAGAGACATACATTTTGTATTTTTCAAGATATTTAATTGAAACAAAACGAAAATCACTTCCAACTGTGACAGTCATTTTTAAACTGTCCCACTTAGGCAATTTTTCAAAACCACTGGAAAATCTGATTTCATAAGAATAATAAAAAGCAGAAAAAGCCAACAAATCTCCACTTAAACTGATGTCAAAAGAATAAGTACCATCACTGTTTTTTGTCACCTTTGAAACAGTAGAAGCAGGACAAACTTTCGATGAAATGATGTAAGGGAAATAAGATGTAGGCTGAGTGTTAAATGCTTCTACATATTGCTTATTATTGAAAATCTGAAAGTCAGATTCATTAACTGTAAATCTGTAACCATTTTTAGGATCTTCAGCAGGATTAGTAATGTTTAATTTAGAATTTATTTTAATCTCGTCCAAATTGTCTAAATTAAATCTAACCTGAGAATGAATTGGTGGAGACATAGAGTTTGTGGAAGGACTTAATTTGTTGTAAACAAATTTTCCTTCAGTTTTCAACTTTTCACCTCTCATGTTCTGCTTAATGCCCATAGGTGCATTGACAAGTCCAGTCATAACTTTAAAGAAATCATTTTGTTGAAGATAATATTCTGCGATTTCAAAAAGTTCAACACCAGAAAAAAGAGCAATGTCTTTTCCGCCTACAGCATCACTTACAAGTTTTTCAATATCTTCTTTTTTATCTCTTAAGTCGTTTTCGTTTGCAGAGATGTTTGGGTTGGTTTCAAGTGACCCAACATAGATTTGTCCCACAGAAACACCAGTCACCAATGCAAGGGCGAAAATGACTATAAAACTCATTATTTTCCTATAATTAAGTGCCATGTATTCTCCACAACAACCGTAAAACGACTTTTGAAAGACAACCAAAAAAGATGATAATCCCCACTTTAATTATCTTTATACATAATATAACACAGAAGGCGAATTTTGTCAATTAAAAAATAGTTAAATATTTTTTAATATCTATATTCAAGCATTCGCCGTTTTACAACAAAAATCGCCAAATAATTTAATTATTTTCTTGTCATTAAAACAACCGTTTCCATGTTTGCAGTGCAAGGAAACATGTCAAACATTGTTACACTTTCAATTTCATAACTTGCTTGCAAAATCTTTAAATCTCTAACCAGCGTAGAAAAATTGCATGAAACATAAATCACTTGCTTAATCTTAGAAGTAAGAATAGAATTTAAAACAGATTTTTGACAGCCTTCGCGTGCAGGGTCAAGCACAATTATGTCAATGACATCCCTAAGCAGAACAACATCCAAACATTCTTCCACTTTTCCACAGATGTTTTCAAACTTAAATTCTTCACTTAAATTTTTCAACTTTTCAGCACTTTCATGAGCAGACTTTTGAAACTCAATTCCATACACAAACTTAGCCTTCTGTGAGATTAAAAAAGTTAATAAACCCTGCCCCGAATATGCATTAACAACACGCTTATTTTCGGTCTTTTGAATTATAAAATCATATAATTTCTCTGCAATTTCATCATTAATTTGATTAAAACTTGAAACATCAATTTCCAACTTTAAACCTTTCAAACCCTTAATCAATTTAGGTTGTCCACGCACACAAAAAACTTTAGTTCTATCACTTTCTAACACTTCGCCAAAAGCAAAATAAACCGAATTGTCACCAAATAAATCCAACTTTTTAACATTTTTTGTGTCTAATTTGCAGTTTTTATCAAACAAAAAACATATTCCAAGCCTTTCCCCCACTTGTTTAATGTAAACATTTCTTAAAAACTTAAAATTGTTTGAAACTAAAAATTGTTTAATGTCTGGCAAAATTTTGTTTATTTCTTCACTTGCAATTGGGCAAGACTTTATCTCAAAAAAATCATGTGACTTTTGTCTGAAATATCCTATTTTTTCGTCTTTAATTTCAAGTTTAATCTTGTTTCTGTAACCTGCTCTTCTGTCACTTAAAACAGTTTTTATTTCGCCATTATAACCCGATTTTTCAAGTTCCTTTTTCAAAATCTGTTTCTTTAACTTTATTTCTTCTTCATAAGCACAATGCTGTAAATCGCAACCACCACAAAGTTGAAAATAAGAACAAAATGGTTTTGTTCTTTTGTCACTTTCTTGCAAAATCCTTTCCAATCTGCCGACAAGAAAATTGGAATTTTTCTTAACAACAGAAATTTCCACTTTTTCGCTTGGCAAAGTCTTAGGCACAAAAACAATCTGCCCATCAGATTTCCCCACACCTGCACCTTCATAAGAAATGTCAAAGATTTCAACAACTTTCTTTTCCAAACTTAACTCCTTATATATTAAGAATAACGAAAACCAACAAAAAAAGCAAGCCAAAAGACTTGCTTTTTAAAGTTTTAATTTATATTAAAGTTCGCGTTCGCCATTTGTAACAAATAAATATTTATCACCATTTTCGGCAACCCCAGCAACAGTTGTATCATCATTTATGATATATTTTTCAGAATCACCCTTTCTGTAACCATTGTAATCAGACACTCCAAGAGCAACCAAAGCGGCTTTTTGTTCGTTATCTTTATTACTATTCCATTTAGATGCAGTAACTTCACAATCACCTTCAGTTATAACAATTCCATTTGCAGTATATTCAAAAGATGTTACATCAACTTTATATTCAGCATCTGGCTCACCTACAAAAATGTAAACTTTGTCTGCATTGTCCATTTCTCCAGCATGTTCGTCTGTAAAGAATTCTGAGCCTTTAACCGATTTATCAAAATTTTTTGACAAGAGCAAATTATTTACATCTTCTTGAGTAACTTTGTCATCATTTCCTTCGTCTACTCCGACTACTCTGTATAAATGTTTACCATCTTCAGACTTAACAAAAACAGTAACTTTGCCGTCTTTAACTTCTGTCACAACACTTTCCAAGTCTAAATCTTCGCCAAATTTGTCTTTAAGTTGTGAAGCAATTTCTGTATTGCTGATAGATGTGTCTTTATTATTAGATCCTGAGTCTGGTTCATTAGGATTGTTTATATCAGTTCTATTTCCATCAGCCAAATTATCTATTGCATTAATAATTCCATTTGCTGTAAAATGCCCAGCAATTAAAACAACAGCACCAACTGCAAAAGCAGCAACCATTTTAATAATGTTCTTTTTAGAAGGCTTAAATGTTTTTTTAGAATTTTTAACTCCACCTTCTTGTAAAACAACTTGTTGTTTGTTTTCCTTTTCTTCTTCAGCGTGCAAAACTTTAAGTTGATTGTTTACAATAGCAACAACTTGGTTTTGAACAAGATTGTATACACCTTCAACCTTAAATTCTTTGTTTTCTTTGTAAGCATTTTCAATTTCAACTCGCCATTCTTCAATAGTTTTACCATTAAATTTGTTATTCATTTCAAGAGCCAAAGTTCTTACAATGACATCATGTCTACTATCTTTAACAGAGCCATTTCTTAAAACATCTTCAACTTTCCAAGAAATCAATTTTTCGTTAAGTTTTAAAACATAATTTTGAGTTCCTTTTTCAGTTACATCCCATCTTCTGTCATTGTCAATTGCATTACGGATTGTTTTTTCCCAGCCTAACTTATTTAACTCTTTATGCAAATTTCCAGTCAATTCTTGAGCAAGAGCAGAAATTTCATAATCTCTGTTTTCTTCATAATGAACATCTGAAATAAATCTGTTTAAATCTTTAACTATAAATTTTTGTTCTTCATTTAACTTTTCAGAAGAAATAACCGCATTTTTACCAGTTTCATTATAAGCACTGTAAATATCAGACAACCAAGTTTTTTCGGATTTTTTACCACCTAATTTAGCCAAACTTTCAGCATAAACTCTAAAAATTTCGCCCATTTGATCTTCTGCTTCTACACCACGAACAGCGTTTTCAATCTGCAAATTAACCAATTGTCTGTTTGCATTTAAAATTCCTTGTTTTTGAGCAGCACTGTAAGGAACTTGTGAATCAATTACAAACAATTGCCCATTTTCCACACGATCAAGAATTTCTTCTTCCCAACCTTTTTTGTCAAGACCAGCATCCAATTTAAGAGCAACAAATTTATCTGCAAGAGAAGAAACTTTCTTTTCCAAGTTTTCTTCATAATGGAAATTTTCGAAATGGCTGTTAACCATATCTACAACATTTTGTTGTTCTTCAGTCATTTCAACTGGTTGTTTATTTTCATCAATAAAATTATATTGAAAATTATTATTATAATTTTTTCTAACATTTTCAACAGTCAACAAATTTTCTGCTTCAGGGAAAACTCTTTGCAATTCTTGTGAAAACAATTGGAATGCAGCATTGCATCTACCTTCAAGTGGAAGTTTTCTGAATTCTTCAGAATATTCTGCTTCACCCAAAAGATATTTAATATAATTTCCGTATTGTCTTGCAAAGTTTACATCATTTACTTGAGTTTCAGGTTTAACTTGAGCATTTTGTGCAACTGGTTTAACTTCTTCCACAACTGGAACAACCACTTGTTGTTCATTCAATCCTTGTTCTGAACTGCCTTCAACAACAGGTATTTCATTAACATCAACAACACCTTGCTTATTTTCGTCCATATTTTCATCCCCCTTTTTGTTTTTCGCTTGTTTTTCTTTTCTTAAAGTTTTGATTGTTTTAATTGCTTCAATAATTCCCTTATTATAGACATCGTCTTCACGGTCTAATGAATCTTTATCTCCTATTTCAACTTGAGTTAAACTTGGATTTGACAAGTTAAACTTGCTGAATTTAACTGCATGCACATCACCTGTAGGTGTATTTTCACTAAATGTTCTGTAATAAACATTAAGATCTTCATCATCAACAAAGAAAATGTATTCTGTTCCACCGCTTGAGCGACCAATAAAAATTTTATCTTTGTTTTCTTCAAGTTCACATAACGCTTGAAATTTCTTTTTACTTGGTTTTGTCATAATTCGCCTCCCTGAATTACTTTTCTTGACTATATTATAATACAATTTCGTAATTCTGTCAATACCCTTTTTCAAAAAATAGTGCTTGTTTTACAAATAATTACGAATTTTGTCATTAAATTTAATCTTTAATGTTTATATGCCAAAACTAAACAAAATAATCACAGTTTACATATCCACAGATTTTTCGTCCAAATATGTAGTCATATAGTCAGCAATATGGAAAAGAAAAGCAATTGGATAATTTGTGAAAACATTTTTAAGCATGGCAGAATTGTTTCTTACGCGTTCGTCAAAACTGCCCATATGCCAATTGATTGCCATTGCTTCTTCACGAGTAAGTTTCATGAAACCAGAAATCATGTAAACTGATTTCTCGCCATGACCATAAGGTAATGTGTCTTCAATTTTGTAATAAGGTTTTTGCACCCATTGGCCATCAACTTTTACATTTCGCATTTCCACGGTGTAAAAATTTATTTTACAGACATCATGCAACAAAGCAATGATTGCCACACTTTCAAGAGGAATAATCTTTTGCCAATCTTGACCAAACTCACATTCCAAAATTCTGACAAAACGTTTAAAGACATTTACGCTGTGCAAACATAACCCGCCTTCAAAATTGGAATGTGACCTTGTGGAAGCAGGAGCAGTGAAGAAGTCTGACTTTTCCAAAAAGTTTAAAAGTTCTTCTGCACCATCTCTTTCTATGCTGTCATAAAATATGTCTAAATATTCTTGTTTTACTTGTTCTAAATCCATAAAATTTCTCCTTAGTTTTATTTTAGCAATATAAAATGCCAAAAATCAAATAATATAATGCATTTTCAACTTGCATTTGTCCGTTTTTGATGTAAAAATCGACATCATCCAACATTTCATAAATGTTTTTAAGTTGCAATTTAGAAAAGTTTTTTGCCAGTGTTCTGGCTTTAACAATGGCATATTCCTTAACACCCAAAACATCCGCCAATTCTTTGTCTGACAAATCAGAGATTGCCACAAAAAATAATCTGCGAAAATGATTTAAAACCAAGGTAAAGGTTTTTGTGTCCTTGTCCATAAGGTTTAAAAGTGAAACTGCTTTTTGACTGTCACGCTTAGAAAGCGCATCCGTAAGTTCAAACACAGTAAACTCAGTTTCTTTACAAACCATGCCTTCCACAATTTTGTCAGTAATTTCAAAATCATCGCAAGCACAAAGTTTGTCGACTTCATTTTTAATCAAAGAATAATAACTGCAACAAGACTCAATCAATTTTTCGCAAGCGTCCTTTGTAATTGTTTTTCCTTGTTTTTTAAGTGCAGAAACAATAAGTTCTTGCAAACTTTTCTCGTCCAATCTCTTTGCAGAAATGACATCACAAATGACAAAGTCAAACTTATTGTAAAAATCGAAAATGACAAGACAAGTGCTTTCCACTGGCTTTTTCATGTAATCTTTCAACTTTTTCTTGAAATTTTCATTTATTTTAGTTAAATTTTTAAGCAAAATAATTTTCTTGTCACTTGCAATTGGCAAAGTTTCGCATGCATCAATAATGGCATCCCCATCAAAACTGTCGTCATCAAAAGAAAGAAAGTTAAATTCTTCCAACTGCAAATTACAGGCGCTTTTAATAAGTTCTAAAGCCTTGTCATAAAGCAAAACATCTTCGCCTTGCACCAAATAAATAGGTTCAATTTTTTTCTGTAATCTTGTCTTTAAAGTTTTCAATCTAAACACCTCCACTGATAATTTTTTCCGTCAATCAAATATGTAAAATTCCCAAACTGGCTGTAAGAGTAATCAATATCATCCCCTTTATAATAACATAAAATGTTGCTGTTTTCAGTGAAATATGGACTGTAATTAACTTTTTTATCCAAAATCACAAAATCATAATTTTCAGTTTGCAAACTTTCCAATTCTTGTTTTGTATGATTTTTGTTTTTCAATATAAAAACTTTGGTGTCATCAAAACTTATTTCTAAACCCACCAATTTTTTGTCATCTCCAAAGAAAATATATTCATATGAAAAACCTGCCACTGTTCCAGTGGTGCTTAAAACTTCTTCATCATATCCTTCAAGTTTGTCACAACGAATTACTCTTCCATTGCAAACTTTACGGACAGAATCTATTTTGATTGTTGCCTTTTGCAATACAAAAGTTGCATCAACATTTTTTATGTTGTGTGCTTTTAAAACTCTCTGTGTAAAGTCCGCATAACTGACATCAACCAAAACACTGTTTCCTTGAGAGTTGGTCAACAGCACAACTTCGTCTGAATAATTATAATTTAAACTCAACGCTGATTGCGGAGCAGTTGGAATGTAAAGACAACCAAAAACAATTGCACACACACAAGCCAATGTTGAACAACAAACGGCTCTCACCTTTTTGCTTGCCATGAAAAACTTACTTAACAAAAACACTAAAAGACACAATAAAGCAACAAGTGCAAAATTTACTGGTTGAAGTTTGATGATTAAATTTGTTTTGGCAAAAAATTCGGCGATGCCAGTCGACAACGAGAATTCCCAACCGCACACTGACAGAAGAAAACCCATGAAAGGTAAAACAAGGCAGATAAGTATGCTGACAAATAGGAAAGGATAAAGCACAGAGAAAAGTGGGATCACCAACAAATTAGCAAATGGAGTCAAGAAGTTTAAAGTTGAATAAAACTGTGAAATGAATGGCAAGATTCCAACTTGGGCTGAAATAGACAAGGCCAAAGAATTTGACATAACCTTTGGAAATGCTTTTCTGAAAATTTTGGAGAGCCAAGGATAGATAAAATAAATTGCAAGAACACAAAAGAAACTCATTAAAAACCCATTGTCAAGGGCAGACAAAGGAGAAGTCAACAAAATAATTATACCTGCAAGACCAAGCGAGTTTAAACTGTCGTAACACTTTCCCGAAATTTTTGTGCAAAGAAGCACCAGTCCCATTATTCCAGCTCGCAAAACTGAAGGTGCAAATCCACACAGATAAGCATAAACCCCTAAGATTAAGGCACAAGCAAGAAAATTCCAAACACCCCTTACTTTGATTTTTTTAAGAATGTAACCAATAAGTGCAATCAAAAATCCGACATGTAAACCACTGACAGTTAACAAATGTATTAAGCCAGTTGATTTGTAGGTTTCATAAATTTCATCTGACACATCACTTTTGTCGCCAAACAAAACAGCATAGGCAATCGCTCCATTTTCACTGCCCATGTTTTTATAAAGTAAGTCCTTAACTTTTAATCTGAAACTTTCATCAAACTTAATGTATGTCCCGTCCACCTCAATCTCTTTGCAAGCAACTTGAGCAGTGTAAGGCGTTCCGTCACGATAAAACCATAAATTAAAGTCATTGAAAGTGAAAAGTTTAGAGTTTTCAACTTCCCCTTTAAATGAGATGAAATCTCCAACATTGATTACTTCATCTTGAGATAAAGAAATTTTTAAACGAATGTTTCCAGACTTTTCTCCGTTTATTTCCACATCTTTCAAAATTACAGTAACTTGATTGCCATATTGATTGTAAGAAACATCGTCAGAAATACGACCAGAAATTTGCACTTCTCCCGAATATTCCTTACCTTGAAATTGAGAAATTCCGAAAAAATACCAACCTACACCAAAACCAAAGAAAGCCAGAATAACCAACAGAAAAATAAATTGCTTTTGGTAAATGCAAAACCCTGCAAAACTCACAAGAAGTAATGAAACTAAAATTATGTATTCAATTTTTCCAGAAAAAACAAACCTTGTTGTTGAGATTGCCAACAACAAAGCCAAAAAGCCAAAAAACAGCGGTCTTGCATGAAAAAACTTTCTTTTTTTAGAATTCATTATCGTTTCAATTAAATAATAACACAAAGACACAAGTTTTTGCAAGCAACATGAAAAAACTTGCAAAATAAAATACGATATGATAAACTTTAATAAGTTTCCTTATGTGCCTATGGCGGAATTGGCAGACGCGCTGGATTTAGGTTCCAGTCCGAAAGGGTGCAGGTTCAACTCCTGTTAGGCACACCATAAAAATTTAAAATTAAACAAAATCATGTTTGTCTTGTTTTGTTTTTGTCATTAAATATATTATAATCATCATAAGTATTGGAATAATTTTTTGGAAATCATGGTTTGACATCATCCCAATTTGCGCAAGCATATTGTTTACATTTGGTTTCTGCATAAAAAATCTTCAGTTAATGAGATATGTTTTGCTTATACCAAACGCAATAATAATGTTTTATTGCGTGTTTTGCCATACATACACAAATGCAATTCTTGATTTCATTGAATTAAGTGTTATTGTTGTTTCAATAATTTACTTCACAATTTTAAATAAGCTAAAACAAGATAAAGCATATAAAATAATTAAAAACATTTTTATAAAATAAACTTATATGTTAAAATTTTTATAAACAGTTTTATTCACTTTTAAAAGGAGCAAATATGAAACTTATTATTAATTCAGATGACTTTGGTTTGTCAAAAAGCATAACTGACGGAATTGTTGAAGGTATTCTTGATGGATACATAACCAGCACTTCTTTAATGGCAAACTTGCCAGACGCAGAATATGCTGTAAAACAAGCACTTAAACACAACATTAAATGCGTTGGACTGCACTGCAATGTCACTGTTGGGAAACCACTTATTCACAACCCTAACTTAGTTGATGCGGGGGGGGTATTTCTTTATAACAGAAAACAAATTGAAAATCCAAATCTGACTTATGAAGATGCATACAACGAAATCATGGCTCAAGTCAAAAAAGTTGACGAATTAAGCAATGGAAAACTCAAAATTGACCATATTGATGTTCATCATCACTTGGAAGACAATGAATATATTAAATTTGCCGTGCATGATATAGCGAAAGAATTAAACTTACCAGTCAGAAGACAGGGCTATTCACTCGGTCTTAGACGACCAGATATCTGCTATCATGACTTTACAATTGAAAATGTCAACATTGAAGAAATTGAGAAGATGATAAACCAATATAAAAACACAAATTCGGTTGTCGAACTTATCACCCACTCTGGTTTTATTGATGACTACACAAAAACAATCACAAGTTATATCGAACGCGATAAGGAATTGCAGATTTTAAAACAAGCCAAAGAATCAGGTTTTTTCAACAGCATTGAATTAATAAGTTTTAAAGATATATAAAAAAAAGACTGAAATTTCAGTCTTTTTTTTATTCATCTAAGCCTAATATTCTGTCACCAGAAATATCCAACTCTTTACAAATTGCTTTTAAACTGTCATAACCAGGTTTACTTTTACCTTTCAACCATTCACTAACTTGACTTTGTTTAACACCAATCTTTTTAGCAAGTTGAGTTTGATTCAAGTTTAAATCAATCATAATATCTTTTAAAATATCTATAAAATCCATAAATAGCCTCTTTTTAATAGATTTTATAGAAAATTCTATATTATAATATACTTATGCAAATATATAACAAAAATACAGCCTGTATTACAGGACACAGACCTAAAAGTCTACCATGGGGATATGACAAACAAAGAAATCATGTAAACTATTTAAAAAAAGATGTAAAAAGATATTTATAGAAAATATAAATAATCGTATTACTGTTTTTCTATCAGGAATGGCGGAAGGCTTTGGTATGATAGCAACTGAAATTTTAATTGATCTAAGAAAAACATATAAACAATTAAAAATAATCGCAGTTATTCCATGCAAAAATCAAGAAATCAAATGGTGCTTAGGTCAACAAATAAGATATAAAAATATATTATCTAATTGCGATGAAAAATTTTATATTTCTTCAGAATATTCGCCTACTTGTATGAATGAACGTAATTTATTTATGGTAAAACACTCAAATACTTGTATTGCTTGTTGGAATGGTAAACCTAGTAGAACTGGAAATACCGTTAGATTTGCAATACAAAATAAACTAACCATTCAAAAAATAGACCCTAATAATTTTAGATAAAAAAGATTGAAACTAGAAGCCCCCATTTTGAAACTGCAAAAAAACAGTAATTTTGCTAGCCTTAAAATTTGTAGCATTATTACTGTTTTTTGTTTTAATTAAATTTCAACTTACTTAATCATTTTTGATTTATATTTTCAATCTCTGTTTCTTCACTGACTTCTGGTTTTTTCTTCTTAAATTTTTTAATGCACTTATCTAAAAGCAAAAGTGGAATAATGAGAATAACTTGAGGCTCAAAAACAAAAATTGCAAGTGCATAATCCCAAATATTCTTGCTTAAGATTGATAATGCCGAAATTATGCCTACTCCAAAAGTTAGCACAAGCAAATTAACAGGGATGTAACTTGTGTCGCCAACATTAAAATAAAACGCCATAAAAAATGCAAAAACAAGCATAACAGCAACAAGATTAATGTTGATCACAATATCATGTGTTTTGTTGCTGAAAACCTTAATTTTGCTTGCAAAAATGTTGCCAATAGTTACAACAAGCACAAGTGCTGAAGTTGCCATAACCAAAACCATTGCCACGCACAACAACACAATCAAAACATTAAGTTGTCCAAGACTTTGCATTAAATCAATTAAGCCAAAAATTTCGTAACCCTTGGCCTGACCTATAAAATCAAATGCAAAACAAACAAAAGGGAAAACAGCCAAAAGTAAACTAAAAATATAATTAACTATCTGCTTCGCCGAATATTTCATTTCCCCCTCCCTCAACAAAAATATTATTATTAACACGGATGTTTGTCAACGCACACACAAAATCAGCCTTCAATTAAATATTCTTAACTATATGAACTTCATGCATTTAAACATTCTTTAAATTTTTGCTAGTTTTAAAATTTATAAAACTTTCAGTCTTTTTTGTTATTTCTTATTCTTTTTCTTAGGTTTTTCTTGCGTTTTTGTTGTTTTTTCTTCAGTCTTAACTTCAACCTTTTTTGTTTCTTTTTTCTTTTTATTGTCCTTTTTCTTATGTGTAAAAATTTTGGTTAGACTTTCCAGAGAAATTTCTTCTTTTTCTGATCTTTCTTTTTCCACTCGCTTTGGCAAAGACTTACCCACAACTGGCATTGTAACTTTGTCCTTGCGTTCACGAATTTCAAGTTGATTGTAAGGAACAGAAATATTTTTACGCTTAAATTCGTTGTAAACATTTTCTGTTACATAATAATAAACATCCCAATAATCTTCATTGTCACACCAGCAGTTTGCAGCAAAGTCAATACTGCTTGCATTCAAAACTTTAAGCCTGCAAAATGGTGCTGGGTCAAGATAAACCTTACCATTGCTTGCCATGACATCTGTAATAATTTTCTTTACAGTTTCCACATCACTTTCATAAGCGGCAGAGAACATAAAATCAACTCTGCGTTTAGGAAAAGCCCCAAGATTTGTAACACTGTTGTTTAACAAATCACTGTTAGGCATAGTGATTTTTTTGTTGTCATTTGTAATTAAAGTAGTAAACATGAAATTGATGTCAGAAATTTTGCCTTCAACACCGCTTGTAATTATGTAGTCACCTTTTTTAAACATACGGCTGGAAATAATGATAATTCCATTTGCCACATTGGAAATAGCGTTTTGCAAAGCCATGCCAACAGCCAATATAACAGCACTGAATGCGGTCAAAATTCCAGTAACTTCTATTCCAAGTTGTGAAAGGAGTAAAAGAATAAGCAAAAGCCACAAAACAAATTTCAAAATCGTGCAAATAAATTGTTGTGCAATTTTCTCCATTTTGGTGTGTTTTAAAATCTTTCTGACAACTGCCAATAAAATTTTAATAGCAATAATTCCAATAACAAGAATGGCAAAAAACCAAACTATGTTCCAAACATTGGTTTTAAAATAGTTGCAAATATCATTCCAAATTTTTACCCAATCCATAAACTTTCTCCTTTGTTTTCAAAAAAATTATACAATTGATTGATTTTAAAGTCAAACATTTTTAAACAAAAAAGAACTGAAATTTCAGTCCTTATTTTTCATTTGGATAAAACTTTTTGATATCTTTAAATTTTGTGCAATCCAAAATATGGTTTGAAGTAAAATAATCATAAATCTGATTAAAATCACACTTATTAAAATGTAAAGTTTTCATACCAAGATTTTGTGCTGGCTGTATGTCATGGAAAATGTTATCTCCAATCATCAACATCTCTTCTGGTTTATTGTTTTCTTTTTGCATAATAATCTGATATAATTCCGCCTTTGTCTTATTTCTAATTAAGTCCATGCATACAACATCTTTAAACACACTTGCATCAATGTCATATCTGTTGAAATAAAAGTTTAAATACTTAATTTGTGACATAGAAACAATATATAAAACATATTTTTCTGCCAATGCTTTGAAAAATTGATTTGGTAAAATTTCAATTCTGTCATTAATAATATGTTGAAAAACAGAATTTGAAAAGCCTTCAGAAAGTTTGTTTCCATCAAGTCCTTCCAAAAAACAAGCATCAACCATGTCCTTCATATCTTTTTTATCTATGTTATATTTTTCCACAAACATTTCATATTTGCCGTCATCACCAAAAGTGTCTATAAACAACTTTTTGTCACACAATTTGATGTTCCCAATATTCCCAGTATACATTGTTTGGTCAAAATCAAAAATAATTGTCTTTAACATAAAGCCCCCTTACAAAAAATTATAACAAAGTGATAAATAAAATCAAAACATAAAAAAGAGCAATCAAAACGACTGCTCTTTAAATTATGCTTGTTTAAACAACTTACTTAAACTATCTTTAATTCCTTGCAATGTTTCTTCGGAAACATCAGCACCAAGGTTTAATGAATCAATAGCGTCAGCAACAGTTTTTTCCGCATCCGCACCAAGACTTCCAACAATGTCATAGCCAGCATCGCCAAGAACATCCATTGCCACATTCACAGCACCAATAAATTCTTCGGCACCAACTTCGTTGATGATTGCAGTAAATTCAGTTGCAAGTGCAGTTACACTGTCAGATGTTATTTCCCCTGACAAAATTGCGTTGATTGTGTCTTTGCGTTTGTCATAGGCATCAGCAACATCTTTAGCATTTTGAAAATCAGCAAAAAGTTCGGTGTAGTTTACTTTATAATATTTCAAGTCAGTTGTTTCGCCGTCTGCTCTATTTGTGATAAGGTCGTTAAATTTCTGATATTCAGCAAACACAGCATTTCCTTCAACATCTTTAAATGTGCCGTTCAATGCTTTATACATATTTGTAAACATTGCATTAAACACACCATCACTTGTCAAAGTTGTTTCGTTGAAATTGTTTTTAACAACATTTTCTTTCATTACATCCACAACTGCCCCAATGTCACCTAAATCGTTTTTGAAATCTCCGTTAAGTGCAACTCTGGCAATTCTTACAAAATCTTCTGCTTGCAAGTTAAGTTTTTTCACGAATGCTGTTTTTTCTTCTGGAGTGTTTGTTGTTGTAATAGTTCTCAAGAATTGGTCATTTGCAACTTCTTTATCACTCATTCCGCTGATTGCATCAACAAGTGTATCATCCACTGTTTCCATGATTACAACAATACCTTTTTCCAAGGTCTTGATTTCTGTCATTTTGCGAACAACTGTTGTTGCTTTGTCACTGTTTACAAAAATCTTTGCATCAATTTGTTTTCCTGTTACAATGTCTTGCAACAAGTTTGTTTCTGCAGTTTCACTTTCTTTGATGGCGGAAATTTCTTTCATTACATCACAAATTTTTGAAAGGTCAGATTTAAACACTGCATAATCTTTAAAACTTTCAGTGTCAAGATATTCATCCAAACTTTCCATTGCTTTAACCAAAGGTTCGCTTATTACAGAGTAAATGTCTTCAACCAAAGTCATTCCAGTAAGTTTATCTATTTGTGGAACAACTTTTGAAAGTGTTTCATAAGTCAAAGCGTCAACAAATTCTTCTGCGCTTGTGATTTCATTCAAAGCACCATTATCAGAAAGTTCTTGAACAACTTCTCCCAAAACTTTAACATTATCTTCCAAATATTTAATGAAAGTTGTTCCCGCTTCAATTCTGTTGTTTATATTGTCAACAACAGTTTGAACTTTTTCTTTTACTTCTGCATTTATATTTAAATCTTCCAAAACTTTATCAAAGTTTTCAATCACTTCAGAAAAAGAAGGAGAAACAACATATGTCAAGAATTTGCTTTCCACAAATTTTTCGGACATTTCTGTCAATTTTTTATAATCTTCAGAAGTAGGGTCACCATTTTTGCTTGCAATTTCAACAGTTGTGTTATAGATGTTGGCAAACAATGTTACTTCATATCTCCACATGATTTTTTCGCCATCAATTGTCACATAAGACAAGCCATTATAAACCACATGGTCAAAACCACCAAGATGACAAACTGACCCCATTACACTTGTGTTATATCCATCCAACAAATCTAATGCAAATTCAGGCATAGCCTTTCTTAAAAACGCACCTGTTGTAGGTGGAGCATTTTCACTTCCAATTTCAGCAGAAATGTCAAATGACTCTGTTACATAAGCAAGTTCCCCAAAAGTGTTTGTAAGTGAAGTCAAAGGCATAAACAAGAACACAGCAAAAACAAGTGCTTCAATTGTTCCAATTAAAGAGCCCCAAAGTCTGTGACGCTTAATGCCATTTTTCTTTTCATATTTTTTGGTTTTAAACCAAATTCTTGCGACAATCATAAAAATGATCCACATAAAGAATTGCACCACCAAAAGCACAACCATGAAAATAATTGGACTTACAAATGCAGTTGGAAGTTGTGTAAAGAATTCTGCCATAGAAGGTGAATATTTTGAAACATCGCCCATAATTGAAACAATATATTCCCCGATTGAAACGGTTTCGCCATCCAAAGGTATTATGGTTAAACCAATCACAAAATCAACAATTGGTCTTGTAATGAAATAAGCCACTAAAATAGATAAGCCAACAAAAGCAAGATGAAGTGAAGAACGCTTCAATCCCCTTCTAAGCCCTGTTAAAAATCCGATTAAAAGAATCGCAAAGAAAACTAAGTTAATAATTAAAACAATTGTTCCTGCTTCCATATTAAACTCCCTTTCTTTTATTTTAATACATTTCAAGCCAAAATACAAGTGGTAGACACAAAAAAAATCGCAAAAGTTGCAATTAAATCACAAAAATTAAGGATTTTTATATAATGTATAATAGGTAATTTATATGACAGAACAGTTACGAAAGAAATTTAAAACTTTTTTACTGGAAAATTATAATCATCAAAATTCTGATGATTATTGTCATTACACAGACTTTGTGACTGAAAAACTAAAACAATTTTTCAACATCAAAATAAACTTAAAAGATGATGAAAACATTATGAATCACAAACTTTTTAATTTTGCTAGTGGCGAGCGAACTTACATAAATAAAGACTTTTATCATTATGGAAAAATGGATACATTGGCAGAACGAGCAAAAGTTGGAGATCTTCTTTTTTTTCAGTCAGACGAATCCGAAAACATAACAAATATTGCTTTCTATCTCGGTAACCTTAAAATGCTTTCGTATGATGAAAGAGAAAACAAACCTTGTGTAAAAGATTTATATCCAAATCCCGAACTTTCGAAAAATTTTATTGGGATTAAAAACATCGAAAATTTTGAAAAAGTAAAACAAAACCAGGAACTAACCAAATAAAAAGACGCTTAAGCTTTAAGCGTCTTATAATTTATATTCTTTTTTCAGAACAGGCAAAATTTTTTCGTATTCTTCCCAATGTGGAAACAACTTTTCATCTCTATGTTCAATCATTTTCACGAAGTCAAACAGACTCACAAACTTAAAATCTCCAACTTCTTCTTTCTGAAGTTTAATATCTTTTTCACAAACATCTTTGTTGACCAAATATATGTCCACAAACTCAGCACTGATATAGCTTCCTGTCTGCAAAATTTCTTTATTTGTAAAAACGTATTTTGCGTCTACTGGCTTAATAAAAACTCCCAATTCTTCTTCCAATTCTCTGTAAAGCGTAGTCAAAGAATCTTCGCCAGCAGAAATATGACCACCCATAGAAATATCCCAGACATCAGGATAAATATCCTTGTCTTTACTTCTAAGTTGCAACAATATTTGCTTTTTGTTGTTTATAAGATATGCATGCACCGATTTATGCCAAGTCTTTCGCATATGAACTTGATTTCTTGCAATCACTTCTCCCGTTGGATTTCCTTGTTCATCAAAAACATCCAAAAATTCCATGTTTTTTCTCCTTATTCTTTAAACAATCCTTTATTATATGCTTCTAAATTGTGTTCTTTAAGATAAAGTTCAACATAACCAATGTCAACAAATTCAAACTTATCGACCAAAGCAAACTTTTTAAATTGCTCCAAAATTTCCTTTCTTGTTTTTTCTTTGTCAATTTGAAAATTGTCAGGAAAATTCTTTTCAATTTCAATAAATTTGCCAATGTCTTTTGCGTCATCAAAACTAACTTCAATATCTTCAATCTTATAAGTTTTGCGCAACTTGTCAATCACCGCTAATTGTCTTAAGTCGTTGATTTTCAAAAACTCTTCAAAACTTTTATAGTTATGCTGATAATCAACAGCCATAGCCTTAAAAATTTGTTTCACATCTTCATTCTTAACAAAATCTCGGTTCAAAAAAGAAGTTTCCTTGCAGTAAGAATGACTTAAATCGCCGATATTCAACTTAAAATTAACCTTATCACCATTCCTGACACGCAAAAAGTTTCCACCCGCAATTAAATCATATTTTTCAGTGTCAAAGTAAACATCTAAAACTCGTTTTTCTTTTACAAAAAACTTGTCATCAATCTTTGGAAACTCATCCACCTTAATCTTCAATTCAAACTCAATCATTTTTCACTCTCTATTTTTATTTTACTATAAATTCTTCCAAATAAGCAAATAATTGCAATAAAAAAAATGTTTGTCGTTTAATTTTGCTTGGCTGGAGTGTCAGGATTTGTTTCAGGTTACATTGTAACCGCCGACCTGCTTCCCACTTTCTTGCCTATGGGTCGAGCCTACGAAAAGTAGGTTCAGCAAAACTCTGTTTTGCAAAAGCCTTTGGCTTTTTAATCCTGCCACGAAAAATAAAAAAACGACTTTATAGGTCGTTTATGTCTTTCATTTTGGCAGGGGTGGCAGGATTTGAACCTACGCATGCAAGAATCAAAATCTTGTGCCTTACCGCTTGGCGACACCCCTATAGTGTTCTCATTAAGTAGGAAACTTATTTGGTGGCTCGCCCGGGATTCGAACCCGGGACCCCTTGATTAAAAGTCAAGTGCTCTACCGACTGAGCTAGCGAACCAAATCACAAAACTTCCTATTTAATAAATTTTACATCGCCCATCTTCGCAAGTCTTTTCCATTGCTCCATCTTCTTATTAATAAGTCACCGCAAAACTGCCAATGAAATGCAGTTTTCGTTTGGCGGTGATTTCGCAAAAAATCAAACGAAAAGCGATGTTTTTTGGCACTTGTGACAAAAATGAGCCATAGTGCAGATTTTTTGCTTGGCTGGGGTGGTAGGATTCGTCTCAGGTTGCATTGCAACCGCCAACCCACTCCCACTTTCTTGCCTATGGGTTGAGCCTACGCAGCGTAGGATCGGCAAAACTTTGTTTTGCAAAAGCCAAAGGCTTTTTAATCCTGCCACGAAACCAAAGTTTCTTTGGCAGTATTGGCTGGGGTGGTAGGATTCGAACCTACGCAATGTTGGAGTCAGAGTCCAATGCCTTACCGCTTGGCGACACCCCATCGAGTCCGCCAAGAGTAAGCGGAAATTTATATGGGGTGGTCTAAGAGAATCGAACTCTTGACCTCCAGAGCCACAATCTGGCGTTCTACCAACTGAACTAAGACCACCATGACAATCATTACTTTTGCTTGATTGCTCCTATTCTCCAAAAATGGCAAGCATTTTCGTGAACTCTGTTTCATGCACCATTAACCTTTGAATATAACAAGTCAATTCTAATACACAAAGGTTTGGTTGCTGGTGCTCCCAGAAGGATTCGAACCTTCGACCTTTGCCTTAGAAGGGCACTGCTCTATCCAGCTGAGCTATGGAAGCAGAATGGAGCAGGTGAAGGGAATCGGACCCTCGCAACCAGCTTGGAAGGCTAGTGTTCTACCACTGAACTACACCTGCAAATGCTTTAATAGATTATCATAACCAAAAATAAAAGTCAAGAAAAAACAAAAACTTTTTATAAATTTGTCAAACAATTTTAATCAAAACAACTCAAAAAGCAACTTATGCACGATAATATTATTGTTAAAAATAAAAAAAACATATTCGCAAAAAGCAAATATGTTTAAATTTTTCACAATTTATTCCCCCAAAACTGCATTAACACTTATTTCTCTTGGCTGTTTACCCTCCAACTTTCTGATTTCATTTAAAAGATTCCTAAATTCTTCTTTTTTTTGCTCAATGTCAGGAACAATCAGTCCCGCTTGAACCTGAGCAAAATCTTTTGTAAGTTCTGCCAGTTTATTCTTTTTTGATTCCTTCAATAAAATTTTTTCATAATCATCATCTTTTTCAGAATCTCTTTCAATCTCTTGAATGGAAGCATATCCATATTCATCAACAATTTCTGTCAATACTTTCATAAATCACCCCTTATGTGCAAACTTTTTATATCCGCCTTTGCGTCGATATATTCTTATATAACTTAAATCAGGCGAAAAAACCATGTTATTATTGTTATAAAATTCTATTCCAGTAACATTATTTAAACTGTTATTGGCATTAACAAGCGTCCCTCTATAATTGTAAAATTGCTGACGCCAAATACTGTTACTTGACAAATCAGCAGAATAAATCAAAGAACGCGTCCCCCTTGAAGTAAAGGCAGGAATAAGTTCCATAACCATTCTTAACCCATCTTCACCGTCATTTGCATCTAAACCATAACCTACAACCAAATCATTATACTTTGACTTAGCATAACCAGTCATCGGCAAACTTGTTTCAGGTCCTGCATCAGGTGCACAATTTTGTGTAATGGTTGTTCGACACCAATTATTGCCAAATTTTAAGCGTTCTTTATTTGAATTTAAAAGATAGGTTTTTATGTCAATAGTATTCCATGTGTCACCATTTGCATCAAAAATAATTAAAATACCATCAATTTTATAGTCATAATTTTCAAAATCAAATAACTTTTCATTTATATATGCTTTAACTTTACTGGTCACAAAAGTGCCTGAATAAAATTGTTCCCATTCCATTGTTTCCTTTAAAAGAGTGATTTCACTTCTAAGTTTATTAAACTCAAAATCCCTGTCTGTGCATTCGTTGCTGATATTTTTTAAAAACTCTTTTTCTTTATTGATCATTTAATCCCCCTTAAAATAACAACCAAAGTCTCTTTTCAACATTTTGGTTTACTTTTAGTTTTTACAAAACCATTTTAAATCTGATTTTTGTAATTTGCAATAAAGCGTGCCATTTTTTAAAAAAAGATTTGCCAAAACAATTTTTTAATGATAAAATGAAAAGGCTTAAAGAAATATTGACCAAGGGTTTGGAGAATTTTTAAATTTATTTAAAAATAAACAAAACATAAGTCAAGACATGGAAACGTATCGAAGTGGTCACACCGAGCCGCACTCGAAATGCGGTTGTCAAGGAAACTTGGCACGTGGGTTCGAATCCCACCGTTTCCGCCAAGCAATGTCAAATACGAACACCAAACACAAAAGGTATATTATGTATTTGTTGACGGATTATTTGGCATAGTAATTTATAGAAAAAACACCGATAAATAATGCGGTGTTTTTTTATGCGAAGTTTACGGCGCGACAATCAATTCGTCGTCACGCTTTGACACAGGCATTGCTAAAACACAATTACCATTATTTAGATTAAACCCCGCTATGATACAAGCAAACAGGACGGGTGCAGGTCGTCAATGGTATTGGCTTAAAGATGTTGCCGACTCTCACGGTTTTTGCAATGTGAGCTACGACGGTTATGCTGGCAATAGTTGGGCTCCTGGCAGTGGCGGCGTTCGCCCACGCTTTTTAATCGGGTAATCAAATAAAAAAACACCGATATAATGTCGGTGTTTTTTATTTTAAATTTTAACGCACTTATTCGTCTTGCACGGTTTCGTCGGCAGTTTCGGTTGGCTTTTCATTTTCAGCAATAACCTTTTTTGCATTTTCGTAAGCCTCTTTTTGTGCTGCCTGTTCGGCAACTTGTGCCTCGTACTTTGCAATAGTGGCTTTTGCCTGCTCAACATCTTTTAACTTTTTAGCATTTTCTGCCTGTTCTTGTTTGGTTTGTTTTTCTGCATTTTCCAAAGTTCCTACCAATTCAACAACTTTGTTATAATTTTCGTCGTTTAAATTCTTTTTGGCACTTCTTAATACAGCATTTTTAACACTATCCCAACCAAGCACAACCACCAATATAACAGTCACTATTGCGGCAATAACCGCAAAAATGATGTATAAATAAAGTGGCAAGTTGATAAAATATAGTTGAGCGAGTTTAAAAGTTGCGAAAGCCATAATCCCGCCACCTAAAAGTGCAAAAATAATGGTAAGTGGGTTATTTTTAATATTTTGCAATAGTTTTTTCATATACTCGCTCCTTTTTTTTCTAACGGCTATATATGCAATGCTTGCTGTTGATAAAACCTTTAATGACTTTGCTAAACGCTCCGCCTTAATAAGTTGAATACAGCGCCCACTCCATATTGTACCGCAAACAATTGACGCCACAACCGATGTGACAATCATACTTGTATAAAATATCGCTACCACACCACAAATAACATCAAGTATTGAAAGTATAATCGCAGATATGTTATACAATTTTTTTTCGTTATCGTATGAGTCAAGTTTTTTCATTGCCCAAGCGATAACTTCTTGTGCTTGTGTTTCCAACATTGTTTTAATCCTCCTCGCTTTCAACTTCGGTTTCTTCTTGGATTTCTTCGCCGTCGCTTTCAACAGGCACATCTTCTTGTACGCTTTCGGTTTCTGCTTTTGCGGCAACTTGTGCGTCAGCAATAGCAATAATTTTTTCAGCGTAAAGAATTTTTGCTTTGAGTTCAACAATTTTTTCGTCAATTGATACTTTTTGACTTTCAAGGTTGCTTATTTCTTCTTTGATTTCGGCAACTTCGGCACGGTCAACAGTATCGTGTTTGATAGTAATGTCGTCAAAAGCGATTACATTGCTATCGTCACTAACGATTACAATTTTGTTTTCTTCCATAACCTTAATTCCTCCTTTTATAGATTTTTGTGTGTCTATTTCGCAACAGTCACTATGTTAAAGCGGACTTGCCGCGTTTAACCAAATACACCGCAACGCCTTAATATTGCATAGGTAACGCCACCTAAAATGGCAAGTATTAAGCAAATACCAAGTACAATTGCAACGCCTTTAACAATACCTTTTAGCGCTTTAATACGGCTCAAAAAGGTACTTACAGGCACAATGGTAAAGCAACTTATAATTGCCCAAATAACAAACCACACATCGTTGATACGCAATAACATTGTGCGTTTCCATTTAGCGTCAATTTTGTGGTCTATGCCGTGATACAAATACTCGTCTTTGTTTTTGTCAAAATCCGCTTTAATGGTTTCGTCCTCACTTGATATAACTTGTGCCGTTGCCTTGTTTTCTTGGGCTTTTAAGCCTTTATCAACCAATTTGTCGGCGGTTTGTGATATTTTATTTGCAACTTCAGGTGATTGGTCTATATGCTCGGCAACTTTCAAGTTTAATTTAGTGTTAAGCGCTTTTGTTGGGTCTTGTGCAATTAAAGCGGTTTCGTGTACTTCCGCCGCCGCTTTTGCTTTTATATATTCGGTATCGGCTTGCTGTTCGGCTTGATTATTGTTAACATTTTCGTTATCAATACTTTGTTTGATTTCTTCAAAATCTTTTTTCAAGTCCATTTTTTACCCTCCTAAATTTAATTTTTGATAAGTTCTTCAAGTTCGTTAATTTTGGCTCTTACTGCTTGACGCTTTTTGTGATATTCTTTCATATCTTCCTCACTATATGGCGGGGTTAAACCCAAATCAACAAACTCGCGTTGTTTTATACCTTTCCAATCGCCGATTGGG
>CATLAM010000003.1 GCA_949878485.1 uncultured Eubacteriales bacterium
GCTTTTCGTGTTTACACGAAAACGAGCTAAAGACGCAGTTTTCACTCTATTTGTGATAACTCTTCCCTGCTGAAATCATAAATGACCTGTAAATTTGTTCCAATAACATAATCCTGAATAAATTATGCGGAAATGTCATTTTTGAAAACGAAACAGTTTCATTGCATTTTGCTTTTACTTTTTCACTTACGCCAAAACTTCCACCCACAACAAAAGTAATGGTGGAATTTTCTTGCATAATATTTTGCAATTTCAAAGCAAAATCTGGACTTGACATTTGTTTTGATTCAATGTCACACAAAATGACATAACCTTTAAGTTTTTTGCAAATTTCTTCGCCTTCTTTTTCCAAAATTAAGTTGGCATTTTCAAGTTGATTTTGTTCTTTAATTTCCACAACATTAAATTTGCAAAAAGCAGACAATCTTTTTAAATATTCATTTTGTTCGTCTTTCGAAAATTTTTCTTTCAAATTGCCGACACAAACCAAGTTTATTGTCATCGCAGAAGCCCCCAAATAAATGTCATGATTGTAATAATGGTTGAAAGAGCAAATGCTCCCCACATAAAGACTTTTGTTTTAATTTCCAAATTTCTAAGTTTGCCATTATAATTTTCCACTTCACTGCGAATTTGATCTTCATTTTGCGTTAAGAATTTAAAGAAATCTTGCAAATTCATAAACACAATTTCTTCTTTCTTAGGCTCTTCAACATTTCCAGTTTTAAGACTTTCGATTTCGTTTAAATAGTTTTGTCTTAAAATCATATTCTTGACAACTTTTTGTTCTTTATCAAAATTATATTTAATGGATTGTTTAAATAAGAAAGTTGTAAGTTCAAAAGCCAAAAGAAGCAACAAGCATAAGAAAAGGAAGAAAAGCAAAAGACCAAGCAAAACATTTGATGTAAAGATGTTGGAAAGATAAGAGAAGATGTTGCCTATTGCCCAACCTTTTTGTCTGCCAAAAGAAATAATCACGCTCATGGCATTATTCACAAAATGCACAATCATGCAAGGATAAACAGAGTTGCAACCTGCACAAAGATAACCAAAGAAAATGCCTATGATGATGGCATAAAACACTTGTTCAATGTTCATATGCAAAAGCCCAAACAAAACTCCAGAAATAATGATTGCACGCTTTACACCAAGCGAAGTGTAACCACTAAGAAGCATGCCACGATGTAAAGTTTCTTCACAAATTGCAGGCAAAACAGCAGTGGTCACAAGATTTAAAATCAAAACCCACCAAGTTGCAGGAAGTTCTGATCCACCACTTGCTTGTTTATATCCAAACAATGAAATGATGTTGAAAAAGAAAGATGAAACATAAACATTCAAGAAAAACACAACTAAGCCAAGCACAAAACTCACCAGAAACACTTTCCAAGAAATTTTGCTGAAATTAAATTCTTTAAATGTTTCTTTAAAAGTTTTTTTGCAAAGCAGTTTAAACATAATTACTGGAAGCAAGAAAATCAGCCCGATTTGAGTAACAAGGCTGGTCACAAAACTTGCATATTCACCCATAAAATCAAAAACACCACAAGCACCACATATTCGCATAACCACAAACAAAGCAACAACAACAAAATAAATTAAGCTTGTGTTTTCCCTTACTTTTTTAAATTCCAACATAAATTCTCCATAAGTATATTATACTTTTTCTTTTTTGCTATTATAACCAGTTAAAGCACGATGTTCATAACAATCAAAGCAACAGCAAGAACAGCACCTAAAATCATGAAAGCAGGAAAATTCCCCCACATAATTGTCTTGGTTGTTGGCATTTCGCCTTCATTTTCAATTTCCAATTTTTCTTGTTTTTTGAAATAAAATTTGTCAGCAAGCCAAATCAAAACACATGCAACACCTGCCAGAACAACACAAATGACAACAAAATACCATGTTATGTTGAAGTTTAAATTTATTGCACCAATGTTTGACAAAAACTCTAAAGTAATTGTTGTCAAGTTGCTGAAAAAGTGGATTAAAATCGGATAAATCAGATTGTTGGTGCGTTCCATAACAAGTGCAAGCACACAACCCATAATGAATGGATAGATGAATTGAACAATATTTTGATGAATAAGTGCAAACAAAAGTCCAGTCAGAAGAATGCTGACAATGGCAGAATAATGACTTCTAAGTCCTTTGAAAATCATTCCCCTAAAAATAAACTCTTCACAGATTGCTGGAATGACACACAAAACCAAAATGCAAACAAAATACCAACCGACAGTGTCAAGAGGAATGTTGAAAGAACTTTCTGTGCTTATTCCAATTTGTTTAAACAATGCACCAAAACAAAAATTGATAAGCCCACCAAAACCAAAGATGAACACAATTCCAATCAAAGCAGAAATGACACAAGTAAGCCAGTTGACTTTTTTAAAGTTAATTCCGCATGCTTTGATTTGGATGCGGTTAAATTTGTTGTAAATGAAAAACAATCCAACAAAACAGAATTGTGAAATTAAACTGAAAAGCACACCAAACCAAAGATGTTGATTGCAAAGTTCCGTCAAAACACTTTGATTTTCCCCCGCAGTGAAACCAAAAGCACCAGCAATTGCCATGGAAATAAAGCCAACTATAAATCCAATCAAAAGTGGAGCAACCAAAGCATAAAGAAAGATTTTTCCCGAATCATTCAGCACATAGAAATTTCTTTTTGCAACAACATTTTTAAATTCTTTCAATGTTTCATCTTTTTTCATAATAGGAATTATAACACAAAACCGAAAAAAAACAAACGATATGCTGGACAAACTTAAGATTTTTGTTTACAATAAATTTATGAAGAATTTTATGGAAGAAGCAATAAAGCAAGCAGAAATTGCTTTAAACAAAAATGAAGTGCCAATCGGAGCAGTCATCACTTGTAATGGAAAAATCATTGCAAAAGGATTTAACAAACGCGAAAAATGTCAAAACGCCCTTATGCACGCCGAGATTGTCGCCATAAATAAAGCGTGCAAAAAGAAAAAAAGTTGGCGTCTTGAAGATTGTGAAATCTATGTCACCCTAGAGCCTTGTCCTATGTGTGCAGGAGCAATCACAAATGCAAGATTAAAAAAAGTTGTTTATGGTGCAAAAGACAAAACATCCCAAGACAACATCTTTGAAACAATAATGCAAAGCACAAGATTAAACCATAACTGTGAATTTTGTCAAGATGTTGAATTTGAGCAAAAATGTTCTCAACTTTTAAGCGATTTTTTTAAAGCAAAACGAGAAAAAGAAAAAAGATGAAATTCATCTTTTTTTGTTTTATAAGTTTATAAGATTTCAAATAAACGCTGTTTATACTCTTCTTCAGAAATAATGCCATTATCACGCAAACGCTTTAAATCTTCAATTTGCTTTTTCTTATCTTCATATTCTTGTTCTACAATAATGGTTTCTTCCTTCTGTTGCCTTTCATTCATACGATCTTCTTGACGCAATTCAGCATTTGTGTTCATAACAATTACATCAGGAATAAACATAGAAATAAAAATCAAAATCCAAGGCAAAGTTCCGCCAGCAATGATTGTTATAACAAAACCTGCAACATAAAATCCTTGACTTACACGAAAATATTTTCCTTTCTTGCGAATTGTATAAATAAGAAAAACACTTCCCAAAATTCCTGCACAGGCTCTAATAATGACTAAAACAATTGATAAGAAAAGAAAAACATTACAACCAAGCAAATATCCAAGCACATCAATCATAAGCCAAAAATCTTCTGGAATAATTTCAGCATTGACATTATAGATGATTGAAAAGGCAATCAACAACACCATTCCAATAATGTTTAATATGGCTGCCGACAAAAGCAGATTTCTTTTATTTTTGTTCATATACATAAGTTTTCCCCTTTCATAAGGAAATATATTTTAATTTATGTTAGCATCTTCCAAAAATATTGTCAAATTATTTTGAAAAAAAACAAATTTGTAATAAAATGATAAGAAAGGAGTGCAAAGTGAGAATAGAAAAACGCACAATAGTCATAACAGGAGCCACCAGTGGACTTGGTAAAGGACTTAAAGAAATTTTTGAAAGCAAAGGAGATGTTGTCATTGACATCTCAATCGACAGCGAACAATATAAATGTGATGTTGGAGATTACAAAGCATTAAAGAAAGTGTTTGATGACATTTATTTGAATTATGGTGAAATAGACATGCTTATCACCTGTGCTGGCTATGGACTGAGCGGAGCAATCGAACTTTTAGACGAACAGCAAACCAAGAAGCAATTTGATGTAAACTTTTTCGGAACAGCAAATGCCTGCAAATATGCCATACCAATCATGAACAAAAAAGGAAAAATCATCATTATATCATCTGTGAATGCAATTTTTCCTGTTCCATTCAAAGCATATTATTGTGCAAGTAAAGCCGCTGTTGACAACTTTGCTCGTTGTCTTAAAATGGAACTTGCACGTAGTGGTATTCAAGTAACCTCAATCTGTCCAGGTGCTGTCAAAACAAACTTTTCTAAAAACCGCATAAAAGTTTATGAATCAAACGAGCGTTATGGAAAAATGATTGAACTTTCAACAAGTTTTACTGAAAATGCAGACAAACACCGTATGTCATCTGATCATGCTGTTAAAAAGATTTACAAAATATGTGAAAAGAAACACTTGAAAAACCGCTATATAGTTGGAAACACCTTTAAAATGTTAAATTTCTGTTCTAACAAATTATCTTCCGTTAATTTTGTGGATAAAGCATGTAAAAAAATATATTGTAAAAAAGAAAAGTAAAACTTTTCTTTTTTTTATTTTTCAAAGCACAGTTTTTAAATTTCTACATAGATTGATAATGGAGGCAAAAATATGAGATACTCGACTAAATATTGTGAAGATTTTTATCAAGATTTGCGTCCATGTCACAGCGATTGTCGAAGACCTTGCAGACCACATCATTGCCCACCTAGTCTTCCCCATAGGTGTCCAAATCAATGCTGTTCGAATGAACTACTCTTCTTTACAATAGGATTTATAATTGCAAGTAACAATCGTTGCAAATATATGTAAAAAGCAGGTTTTTAACCTGCTTTTTTATTGCATATTTATTCATATAAAATTATAAATATACATCTATATTTTGCATACCACCACAAATTACAAGTCATTCTTTGCATACTACACAAAATATTGTATATTAAAAAAAGAAAACGCTTATATTAATGCGTTTTCCCAATTTTTAATATAATCTTCACAAGTGACAAAAACTTCATCAAAAGTTTCTTCTTTCAACAAGTCACAATCAGCATTTTTAAGAAGTGTAATTGGGTCTTGACTACAACCTGATGACAAAAATTTAAGATATTTTTTCACAAAGTTTTTGTCATTTAAAAGGTTGCTTGAAATCTTAATTGCACAAGAAAGTCCAGTGGCATATTTATAGACATAAAAACTGTTGTAAAAATGCGGAATTCTTGCCCACTCATATCTCATTTCTTTGATTTGCTTAACTTTTTTACCATGATAGAAATTGTTTAATTCTTCATATTTTTCACACAAAAGTTCTGCTGTAAGTGGCACTTCTTTTTCATATTCAGCATGAGCAAATTGTTCAAATTCAGCAAACATGGTCTGTCTGAAAATTGTGGAACGAACACTTCTTAAGAAATAATCGTAATAATACATTTTTTCTTTCTTTGTTGTCGCCTTTGAAAGCAAGTGTTTAAGAAGCAACATTTCATTTACCGTGCTTGCCACTTCAGCAACAAAGATGACATAATCACTTGTTTGAATTGGTTGATTTTTGCAAGAAAAATAAGTATGCATAGCATGACCAAGTTCATGAGCCAAAGTAAACATGCTTTCAAGTGTTCCTTCAAAATTTGTCAGCACAACTGGAGTTGCTCCATATGTTCCACAAGAAAATGCCCCACTGTCTTTATTCTTATTTGGATAAACATCAATCCAACGCTCTTGTTTTGCTCTGTCAATCAAAGCCACATATTCGTCACCCAAAACCGCCACCGCTTGTTTAATTGTTTCAATGGCTTCATCATATGTGAAAGTTTTGTTTAATTCAGTTGAAACAGGAGCCATTGTGTCATAAATGGCAAACTTGTCAAGATTTAACATATTACGTTTTATTTCAAAATATCTATGCAAAAGCCCTACATTTTCGCGCACTTTACGCACCAATAAGTCATAAACGATTTCGCTTGCTTCTTCATTAAAAATAGAAGCAGACAACGCGTTTTTATATTTTTTAATTTTCGCAAAAACACAATCTTCTTTGACATTGTTTATATAATTTGTTGCAATAAAATTGATGTATTCGCCATATTTTCCATTCATCTGCTTAAAAGCATTTTCTCGTAAAACTCTGTCTTTACTTTCAGCATAAACCAAATATTTAGAATAACTAAATTCATGCTTCTTTCCTTTGCTGTCTTGAATGTCATCAAACTTTAAGTCAACATCAGCAAAACGGTCAAACACATCTGAGTTCCCGCCCAAACATTCATCAATTTTTGTCAAAAGCAACTCTTCACTTTTACTTAAAGTGTGTTTCTTTACTCTTTCAATTTCGTCAAAAAGTCGAACATAGTTTTTAAATTTAGATTGACTTTTAAGTTCTTCCAATCTCAATTTTGAAAATTTGTTCATTTCAATATGAATGAAAGCCGTGGCAACAGAAAACTTTTGTGCTTCAAAACTGATCATTTCAGTCATTTCCAAAGCACTTCTGTCTGCGTTGTTTTCCGATAAGCGTAAATGAGCATAAATGCTTATTAAACTGAATTCTTGAACAAGCTTCATTTCAAGTTCAAGGCATTCATAAAGCATCTTATCATCCCCAAGTTTCCCTTCATATTTTTTAATTTCAGGAATTTTGTTAGACAAAATTTGAAGTCTGCTTTTAAAGTCGTCGTCATTTTTGCAAAATTTGCTTAAATCCCATTTAAACTTATCTTCAATCTGGCTTCTTTCTTTCATAAACTTTCCTTATCTCTGCAAATATTTTTCCATCTTAAACTTATTCCATGGTTTTTCTGCTTGATTTGGGCAAGCAATAAACACCATTTTTTCTTTGGTTGTTGGATGTGTAAAACTGAGTTTACCAGCCCATAGCCCAAGTCTGCTTGTCATACCTTTATCTTTTCCATATTTAACATCCCCAACAAGTGGATGTCCGATGTTTGCCAGTTGCACACGAATTTGATGACTTCTTCCCGTCAAAATTTTCACTTCCAACAAACTTTCTTTTCCATTTTCTTCCAAAACATTATAAACAAGTTCGGCTTTTTTCACACCTTTTTCAGACATCGGAGCAATTTTGACAACATTTTCTTTTTCATCTTTTTTAAGATAGTTGACAAGTTTTTGACTTTTAACCTTAACAACACCATTTGTCACAGCATAATAAACTTTTTCAACATCATGTGTGGCAAATTGTTCCGACAAGCGTTTTGCTGATTTGGAATTTCTGGCAAAAACCATAATTCCGCCAGTTGGTCGGTCAAGTCTGTGAACAAGCCCAATAAAAGCGTCGCCTTCCTTATTATATTTTTCTTTAACATATGCTTTAACCATAGAAAGCATGTCAACATCTCCGCTTGCATCCGCTTGAGTGGAAACATTTTGTGGCTTAATCACAACCACAATTTGATTATCTTCATAGATTACATTCAATTTTTCCATATCTTAACCCCACTTGCCCCACATGGCAATATAAGTTGTTCATCACTTGGAAGCCCAATTTCATCTGCTTCAACATTCTCAGCACCAAACACACTTTTCAATATGTTGGCAATCACAGTTGGTTGAAGCCCTGTTGTGTAAGAATTTATAAGCACAAAAAGTGGTTTATCAGAAAGCACTTTCTTAGTAAGTTCCACAAAATCCACCAAATCATTTTCCAATTTCCACATTTCTCCGCTTGGTCCACGACCATAACTTGGCGGATCCATAATAATTGCGTCATATGTATTTCCACGGCGAATTTCACGCTCAATAAATTTTTGACAATCATCCACAATAAAACGAATATTGGAAATTCCATTCAATTTTGCATTTTCTTTGGCGCGTTCCACCATACCTTTGCTGGCGTCAACATGAGTGACAGACGCTCCTGCAGAAGAACAAGCAACAGACGCACCGCCAGTGTAAGCAAAAAGATTTAAAACTTTGATTTCACGGTTTGAAGCCTTGATAAGATTTGACATCATCTCCCAGTTTACAGCCTGTTCTGGAAAAATGCCTGTATGTTTAAAACCCATTGGTTTAACAATAAACTTCAAATTCTTCCAAGTAATAATCCACTGATCTGGAATGGTCTTTTTGAAATGCCAAAGCCCACCACCTTCTTTGCGTTCATAAAAAGCATCTGATTCTTTTTTCAAATCACGCTTCTTATGCCAAATAACTTGTGGATCAGGTCTTAAAAGTTTTACACCTGCCCAGTCTTCCAATTTTTCGCCGTCTCCAGTGGCAATCACTTTGTAATCTTGCCAAGAATTTGCAACTCTCATCCTTATTTCACCTTTTTAAATTTAACGATAATAAAACTGTCACCAACTTCAACGTTCTTTTCTATATCTGAATCAGAAAAATCTTCAATTGCTTTGACAATCAAAACTTCTTGCTTAATCTTGTCCATAAAATTAAACAACATAGTTGCAAGAGAGTCATCAGCAGTTTCAAAATAAGCAAAAAGTCTGTCATCAATTTTGAAATCTGCTTCCTTTCTTAAAACTTGAAGCCCACGAACAAATTCACGATAAAGTCCTTCCAACAACAATGCTTCATCCAAATTTATGTCCAAAACAACAGTGTTGCCATTTTCATGAGCAATCACAAAATCAGTTTTTGGTTTCTTTTCAAGGTTGAAAAGTTCGCTGTCCAATCCCTTAAATTCGCCAACATTAACTTTGCCTTTTTTATATTCTTCCATAACAATTTTAAAATCATCATCAGAAAGTTCACTTAAAGCATTTTTAAGTTTTTGAACATCGCCTTTAAGCACTGCACCTGCTTTCTTAAAGTTTACAGACAAATATTCATCATTAAACATGCTGTCATCAATCACACATTCAATTTCTTTGATGTTAAGTTCGTCTTTAATGATTTCTTCAAAATCTCTTAAAATTTCATTAGTATTATTCACGCTTGAGATATACATTTTTTTAAGTGGTTGTTTAACTTTTATTTGGTTTTCATTTCTAAGTCTTTGAGCAGTTGACATAATATCTCTTGCCACAGCAGTGTTTTCCAAAACATTCACAAAACTTGTCTTCCAAATTTTTTCTGGATAACCGCTGAGCATAATGCATTCTGCTTCATCTTTTTCCACTTCCCTAACCAAGTTTTGCCAAATATGTTCTGTCACAAATGGAATGATTGGCGACATAACTTTGATAAGAGATTTAATTGCAAAATAAAGACACCAATATGCAGTCAATTGGTCTTGTTTATTTTCACTCTTCCAAAATCTTTTTCTGTTGCTTCTGATGTAATAATTTGAAATGTCGTCCACAAGTTTTTCAAAATCACGAACAACAACAAAACTTTTGTCATCAGCATAATTCTTATCACTTTCAACAATAAATCTATTCACGCTTTCAATAAGCCACTTGTCAGAAATTGACAAATCTTTTTCACTTGGAGTAAAGTTTCCAATGTCTGGATTATCAATGCAAGCATAAGTGTTGAAGAAAGTGTAGACATTCCAAAAACTCAACAATTTTCTTCTTGCTTCATCAGTAAGAGTAAAGCCAAAACGCACTTCATTAACAGGATTTGCACTGCCATAAAGATAACGAATTACATCTGCTCCAACTTTGTCCGCAACATGGTCAACTTCCAATGAGTTTCCACCGCTTTTATGGAACTCTCCACCATTTTCATCTTTTACATATTGATAAGTAACTACTTTTTCATATGGTGCTTTTCCCGTCAAAACAACACCCATAACCAAAAGAGAATAGAACCAAAGTTTGATTTGTTCGGTCATTTCACAAACAAATTCACTTGGATAGTTTTCTTTAAAGAATTTTTGGTCAGTAAAATATTTCTTTGTGCTGAATGGTGTAATTCCTGCGTCAAGCCAAACATCACCAACTTCAGGAATACGCGAAACAACTTCTCCGCAATCACATTTAATTTTAATGTCATCAATCCAAGGTCTGTGAAGATTTGGAAGTTTATCCACAAGTTCAGGATTTACTGCGCGCTGTTTCAATTCTTCTAAACTTCCAACCACATGCACCTTTCCGCATTTTTCACAAACATAGAAAGGAAGTGGAAGTCCATAGAAACGACTTCTTGAAATATTCCAGTCACCCATATTGTTAAGCCAATCCACCATACGCTTTTTAGCGTATTCAGGTTTAAACTCAACATCATCAACTGCTTTCAGTGCAAGTGGTCTGATTTCGTCAGTCTTAATAAACCAAGCAGAAATAAGTTTATAAACCAAGTCTGTCTTACAACGCCAACAGAAAGGATAACTGTGTTTATATTTATGTGCAAACAAAAGTTTGCCATCTTGTTTCAATCTGTCAACAACAAGTTCCACAACATCAGTGGTTTTCTTTCCTGCCAAAAAGCCTGTGTTGTCAAGCATAACACCTTGTTCATTGATTGGACAAATTTCAGTAAGATTTAAAGTTTGACCAAGTTCAAAGTCTTCTGCACCACACCCTGGAGCAATATGCACCACGCAAGAACCTTCTGTTTTATCCACCATATCCCAAGCAACAACTTTATGCGTAAATTGTTGTTCGGAAAATTCTGGAAAACAAGTTTCATATTCTAAGCCAACAAGTTCACTGCCTTTAAATTCATCCAAAATTTTAACATCTTCTTTCAAAATTTTTAAGCGGTCTTTTCCAAGCACGATGTTTTCGCCATGATAGTTGACTTTAACATAATCAAATTCTGGATTAACAGCCAAAGCAACATTGGCAGAAAGTGTCCAAGGGGTGGTTGTCCATGCCACCAATTTAAAATCTTTTCCTTTGATTGGAAGCATCAAAAACACAGCAGTGTGTTCCACTTCATGATAAGAAGATGACATTTCATGTTCAGAAAGACTTGTTCCACAACGCGGACACCAAGCCATAGGTCTGTTTTTCTTTACAATCCAACCTTTTTCATGACAAGTTTTTAAGAAATGCCAAATGGAAGTAATGTTGTGGTCTGTGTTTGTGAAATAACTGTTTTCCCAGTCCATCCATTGTCCCATACGAATAGATTGATTGGTTATTTCATTGGCAAAAAATTGCACTCTTTCCATGCACTTGTTGGTGAATTTATCTATGCCATATTTCATAATCTCAGGTTTTCCGTTAAGCCCAAGTTCTTTTTCGATGTTAACTTCCACCCAAAGACCTTGCGCATCAAAACCATTTTGATATTGACAATCTTTTCCTTTAAGTGCATTATAACGAATGGTGGTGTCTTTAAGCATTCTGCCCCAAACATGATGAACACCCATTCGGTTGTTTGCTGTTATTGGTCCATCCAAAAATCTGAAACGCTTATACCCTTCATTTTTCTTTTTCAATTTTGCAAAACTGTCATTATCTTTCCAAAATTTTAAGACATTTTTTTCCATTGCCACAAAGTCTGGCATAGTTTGTTCTTTTTTCATCATTCCTCCTAAAAAACAAAATCCTTGAAAGTCACAAGAACCTTCAAGGCTTAACCACTTGTTACTTTCAGCGTGCCATCACACACCTTGCTTTCTTACGGGAAGCCACCGTCTTTCCTACTGCAATTTTCAGAAAGCGACTTAAAAAGTGATAACTATGAAATTGTCTTATTGCCTTTCACCAAATCAGCAACTCTCTGTGAAGCACAAATTTTCAAAGTCGCGTCTTTTCTCAAACGCCATTTTAATTATATTTATAAACAAAATTATTCTAACATTAAACAAAGATTATGTCAACCGAATTTAATCAGTAATTTTCCAAAATCTTATTCATCTTAACTACATCTGTTCCTGTCATAATGCCAAGTGGTCTTTCTCTTACACCACCCCTTTGAGTAATGATGATTGCAAGCAATTTGTTGTTTTGATGAAACATCATAAGCGCTTGTTCAACTGTGATATCTTTGTTGGCAAAAACATAATAGTTGCTGTTCTCAATTTTGGAAAGCATGTCTTCAATTTTAACCGAATCTAAAAACGAATTAATTTCGCCACCTGCAAGCATAAACTTACCCATAGAATCCAAAATTTTCTGACCATTTGCAATCCCAATAATCTCATTATTGTCATTGTAAACAGGGATGTTGGAATAAGATGAAGAAGCAATAAGCAAAATGACATCTCGCATTGATTTAGACGCATGAACCGTCAAAACATCTCGTCTTGCAACAGTATCCAATGCGCGTGGTGGAGTTGTCAAAATTTTCTCAATTTTTTCAATCTTTTCCACAACTTCAATGTTTGGCTCTGCAATAACAAAATCTTCATTACTATGAACAATGGCATTTCTAAGTCTGCCATAAATCACCAAATCTTCTTCATATTTTCTGATGGTGTAATTAAAAGCAACCGACTTTCTCACTGCTTCAGAGAATCCCATAGTGCGGTTTAAATTATATCGCGTTTTAATGGCATAATCAATGTTGTTAAACGCAGATAAAAACCTTTGAGCATTAGTTTTCAAAGGTTCTTTCTTTTCAGAAACGACATTAGTTTCTGTGTTTTGTGTTTTTTTAGCATTACTCATAAGTTTATTATACAATAAAATTGCAAAAAATAAAAACAAAATCACACAGTTTACAGAAATTTAAAAAGGAGAAAAATCCAAAGTTGAGTTGTTTCCAAAATAAATTTGTGGAACATCTCCAATTATGACACTTTCAGCAATTAAAACTTCAGTCACGCTGTCAATGGTCGCCGTGTAAGCAGGTAAAATAAGACTGACACTGGCAAAAAGTTGAATATAAACCGAATGATTGGTTTGGTTAATTCCAGCACTGACAAAATAATTTTTAAAAGTGGAAGTCATCGCCCCAATTGAAACCAACTTTAAGTTTATCTTAGGTCCAATTCCCGACATAAAAGGAATTCCAGTAAAAGTCCCAAGTGCCACATCCACACCAGTGTCACCCATTCTGTCTAAATAAACCTGAGCCACCTGATAAAATCTTCGGGCAATAAGGTTAAGTTTAATCGTTTTAAGCGAGATTACACTGACATTATCATCTTTGTCATATTCAATTTCCACCAAATCATTATAAGTTAAATTTTCATCTTCTAAAACATCATAAACAGCATCACTTACTGCCGATGTAGACAAAGAAAAAATACTGTGCTTAGTGGCTTCCAAAACAACAGGATTCACAACGCAAAAGAGATAGGCAAGCCCAAGCGAGAAAAACATAAGAAAAATAAAAAGCAAAATCCGAGCCTTTCTTCTCTTTCTTTTTTTGTATTTATCACGATAATATTTCATTCGTGATATATATATATGTTTGTTTAATGAAATTTTTTCATAAAGTTTTTCAGCGCTATATATTGTGTATTATGTTTTGCATAACACACAAGCAAAAGTATTATGCATCAGTTTTTTGTATGCGACCTGAAAATCAAAGAAAAGATGAATGCAAAACCTATTGCGGCTGCAATTCCACCAGCCGTGGCTGTAAGCCCACCTGTAAATATACCCAAAAAGCCATGTGTTTTGACTGCACCAATTGCACCTTTTGCCAACGATGCACCAAACCCAACAATAGGCACATTAATTCCCGCTTTGGCAAAATCGGAGATATAATCAAATACATCAATTGCTTCCAAAAACACCCCTACAAGCACAAAAGTAACAAGAATGCGTGCAGATGTAATGTTAGTGGTTATAATTAAAAGTTCACCAATCGCACAAACCGTGCCACCAATTAAAAACACCCATAAATAATCCAAAAAAATTTCCATATATTCTCCTTTATGCTTCAATCACTATGGCATGACATACCGATGGAATGGTGTCGCCTTGTTGAGTTGAAGTTGTGCTTAAAAGAGCACCAGTTGGCAAAAACAAAATTTTCTTATATTGTTTTTCTCTTAATTTTTGCATGATGTAAGAATTAAAAATTGTTGCACAACAACCAGCACCAGATCCACCACAAAGCGTTTTCTGTTGTCGTTTAAAATACATCTGTCCGCAATCGCCATAGTTTGCTCCAAGAGTTACACCTTCATCATCCATTAAATCAATCAAAATTTCACTGCCAAGTTTACCAAGGTCACCTGTCAAAATTAAATCATAATCATCAGGTTTTGTTTTAGTGGCTGCAAAGTGTCTTAAAAGCGTATCTCTCACTGCAGGAGCCATTGCCGCACCCATATTGTTTACATCGCTTACACCCCAATCAATAACTTTTCCAAATGTCACCATAGTCACCCTTGGACCTTCACCTTTAAGCGACAAAATGCAACTTCCTGCACCTGTTATTGTCCATTGTGATGTTGGCGGTCTTTGATTTCCAAGTTCCAAAGGAAATCTGTATTGTCTTTCTGCAGTTGAAAAATGAGAACCTGTGCAACAAACAACATTATCAAAATAGCCACCATCAATCAAAACGGAAGCAACTGCAATGCTTTCTGCCATAGTGGAACACGCCCCATAAACCCCCAAAAATGGAAAAGGATACATTCTTGCAGCATAAGAAGAACTGATAATTTGATTTAATAAATCGCCTGCAATCATCAAATTGATGTCTTTTGTGGAAAGTTTTGCTTTTTCAATCACACCAGTAATTGCACTTTCCAACATTTTTCGCTCTGCTTTTTCAAAGGTATTTTCTCCAAAACTGTCATCTTTCATGACATAATCAAAATAACGCCCAAAATTCCCCTTGCCTTCTTTTGGACCTACAATGGAATAAGACCCAATAATTCTAGGCTGTTTCTTTAAAATAATTGTCTGTTCTTTTTCTCTGACCATTTTAACCCCTTAAACTTTAAATAAATAAACCTATAATCCAATAAATTAAGCCCACAAGCATGCTTGAAACCACACCGAAAACAATGACAGGACCAGCAATCGTAAACATTTTTACACAAATACCATAAATAATTCCTTCGCTTTTAAACTCCACAGACGGGCTTGTAATGGAATTTGAAAATCCTGTAATTGGCACAATAGACCCACCACCTGCAAATTTACCAATCTGGTCATACACACCAATTCCAGTAAGAAAAGAAGCAAGAAAAATCAAAATAATTAAAGTGCAAGCCCAAGCCGATTGTTGTGACAGATATGGAAAAATAAGCAACAGAATGTCATTTATTCCTTGCCCCAACACACAAATCAAACCACCCACCCAAAACGAGTTAAAAAGGGTCGGCCAAGCCTTAGTTTTAGGAATTTTTTCCTTTATATATCTGTTATAGGCTTCATTGCGTTTAACGTCTTCCATATTCCCTCCAAACACCTTGATTTTTGCCAAAAAATTTTTATTTAAACAATTTCAAAGCAAAATTGCATAAATCCAAGCATTCCGCAAAAACTAGAAAAAATGGAGGTTTTTTATGAAGAAAATAGTTTTAGGTGTGCTTGCTCTTTCAATGTGTTTAACTCTTACAGGTTGCAAAAACGAACAAGATGGAGCAGTTACAAGTCTTGGCAACCAACTTGACGAAACTGCCAATACTTTATCCAATTTTTCAACCATCAATCCGAACGACATAAATGTTGACAAAGACACCCTTGACAAAATTGCAACCAATGCCAGCAAAGAAAACATGTATGACAATCTTATAAGCACACAGCATGCGCTTTTAAATGAAGAATATTACAAAACAAACATTCTAGATAAGACAGCAAAAATTAAAAACAACTTAAATTCCGATTTAAAACTTTCCAAAGCACAAATTTCTGCTTTAAAAGAACTGACTTCAAACTTACAACGCTATACGACATCCATCAATTATTCTAAGAATGAACTTAACAACTCTGTAAAAGCAATTTCCAACATGAAAAAGAATGTCGACAAAAATGCCGACAAAATCAATGTAAAACTTAATAAACTTGCTTGCAATTCCAATGTTCGTTCCACTTACTATGAAAACATCATAAACACTTTAAATCAAATTGAAGGCTATATAACTTCTGACGAAATAAATTCAAATTCAAATGAAGAAACAACTGAAAACAACACTTGTCAGAATTCAGATTGTTATGAAAATAATTATCCATCATATAACCCTTATCAACAACCATTCATGAATAATTCTAATAATCAAACAAACTTTGGTGAAAACCAACAAACTCAACAAAACAACGATGAAAACCAAAACCAAGAAAAAACAGAAAATAAAGGAGCATTTGGGCTTCCAATCAACATTGACACCTATGGTCCAACTAATAAAAACATTGACACCTATGGCGGAAATGATTTCAATGGTTTTAACAACTTCAATGAAACAAATGGATTTGGTTACTATGGAAATAATTTTGGTGGATGCTATGGAAACAATTGTGGTGGCTATTATGGTTTCAACAATCGTGCAAATGGCAATTATTGTGGGTTTGGATATGGATATAATTCCAACAATTTCAACCGTATGAATCAACCAAATATGCGTCCTGCAACTTATGTCAGCATAACAGTTCCTGAAAAAAGATTGGAAGAATATGAAAAAATAAATGAATCTGACAACACCATTGAAAAGGTTGAAAATGAAATTGACAAAGAAACAAACAAATCAGAAAACACAGGAAACATAAACCCAACACCTTTAATTCATGTAATGGCAAGACCATCAAAATCACATGATGTCGTTGCACATTAAAATCCCCAATAAAAAAAACACAAGCAAGGGCTATAAATTTTGAAACTAGCAAAAAACAAACTCAAAAAACTGAGTTTGTTTTTTTGTTTAAATAATAGTAAATTTTTATTTTTTATGTTATAATTCATTCATAGGAGTTTGCTTATGAATAGATTTGTGTATTTGGACAACAATGCAACAACAAAACTATCTGAAAGAGTTAAAGAAAAAATCAAACCTTATTTAGATTTGCAATTTGGTAATCCCAGCAATTTATACAACTTTGGAAAGCAAGTAAAGCAAGAAATAAATAATGCCCGAGAAGAAGTTGCAAAATTTATAAATTGCAAAGCTGAAAATATAATCTTTACAAGTGGTGGTAGTGAAGGAAATTGTGCTGCTATAAATTCCGCAATTAAGCAACTCCCAAACAAAAAGAAGATTATAACAACAAAAGTTGAACACGCTTCAATACTGGAATATTGCAAGTTGTTAGAAAAACAAGGTTATAATGTTGTATATCTAAATGTCAATAACAAAGGCGAACTTGATTTGGGGTCTTTGGAAAAAGAACTTGACGAAAATGTAGCTTGCGTATCTATCCAGTTTGCGAATAACGAAACAGGAATAATTTTTGATATTGAAAAAATTAAAAAAATTATTGAAGCCAAGAAAAAACAATTTGACTTTGTGTGGCATATGGATTGCGTGCAAGCACTTTCAAAAGTCCCACTTGATATGCAAATGTTGAATGCTGATATATGTTCTTTCTCAGGTCATAAAATTCACGCACCAAAAGGCTGTGGGTTTATGTATATCAAACAACCAAATACTTTTATCCCACTTATTGCAGGACACCAAGAAAACAACCTGCGTGGTGGAACTGAAAATGTGATTGGCATACTTGCAATAGGTGAAAGCATAAAAGAGATAAGAGAAAATTTTGACAAAAACTTAAACACAATGATAAATATTCACGGCTATTTGGAAGAAGAATTAGAAAAAATTAAATGCATAACTATAAATGCAAAAAGCTCGCCAAGACTCCAAAACACAACAAGTATTACATTTTCAAATACAAACGGAAATGAAATTATGTTTGCATTGGAAAGATATGGGATTTGTGTGTCAACTGGTTCTGCTTGCAATTCACAAAGTAGCGAGCCGAGTTATGTTTTAAGGGCTATGAATTTGACAAAACCTGAAAATGTTGTTAGAATAAGTATAAATGAAATGACAATAAAATCTCAAATTGATTATTTTATTGAAAATCTTAAATTATGTATAAAGGAGTAAAATTATGCCAGCAATTATAAATCATAAAATTTGCGACAATGCAAGTGCGTGTGGTGGAATTAGCGTTTGCCCTGTTGGAGCATTCACTTACAATGAAAAAACAAAAAGAATTGAGATTGACAACTCAAAATGTATTTCTTGTGGGCTTTGTGCCAAAACTTGTCCTATTGGAGCAATAGGGGTTGCTAAAACACAAGAAGAATTTGAAGAATTAAAACAAGCTATTGAAGAAGACCCAAGAAAGCCTGAAGATTTGTTTGTTGACAGATATGGTGCTGATATGATAAATGAAAGCTCATTTATTGAAAACAATGAAATTGACAATAAAGTAAAATCAGGCAAAACTTTGATTGAGGTTATTGATTTAGACCAAGCAAGTTGTTTGATTAAGTCAATACCTTTCCAAGAAATAATATCAAATACTCATTACGATAGATATTATAGAGTTCTTTGGAACAATGAAATTGCAAAAAAATACAAACTCAAAGAATCTCCAGCCATGTTGTGCTTTGAAAACGGAAAATTGTTAAAGAAGGTTGAAGGCTATTTCGAAGATAGTCAAAAAGTTGAGTTTTTTAACAAATTAAAATAATTTGGCATTTAGGCGTGTGCTTGGTTATACAAGTGGTGTCGCTACGCTCCACCAAACAAGCACACGCCTAAACTCGATATTGTTGCAAAAGAGCGGTTGCTGGCAGAGCAAACGCAGACCGCTCTTTTGCTTTTTTGTTTTCTTCTCTCTATTTTTCTAGTGTAAACGAATATTCTTTGTTGTCAAGGTTAAAATGTATGCTGTTAGCAACCTTGACAACGGCAGAAGTATTCGTTTTTTTGCTGGTTAAGAGAGTGTAAGCACAAAAAAGAAAACACCTTGTTGTTTTGGTGTTCTCTTTAATATTCCGCTAGTTTCAAAATGGACTAACTAAAACTTGTGTTTTTTTATCTTCTTCTGAAACCGCCAAAATTACTTCCGCCTTTTGAACCACCACTGCCATTATTTGAACCCAATGAAATGGCACCCTTAGCAATCGCTCTTATAACCATCGCACTGCCATTCAAAAAGACAATATGTGATAAATAGTTGTTTTTGAAAATCAAATTATAAATAAGAATATTTGTAAGCAAGTTATCAGTAACAAGGTCAGGTCTGTCAACTTTTATAACATCCAAATTCTCAATCCATTTATCACTTACACCTAAAACTTGAGCGTAAGGCAAAATCTCATAAAAAATTTCTGGATTTTCTTCCACCAACATTTCCAATCTTTCTTTTTCAGCAACTTTGATAAATTCTTTAAATCCCAAAATTTTTCCAAGTTGAGCACTGCCTTCTGCACTGTAAATGTTTATAAATCTGACTAACAAACAAAATATAAGCATCAACACACAAACAACAAGAAGAAAGATAACCTGATAAAAATCTGTTAAAAAGAAATAAACGCAAAGCCCAGCAACAATTGACATGAAAATTGCAAAAAGAATTAAAGCAACAAGATTTGATTTCAAAGCATTGTTTTTAAATCGATTATCATAACTGGAAATTATCCAATCTGCAAAAACCACAAAAAGTGATGTAGAGATAACAGCAAAAATCTCAATAATTGGAACAACATCCACAAAATATTCCAACCTAAAATAACAAACTGTAAGATAGAACAAAACAGCATATAAAATTACATAAAACTGTCTAAGCCAAGTTGCTTTTAAATCGAAATATTTTTTCCCAACAGTATTATGAATTTCTGTTGAAATTTTTGCAGTTCTTTCGTCATTCAACAATTTAGGAATAATGCTTACTGCAACTTCTTTTTCTTTTTGTTTTCTGAAAATACTTGCAAACAAAAATTTCTCATAATTTTTGCATTCATCTGGAAGTTTATCTACAAGTCTTATAAGTTTTTGATTGTCTTTTTCGCCAGAAATTTCTATATATTTTTTGCTTGCCCAATAAACAAACATAGCCGACACATCAGAGCCATCCAAAGAATTATCCACCAAGAAACCCACTTCAATAGGAGTCATGTCATCAGGTGCTTTAAATTCCACAGTTTTGATGATTTCTTGTTTTCGTCTTTTAAGTAAGATGTGAATTAAAGAAACTGCAAACAAAACGCCATATAAAACACCCAGAACGATGCACATTACATCGAAATTGCAAGCAAGCCACATTAACTCACTTATCGCATAAAAACCAAACATAATATCTGAAAGAAACATTATGTTTAATAAAACAAAAACCACAAGAAAAGATTTTAAAAGAATATTCTTCATTTAAGCCCCAACATTAAAATTGAACTTTTGGGTTTACTCTTTCTTCCTTATTTTCAAGTTCAAACAAATCTCTCTTTTTAAACTTAAACATTTTTGCAACTAAGTTTGATGGAAACATATCAACTTTATTGTTGTAAAGTTTGATGCAACCATTATAATATTTTCTTGAATTAGCAATTTCATCTTCCAAAGATTTCAAAGTGCTTTGCAAGTCCATAAAATTTTTATTTGCTTGCAATTCAGGATAGTTTTCAGTAACTTTAAACAATTTACCAAGAGTTCTTGTTAAATCTGTTTCCCCTTTCAATCTTTCATCAGTGTTGCCAGCGTTCATACAAGAATATCTTGCTTTCATAACTCCTTCCAAAGTTTCACTTTCGTGTTTTGTGTAACCTTTTACAGTTTCAACCAAATTTGGAATCAAGTCATATCTTTTTTTCATGTAGATGTCCATTGTAGAAAAACTTTCATCACCATTGTGACCAAGTCTTATAAAACTGTTGTAAGTTGCAATCAACCAAATGATAATCCCCACCAAAACAACAGCAACAACAATGACAGCAATCAACCAAGTTTCCATAATAAATCTCCTTTAATTTAATATAGTAATATAATAACAAATTTTTTCCAAAAAATCTAATAAATTAATTACTTTTTCACAATTTTATTAGTTTTTTTTCTTGTCTTGTGCTTTTAAGACAAAATATAACACCACTCTTCCAACAATATAAATTCCGATAATAATCAAAAGCACAATCATATATTTAATTGCAACGCCAGATGTGTCACCAAAAATTCCGTTTGAATCTTTAAATGAAATTACAATGTCAGAATTTCCAGGGTCAAGATAAAGTGTGTCACCAATCAAACTAACAATTTTTCCATTAACCATAATAAAGTCAATTTCATAGCCTTCATTTGCCACAATTCTTATTTTAGAACCATCACCTATCTGTTGGCTGTAAGTTCCACCCTTACCTAAAGAAAGAGAATTTATGTTGTAAATTGCTTTTTCAAAAACAATCACAATGTTTGTTGATTCGCTTACATTTCCAAGCACATAAACTCCATTTACACTTTCCAAAGCCTTGTTGTTTACTGTTACATAAGAAACCACATATCCATCAACAGGATAAGCCTTAAACTGCAAAGTTTTTCCAATGTTAATTTGCGCAAGACTTGCATTAATTTTTTCTCCAAAACCATCCACAACATCAAAAGAGCCTAATTTTGAATCATAACTGAAATTAACATCAATCTTTTCCAGTCTTACAAGTTCGTCCATGCTTATGGTTACATCTGATTCTGGTTTATAAATCACTTTCCCATCTTTTAAATTGTAATTTTTTTCGTTGATTTTAACGCTTGCAGGAAGCCCGTATCCATTTTCTGCCACAAACTCAAAGACATATTGTTGACCTTGATATAAAACAGTGTTATTTGAATACTCTTCTCCATTTATAAAAATGGTATAATGTGAGTTTTGGTCATAATCCAATGAAATTGTTGGGGTGTCTGAAGCAACCACCTTAACATTTCGATTTAATGTTAAAACATCATTAAATTCATCTTTAAAATTGATTGTGACAGAATAACTCCCCACAACATCAAAGGTCGAACTTGGAATGTTTACAACTATGAAATATTTATGAGCATCAACATCAGATATTGTAACATAAGACGAAGGTAACCCAACATTTGAATTAAATTTGTCCAATTTTATATTTGTCATTTCAACATTTTGTCCAGAAACAACAAATCTCCAACTAAAGTTATTCCCAAAACTTATAATACTGTTCCCTTCAACATTACGGGAAGTTCTAAGAGTCATGTCAAAAAATTCGATATTGTTTTGATAAGCAAAACTTTCAGCAACTGTTCCTTTATGACCATACAATTCTTTAATTTGCAAATAATTTTGAACACCAATATTTTCAATGTTTGGACCAAGATGAAGTTTTGACACTGCCAATTTAGAAAAAGCATATTTGCCCACTCTTACAATAGACAAAAACTCCATTCTGTCAAAACCAGAACAATCAGCGAAAGAATAGTCACCTATTTCCATGACATGTTCAACTTGCAAATTCGAAATTTGGGAATTATATCGAAAAGCATAATTTCCAACAGAAATCAATTTGTTTGTTCCAAAATTAATGGTTTCTAAATTAGAGCAATTTGTAAAAGCATAGTTTCCAATAAAAATATCGCCCATAACATTTGAAGCATCAATTTCTTTAATCTTTGTGTTGTAATAGAAAGCCTTTTCTCCAATTATATTTAGATATCTTGACAAAATAACTTTCGTTACATATGTTCCATTGAAAGCAGACGATGAAATATTTGTAACTTTTACACCATTAACTTGATCTGGAATTTTAACAGTTTTAAGTTCGCCGTAATAATCAATTAAATTACCCGCATCAGTAACATTGTAATTCATGGAAATATCCAAATCATTTAAATAAATAATTTTGCTGAAAACTGCATTATTATTGTCTTTATCAACCACTTGACCAATAAGATTGTTTCCACTGTAAATATAAACAGTTGCAGAAACTTTTGTAGTTGTATTTACAGTAATTTCTCCGCCTCTGTAAAATTGCACACCATCACTTTCTTTTGGTGGAATAGAAACCACATTTTCTTTTGTTGTAAAATAAATTCTGTAATTTGATTCCCCACTGTAATTCAATTTGACAGTTTTATGCGAGCCATAATCTCTTACATCAAAATTTACTACGCCAACAAAATTTTTAAGCGCGACATTTTCAAGATTGATTAAGCCCCAGCCATAATAAACATCTTTATCTTCTTCCCCATAATCAATCGCGTTTTGTTCAAATAATCTGTTTACAGCAGAAATAGAATTGTCTGACAAATTTGCATTAGAGAAGACCAAAGCGAAAGCAGCCGAAACATGTGGCGCTGCCATTGATGTTCCGCTTGCAATTACATATTCACCTTTATTTTTTCCATAATAAGAATTGCAACTTATAATATTTGTCCCAGGTGCACAAAAATCCACGGCACTGCCATAGTTGCTGTAAGATGCATCAAAACTTAACACACCAGTTGAAGATTTTTTCAAAGCAGAAACCGTAACAGCATTTGCTACATTTGCTGGACAAACATTAACAGTGTTCTTTCTGTCATTTCCTGCAGAAACGACTGGCAATATTCCGCTGTTATAGACATTATTTACTGCACTAGTCAAACTTGTAACAACCGATGCACTTGCAGTGCTTTTAAGACCCAAACTCATGTTGACAACTTTAAGATTATAACCTTTCTTCGCAACATCATTTTTAATTCTGGCAACATATTGCAAACCTTCCACGATGTCTGAAGCATAACCATCACCGTTATAATCCAAAACTTTAACAGGAATAATCTGAACATTTGCATCTGTGGCTTGAGCAATCACACCACTGGTGTGTGAGCCATGAAAGTTTAAGTCTTCATAAGCATATCTTGTTGGAGAACTCTCTCCCGTGCAATCTTTCCCAAATTCATATAAAATTCTTCCACTGAAAACTGGATGAGCAGTGTTTATTCCAGTGTCCAAAACTGCAACCGCAATTTTGTTTCTTGAACCCGTAAGCACCAAATCTGAATAGGACTTAAATCCCATGTAATCAAGTCCCCATGATTTATAATTTGTGGAAGCGTTTGAACTTGCCTCACTTTCAACTTCTGCTTCATTCAATTCTTGAACTTTTACGCTGTCAGAATGGACAAGCACATCAAAGCAAACATTTTCAACAGTGTTTAAATTTAAATAATAATTATAAGCACTTTCTGCTTTGCTTTCATTTTCATACTGAAAAACATGCCAGCCGTTATAATCAGCCGACATCACAGCACCAAAACTGTCAACTTGACTTTGCGAATAAACAATCAGTCTATTGGTGTTTGAAGTCCATTTAACATCAACACTATTTTCATTTTGAATAACTTGAATGTTGTCAGAAACAATTTCATCAGAAGAAACAAAATCTTGACTTAAATCATCAATTACACCAAAAGAGTGAAGCGATTTGGCATTTAGATAAAGTTGTCCATCATTGAATATGTATTCATTCTCATTTAAAGTATATGTTTTTGCACTTGATTTAACATCATAATCTTTTTGCATTTGAGAAAGCGTTTTTTCAAAAACATCAAAACTTTCAATGTTTTGGAAAGAACGATTATTCATCAAAAACAAAACACTAAACGCACAAAACATTACAACAATCGTTGTAATCACAATATGCAGAAAATAGTTTCGTTTTCCCACATTTCCCATGTTAATATTATATCACGAAATCGATTAAAAATCAATATTATTTATATAAATTTCAATAACAATTGGTAACAATTAAACATAAAAATTAATGACAAAAAAATTTTATAACAAAACCAAAAAATTTGTTGACAATCCCCTGCAAATACGATATAATAAGAGAGTTGTAAAAATTGCAGGTGTGGCGGAATGGCAGACGCGCATGTTTAAGGGGCATGTTCGAAAGAGTGTGGGTTCAAGTCCCACCACCTGCACCAAAGAAAAAACTGCACTTTTGCTTCAGTTTTAAAACAAGTGTCAAAACATTTCGCTCTGACACTTGTTTTTTCTTTTTACACGACAATACATAATTCGCATTTTATTGGCGAATTGGTCGTGACTCTTAAATTATTCATGTGGGACTTAAAATCTTCGATTTTGCAAGACAAAGTCTTGCTGAACCCACACTTAGTGTTGGCTCGACCAAAAGCATGAAAGCAAAAGTGGTCGTCGGCTGTCTTCCCGAAAACAAGTTTTCCGACAGCCTGAAACAAGTCCCACCACCTGCACCAAAGAAAAAAAATCTGAGTCAATCAGATTTTTTTATTTAATCTAAATTTAATTTGTTCAAATCTTCAAACAATGGATTGTCAAAAAATTCTAATACTTTAACATCAAGTGCTTGAAGAATTATAAATAAAGTTTTTATATTTGTGCTGTCATACTTGTTGTATAATAAAGATGTAAGAGTCCCCTACTCTGTCCAGTTAAATCTTTCAACTTATCTATTGAAAGATTTTTGTTATAAAGAATTTCTCTTAATCTTGTCGAAATTGCTTCACTGATTTTCATTTGTAATTTCTCCTTAACTTAAAATTTGTAAAACAAAATAGACAACTAAGAACACTGCAAGTGCAACGCTTACAACATAAATTGTAAGTGCCACCCAACCTATTGCTCGTTTGTTCAGCCTTATTTGATAATATATGTCCAACGGACAAGAAAAAATAAGGCTTATTGTGCTGTAAAAAAGCAATATTCCGCACGTGACCACACCAATAATCGCCAGTAAGACACCCAAATTTTGATTTGACATTGCTTTAATGCAATAAATTAAACCAACAGCAAAAAGTGCAGTGAAGCCAGCAAGAATAATCGTTCTAAATAAAGCCCTTACACCAAAATAAACAGATTTTTCTCTTTTTTCTGGATTTTTTTTGATTGACAGAAACTTTGACCTTTGATGAAAGTAATAAAACAATTTAGAAAACATCAAATCCCCCAATAAATAAATTATAGCATATTGTGAAAATCATGCAAAGCAAACTTTAAAAACAATTATTAAAAAAAGAATTGGAAAAAAGCCAATTCTATTTTTGTTTTTTAGGTTTAAATTTTAAAGCACGCAAAGAATTTAAAATTGCAATCAAAGTTACACCAACATCAGCAAACACAGCCCAAAGCATTCCTGTTACACCAAATGCTCCAAGTGCAAGAAAAACAATCTTAATAACAGCCGACAAAGCAATGTTTTCAAGCACAATCTTTTTTGTGTATTTGGAAATTTTTATTGCAGAAATAATCTTTTCAGGATTGTCATCCACAAGCACAACATCAGATGCTTCAATGCTGGCAGGACTGCCATTAATTCCCATGCTGATTCCGACATCCGCCAAAGTAAGCGAAGGAGCATCATTTAATCCATCCCCAACATAACCAATGGTGTTTTTCTTAGATTTGTTGTTTTCAATCCAGTTGTATTTATCTTGCGGCAAAAGTTTTCCAAACGCCTGATCTACGCCAATTTCTCCAGCAACTTTTGCAACGATTTCTTGATTGTCACCAGAAAGCAAAACAGTTTTAACTCCCATTTCTTTTAAAGATTCACAAGTTTGTTGTGATGTATGTTTAATTGTGTCATGTAATTCAATCTGTCCTATTTTGTTGTCGTTTTCAAAAAGTTCAACAACAGTGTTTGAAAGATTTTCACTTTTTCTGCCAACGAAATATTTTTTCTTTTTGCAAACAAATTCCACGCCATGACCTGCAATTTCTTTCACTGAAGTTGCTTTAAAAGGTTTTTGCTTACATGCTTCACAAATAGTTTTTGCAAGTGGGTGCAAAGAATATTGCTCTCCTGTTGCACAAAGAAGCAAAATAGCCTGTTCGTCCTTTGTCTTATCAAGTGAAACAATTTGTTCAATTTCAAATTTTCCAGTCGTAAGTGTTCCCGTTTTGTCAAAAGCAACAGTATTCAAATGCGAACAAGCATCTAAGAAATTTGAACCTTTAATCAACACGCCATTTTTAGAAGCATTACCAAGACCAGAAAAATAAGCAAGTGGAACAGAAATTGCAAAAGCACAAGGACATGAAACCACAAGGAAAATAAGTCCCCTATAAATTGCCACATTAAAATCTTTCGTAATCGCCCAAACAACACCCCAAACCAAAATTGCCAACACAACAATCGCCAATGTATACCAACGCGTAATCTTTGAAATGAAAGTTTCGGTTTTGGATTTGTTTTGAGAAGCATTTTCCACCAAGTTCATAATCTTTGTTGTTGTGCTTTCTGAATATTCACTTGTGGTCTTAATTTTCAAAACTCCATCAAGCACAATAGAGCCTGATAAAATTTCATCCCCATCATTCTTTGAAACAGGCACACTTTCGCCAGTTAGACTTTGCATATCAATCATACAGTTGCCGTCAACAACAATTCCATCAAGTGGAATTTTCTCTCCAGCCTTAACAATAGCAATCGTTCCAATCTTTACATCTTGCGGAGAAACTTTTATCTCGTTTTCATTTTCATCTAAAACAACCGCATATTCTGGTTGCAATTTAGCCAATTTCTCAATTGATTTTCTTGACCTGTTGACCGCCAGACCTTCAAACACCTTTCCAATTGAATAAAGTGCAATAACCATAAGTCCTTCCATATGTTCGCTGACAAAAGTTGCACCAATCACAGAAATTGTGACAAGCAAATTTTCGTTAATTATGCCACGCAACAAAAGCCTAACCGCTTTGTAATAGGTTTTGTAACCAAGAAGCAAAGCACTTACAACATACAAAGTCCAATATGCCCACACAGGCATCTTTAACAAAAATATCAAAACACCAATCGCCACACCAATCACGATTGCCACAATGTCAAAGATAAGTTGTTTGTTGGTTTTCTGACTTTTTTGCTGATTTGCAATTATTCTTGCATCAGGCTCTATTTTCTTTGTAAGCGAAATAATTTCTTGCAAATTTTTCTCTTCATTTTTGCCCTTAAATGAAAGTGAACAATTTACAAAATCAATTTCTGCATCTTGCACACCATCAATTTTTTTTATTTCGTTTTGCAATGCTCTGGCACAGTTTGGGCAATCAAGCCCCTCAATTCTTACTTTCATTTTTCCTCCAAAACATGTTGCAAACTTATTTCAAAGACTTCTTCAACATGTCTGTCTGCAAGAGAATATAACACTTCTTTGCCTTGTTTTCGACTTTTAATCAAATTCATTTCTTTTAAATTTTGTAATTGATGAGAAATTGCTGACTTTGTCATGTTTAAAATCACAGAAATGTCACAAACGCACAACTCATGCTTGAAAAGCAAATTCAAAATTTTAATTCTTGTGCTGTCAGCCATGGCTTTGTAAAAATCGGCCACACAAATCAAAGAATCTTCATCCAAAAGTGATTGCCTTGCATTGTTCACCGCTTCTTCGTGAATTATATTGCAATCACAAGCAGTTGCATATTTCCCTTTATTTGTTTTGACTTCACTTTCGCATCCGCAACCACAAACAGTTTTTTTATTCATATAATCTCCTTTGTTTAATTGAATAATCATTCAACTGTTATTATTATAGTTGAATAATCATTCAACTGTCAACCTTTTTTAACATTTTTTCTAAAAATTTTTCAAAATAAAAAAACTTGCTCATTAAAGCAAGTTATTTGTTTTTATTTTCCCACTCGAAAAACTTTTGATAAAAGAAAATTTGATTTCTTGATAATTCCTTAGAATCCATCATATTTAAAATTTTATCTCTTGAAAACCATGCCACATCTTCCACTTCTTCTGGTTGTAAGACAAGACTTTTTATTTCAAAATCTTTTTTACAATAAAACATTTCCCTGCAAACCCTGCCATCACGACACAGACAAAAACTTTCAATTTTTTCGTTTTGAATGTCAAGACCAAGTTCTTCTTTAACTTCACGGACAACGCCCCGCAAATTAGTTTCATCAAAACAAGGATGCCCACCAGTAACAGTCCAAGTCAAAGGAGAAGTTTTAAATCTAGAGCGTTTTTGCATCAAAAAATCACCATGACTATTTTCAATCGCAATCATAACAACCATAGCAAGATATTCATCTGAAACAATCTCCCCAGCGTAATAACTTTTGCCAGTTGGCTTACAATTCAAATCAAAAAGTTGTCGTTTTTCTTTCATAATTTCCTCAAACCATCAAACTTATTACTTTCATGATTCAGCAAAAAAATGGACAAATCAACTTAAAACCCTTTATTTTAGGGCTGTTTTTCATTTAATTGAATCTATTTCTTGTCTTACTTATTATAAAACAAATTCTGCAGAATCTAATTAATCAAACAAACTTGTAACATGATAAGCAGCAAAACCTTCTTTTTCTGCAGCACGAATATTTTTAAGACTGTCATCAATTAAAACTACATCCGAGTGCGAAATATTGTTTTTCTTACAAAAAACATCCATGACTTCATGTTTCATCAATGGATAAGCCACAAAGAAAACATTCTTCTTTTTAATTTGAGGATAATTGATTTTTAACCATTCCATTTTTTGATCAATTTCATTATTAGTTAAAACCCAACCTAAAATGTAAATATCATCACCCTTAAAATTACTCAAAAAATTTTTAACAGTTTGCAAGGGTCTAGATTTAAAATAGGCATCTCCAAACAAAAGTTCTTCTCTTGTTTGTCCTGTTATTTCCCATAAATCTTCATCTCCCCCTACATGGTCGTTATATCTATATTCACACAAAGTTCCGTCAAAATCCATGAAAATTTTCTTTCCTTGCATTTTTTTTGCATACTCTTGTGTAACTTTGTTCATTTTATGTTTCATCAGCCATTAAGTCCCCTTGCCTGTCTGTCCATGTCTTCAACAACAATATCACATATTTCGCCAAGACTGGCACAATATTTCAAGACATCCCAAGGCTCATTGGTGTGAAAATGAATCTTAATAAGTTCACTGTCACCAACAGCAATCAAGCAATCTCCCTTGAAATTATTTAAAAAATATTCCTTAACTTTTTCTTCATCCAAATTTTCGCCTTCAATTAAAAGTTGTGTATCATATCTAAATTCCAACATTTTATTTTTCTCCTTTATCTTTTTTTCATTGGTTTATTTTTGTAATAACTTTTCCAAAAACTCTTTGTTTTTTGCAAGTTTTTCTTTTTCTGCTTCCACAAGTGATGTTGGTGCTTTTGCAACAAAACCTGCATTTGAAAGCATTTTTTCACTTCGTGAAATTTCGAATTTCAATTCTTCAATTTTCTTTGCCAAACGTTCTTTTTCTTGTTTTTCATCCACCAAATCGCCCATTGGCAAAAAGATGTTGCAAATTGAAGTGGCAATTTTGGCAGTTTTTTCTGTTGGTTCACTGTGAATAATCTTAGTTTCACTTCCACCAGCAAGTTTTCCGATTATCTCCAAAGATTCACTTAAAAGTTTTTCTTCGCTGACAGGCAAAATGTTTATTGTCACTTTTTTGTTGTCAGGAATATTATATTCGCTTCTTGTCACCCTTATTGCCTTAACCACTGAAATTATTTCATCGAATTTTAAATTTTTAAAGCACAATTTTTCGTTTACCTTAGGAAATTCTGAAATCATGATTGACTTATCGTGAACAGCCAAATTCTGATAGATTTCTTCTGTCACAAAAGGAATGAACGGATGGAACAATTTTAATATTGTTGTAAGCACATAAAGCAAAATGTTTTGTGCCTTTTCTTTACTTTCATTATCGCCACTGTTTAAATCAAGTTTGCTTATTTCAATATACCAATCACAGAATGTTCCAACAGTGAAATCAATAAGGTTTGCACTGGCAACACCAAAAGCATATTTGTCAAGATTTTTAATCGTTGATTTGATTATCTCTTGAGTCTTAGCCAAAATCCACTTATCTTTTTCATCAAGTTTAAATTCAGAAATTGATTTTGTTTTTAAGTTTTCTGTGTTCAAAAGCACAAATTTGCTGGCATTATACAACTTATTGATGAAAATCTTGCTTTCTTTTGCCTTATCCACGCTGTAACCTATATCCATTCCAGTTGAAGTACCATTGACAAGAGAAAGTCTTAAACTGTCTGCACCACATTCTTCAATAACATCAATAGGGTCAATTCCATTTCCAAGATTTTTAGACATCTTGCGACCTTGAATGTCACGCACAATTCCATTTATGACAACATCTTTAAATGGAACTTGCTTTGTGAAGAACAAACTGCTGAAAACCATTCGAATAACCCAAAATGTTATGATGTCATATGCCGTTATAAGCACATCGGTTGGATAATAATATTTCAAAAAATCGGTTTCTTCTGGCCAACCAAGAGTTGAAAATGGCCACAAACCAGAACTAAACCAAGTGTCAAGCACATCAGGATCTTGTAAAATATGTTTGCTTCCACATTTTGGACAAACACTTAAATCTTCTTCACAAGCATCAACAAACCCACAATCATTGCAAGTAAAAACAGGAATTCGATGTCCCAGCCACAACTGTCTGGATATGCACCAATCTTGAATATTGCAAAGCCAGTTGAAATATTGTTTTTCATAACGCTTTGGCACAAACTTTATGTCGCCGTTCTTAACCGCTTCAATTGCAGGAGTTGCAAGGTCTTTCATTTTAACCCACCACTGTTCTGAAACTCGTGGTTCAGTCATGCTTCCGCAACGGCAACATGTTCCAACCTTGTTTTTATAATTCTCCACCTTAACCAAAACGCCAAGATTTTGCAATTCTTCTTCAATAGACTTTCTTGCTTCAATTCTGTCAAGCCCAGCAAACTTACCTGCATTTTCATTAAGTTTTCCGTCATCATCAATGACAGTAATCATTTCAAGATTATGTCTAAGCCCCATGTCATAGTCATTAGGGTCATGTGCTGGAGTAATTTTAACCGCTCCTGTTCCAAACTCCATTTCACAATATTCATCAGCAATAATTGGAATTGGTCTGTTTACGATTGGCAAAACCACATTTTTTCCAATCATATTTTTATAACGTTTATCGTTTGGATTAACAGCAACAGCAGTGTCGCCGAACATAGTTTCTGGTCTTGTAGTGGCAACAATAATTCCACCTTCACCATTTTCAAAAGGATAACGAATATGCCAAAGTTTTGTGTTTTGATCTTTATATTCATTTTCAATGTCGGAAATTGTGCTGTGGCAATGTGGACAATAATTTGTCACTCTTTTACCTTTATAGATGTAACCTTTTTTATAATATTCCACGAAAGCATGACGAACAGCACGACAAAGATTGTCATCCATGGTAAAAGCAAGTCTGTCCCAATCGCAAGAAATCCCAAGTTTTTCAAACTGCTTGCAAATGGTTGAGCCATATTCAGCATACCATTTAAAACCGCGTTCAATAAACTTTTCTCTTCCAACTTCTTGCTTAGACAAACCTTCACTTTCAAGTTGAGCCACAATTTTGGCTTCAGTAGCAATGGCAGCATGGTCAGTCCCTGGTGTCCATAGTGTTTCAAAACCACTCATTCTTTTATATCTTGCAATGATGTCTTGCAATGTGTTGTTTAAAGCATGCCCAACATGAAGTTTTCCTGTCACATTTGGTGGTGGCATGCAAATTGAAAATTTCTTTTTGTTTTTATTTGGTTTAGTGGAAAAATATTTTTCTTTGCACCACTTTACATAAATTTGATTTTCAAACTTTGAAGGCTCGTAAGTCTTTTCCATAAAATCTCCTATTCCCTTTAAGTATACACCAAGTGAAATAATTTTTCCAAACATTTTCGCAAACTCTTAACCAAATTTATGCATTTTGCATATTTTGAATTGTGTAAGGAGGAAAAATGAAAATCTTTAAAAAGTTAGGATTGTTATGTATTACATGCATGCTTGCAATCACAGGTTGTTTTTTTGTCGGATGTGGCAAAGACTACAACACCATCGAACTCAATGAAGTGACCCACAGCATATTCTATGCTCCACTTTATGTTGCAATGAACAAAGGATATTTTGCAGAAGAAGGACTTACTGTAAACTTGACAAATGGTGGTGGTTCTGACACATCAATGAAAGCACTTGTTGCAAATTCTGCTGACATCATTTTGGCAGGGCCAGAAACAGCAGTTTACACAGAAGCCGAAGGAATTTCAGATGTTCCAAAAGTTTTTGGACAATTGACACATTGTGATGGTTCTTTCATTGTTGCAAAAAACAAACATGACAACTTTACAATTGAAGACCTTGTTGGCGAAACAATCATCGGTGGACGCAAAGGCGGACTTCCTGCAATGACACTTCAATACATCATTGAAAATGGCGATGTAAATGGTGTCAAAGATTACAAAATCGGAACTGGTGCAGACGAAATTAACTTCCGTGATGATGTTGCTTTCAACTTGACAGCAAGTGTTTGGTGGGAAGATTCAAGCGTGGAATATTGCACACTTTTTGAACCTACTGCAACCAACATGGTTAAAGAAGGAAAAGGTCACATTGTTGCAAGTCTTGGCGAACTTTCAGGAAGCATTCCATATACATGTTTCATTGCAAAATCAAGTTATTTGAAAGACCATAGCGATGTTGCTGAAAAGTTTTTAAATGCAGTAATCAAAGGTTATAATTTCATTCATGACAATGACTCAAAAGTTGTTGCTGAAGCACTTAAAAAATCTTTTGAAACAAACAGCATAGACGAACTTAAAGTTGCAGTAGAACAATACCTTGCAATTGAAGCATGGAGTCAAGATATGGCAATGACATCAGAAAGTTTTGATACTCTTATGAATGTTATGTTAAATGCAAAACACATAACTGAAAAATCAGTTTTTGAAAATGTTGTTGACAACACTATTGCAAACAAACTTAAAGCATAAAACAAAATTTTATATCAAGTTTTAAAGCATTGAAAATTTAATTTTGAAAGAAAAAATTGTGTTAATTTAAAATCAACATTTTAAATAAATAACGCAATTTTTTCGTAAAAACTTAGAAAAAATCAAAAAAAACTCACATTTTTGTGAGTTTTTTTTATTAATAATACATATTTTTAAAATCTTTTTTCTTAAATGAACCACCTGATGAACTTCCGCCACCGCCGCCTCGTCTTTTAACAAAGAACACAATTAAGAAGATGACAACGCCAAGTAAAATTGCTCCACCAACTGCGCCAACAATAATCCAAATTAAACCGTTATTGGAACTTCCGTTTTCTTTTAAAATTGAAGAAACTGCAATTTTAAAGTTACCAGTGTTTGTGGTGTATTCGCCTTTTAAAGCAGTCATATTAAGAGTAAATTTATATGTTGTGGTTGAGTCGTTATCATTTATAACTCTGTCTAAATTTTTGCAGAAAAATTCGTTTTCTAAGTTTTCATTTTGATAAGCATTTAAAGAGTTTACAAATGCTTCAACATCAAAATCAAAACCATCCAAAACTGTGATTTCCATTGTTATATTGCGACTGCTTTTTGAAAGAGAAATTTGTTGATTTTTATTGTAAACAATGTCATCAAATTTAACTTTTGAAATTCCGCTGTCAAAAGATAATTCTGCCACACAAGCATCATCACTGTAAAGAGCATAAATGTCACAACTATCAGAAATCAATTCTTTACCAAAAGTGAAAGCCAAAGTTTGGTCTTTTGTAATAAGCACATCGTCTTCCCCTTCGACTGACAAATACCAACCAATGCAAGTGTAAGCCTTTCCAGAAAGTGCAATTGTTCCGATTTCATAAGATGTGTCATAAACTGGATTTAAAGTCAAATTTGAATAACGCAAACTGTCATTTCCAGCACGGAAAACATACCCTGGTTTTTCTGTTGAAACTTGCCCATTTTCTTCAAATATTTTGGTTGTGAAATTAAGTTCAAAAGTTGTTTTTGGCTCTGTTTTGATGCGATAATTTGTTCCCGCTGTGTAACGGTTTGCTTGCAAAATTGTGATTTCAAAACCATTTTCAATGGCTTTAATTTCATAAGGACTTGATTCTTCATTGACTGTATAGAAAACATTTCCGCTTGCATCAACACTTGTTGTGATTGCCACTTTTTCAGTTGAGCCTATCATGATTGCCTTGATGTCATAAAACTTGCTCATACTTTCGCTTTCTTCATTTTCTTCATCAACTTTGCAAAAAGCAAAAGTCATTTTAACTGAATCTCCATAACGACAACTTGTTGTTTCAAATGAAGTTTTCAAAATTTTTGAATTGGTGCTTAAATCAACATCAAAACTGAAATTTCCAATAAATGTTTGAAGCCCCGCTTGTGTCCCTGAAAGATACCAAATTTTTTCAAAATCCCAAACTTCAAAATTATTCCATTTCAATTTCTTGAAATATGTAAGTTCGTTTGTCAAGTTGTTTGGATTTTCTTGTGTAGAAATAATGTTGTCATAATTGTTCACATTCAAATATGTGTAGTCGTTAAGTTTGGCAATTCTTTCGTTTCCATTGTTGTTGTAATGAATGTCAGATAAGTTTCCTTTTGTGACAGTCCCAAAAACTTCTCCAAAAACTTCCCCAACATTTACGCCAGACAAAGTTTTTCTGTTGCAAGAAATCAAATCATAAAGTGCAACATTAACAACACTTGCTCTGCTTCCAGAAACTTTTCCCGCTATTCCACCAACATTGACATTTCCTGAAAATTCAGCAGAAACTTCACAGTTTACACGAAAACCAACAACACCAAAAAGAATTTTAGAACTTGTAAGCGCACCAACCAAACCACCAAAATTTGCTTTTTTGCCGTCAAATTTTTCAAATTTAAAGTTTATAACATTGGAATTTGCTTGTCTTGCAATCACATGAGTTAAATCACATAAACTTGCATTTCCAACCAAAAGTCCCAAATCTAAATTGGAATTATTATTTGAATTGTTATATGTAAAAGTGCCTTCAAATTGCACATTTGTTAAATCACAATCATCCGCTTTACCAACCAAAGCACCAACATAATTATCAATCGCAACGCCAGATGTAAGACTTACATTTCTTAAAGAAAGGTTTTTTATCGTTGCATGATTTGCATAACCGAAAAAACCAACTGCTTGAGAATTTTCTGAATTTTCACTTAAATCCAAAGAAAAATTGGAAATTTCAAAACCACGGCCATCAAAAACACCTTGATAAGGATTATCTTTTGTGCCAAGCGTGGTTTTTATTACTCTTCCTGACATATTGATGTTTTCTGTCAAAACAAAGTTAGTTTTGCTGTAATTAGCAGAATTATAATTATTGAAAATTTCTTCCAACTTATCCGCACTGTCAATGCTTTCGACGTTCACCATTTCCACAACAGGTGTTGTGTTTTCAGCCAAAGCCAAATTTTTTGTCACACTGAAAGAAATTCCACCAAAAGTGAAAGCGATGCAAAACACAAACAATATTGGTAAAAACAATTTCTTCATGTTATCCTCTATATATAATTTAACATATATATCTTTATTTTTCCAAATATATTTACAAATTATTTATAAAAGCCTTTGAATTTAAAATCATTTTTTTTAACTAATCTAGTTTCTTTTTTGTTTTATGACAACAATTTTTTTAAAAAGAAAATTCTGTGAAACGCAAAAACTTTATTTATCCAATTAAAAAAATAATTACATAAAAAAACTAATTTGATGTTTTAATTTTTTAATCATTTTTTCTTTATCACGCTGTATTTCATTTTTAATCTCAATTTCTTTTTTTGGCGTTTTGCTCATAATGTAATATCTAAGTTCGTCCAAAGCATGGTCATCTTTTTTGATTGGATTGTCGCCATTCCCCCACCAATAACCTTTAATTTCGCGAATTAAGTTGACACAATTCTTAAAAATAAAAAGTCGTGTTCTTCCGTCTGCACTTTTAAAAAAGGTTTTAACTTTAGAAATTCCCGAAAACAAATCTTTATCCACCATTGGATTGACGATTATTCCATTATCATAAAAAAGGTCAACAACATTCTTTTCGCTGGAAAGAGTTTTTTGTTTTGCGGCACTGTCTATAAGTGCATAAAGCCTGCCTTGTTTGTCAGTTTTCCAATTCAACCTTTTGGCAATCGCTTTAATCTTTGCAGAATGTTCTTCCACTGTTTTTTCTGCTTCATAATGTTCGGCAACCACATAAACATTTCCGTCAAAATCTTCGGCATAAAAATGAGCCGAAAGCGGATTGTGAAGCCCAGGGTCAATGGAAATTGTGTCTTGCCAATCTTTTGGAATTTCAAAGGGGTCAATGACATGAACATTTTCGTCAAACTCATTATAGACCATTCCGCCCATCTGCATAAATTTGCCATATCTTCGACTTTCAATTTCATCAGCCGACATACTTTTTGTCATGCTGTCAATTTCCTTCTTAGACAAATAAGGATTGTCCGCCCATTCCATAGTTTCACACCACACTTCATCATCATTATTTTCATTTAGATAAATTGTGTTGTAAACCCAAGTCAACCCCTTAAGCGGAGTCATAGTTCCAAAAATTTGACCACATCTGTCCAAAACACGCATTCTGCATTCCATATAAATGTCAAAAGGTGGCTCTTCATCAAACCAGACATAATCAAGTGATGCACCTTGAAACTTGTCACGACCTTGGTCACAACTTTTGAAACCAATTCTGCTCAGCCCACCTTCGGACGACCTGACCAAAATAAAATCAATTATGCCGTTTTCTGCACTGTTTTTTTCTCCACTGACCATAACAATTTTTTCAATGGAAGAAAGCGGAAGATATTGCAAAACTTTTCGCTGAGCAACATCTCGTTGCACCTGCCTAGAAAGACTGACCACCCAACCTTCTGTAACTTTGTTTTTGTGATATGGATGAACACCACAAGCAAGATAGACCACTTCCACTGCCCCACATTCAGTTTTACCCGAACGATTACCACCAAAAACCCAACGATTACGCTTTTTGCACTTGTGAAAAGCAATCTGTTTTTTGTGAACTTTCTTCTTATTATAAAAATTTAAACGATTACTGTTATAACGAAAATTAATTTCCTTTTCCAATTTTAATATATTTTTAACTAAATTTTGTTCCACAACTTTCCCCTCTAACAAAAAGAATTAAAATTTGTCAAAATTACCCAAAAATCCCCTATCACAAAGAAAAAATAAGCTTTAAAATAAGGTCATGAAAAAAATAAGCATCATTTTATCCATAACCTTTTTAATTTTATTTGCACAAAGTTTTGTGCCAAATGTTTCCGCATTTGCAGAAACAACAAAACAATTTTACGCCAAAGTGCAGACAACAGGAGTGCAGTTTTGTGCTTCGCCAAGTGAAAATTCGGCGTTGTTTGAAATTCCATATTCCTATTTTATCAAAATTGACTATTCAGTAGATGACTATTACAAAGTTTTCTATCAAGATGTTGCAGGATATGTCAGAAAAGACAAAGTTACATTAATGAATGGCATACCAAATCAACCTTATGCTCAGGCTTCTTTCAGTTTGGTCTTTCCTTTTTCTCTTTATAAAAGCACAAGTCAAAGTTCTCAGGTTTTAACAACGCTTGACACAACAGCAAACATCAAATATTATGGCACAAAAACTGGCGATTCAATAGGTTCAAAAGGAAACGTTTGGTATTACGCCAGCACAGAAATTGATGGACTTGTGCAATATGGCTATATTTTTTCATATTGTGTGGACATCACGCCAACCATAAACATAAACACAGAAACCTTTGATGTAATTACTGAAGACTTTTTAAACACAGCCACCAAAAGTGAATTTGGAGGACTTTCCACAGGCACAAAAATTATTCTCATCGTGGCAATAAGCATTCCATCAGTTTTAATTTTATATTTCCTTATAAAACCAACAAGAGTCTTGCAAAACGCCAAAACCAGAAGACAACCAAAAAGTCAAAAGCGAAAAATACGACATGGTGATTATTTTGAATTTGATGAAAGCGAACTTTAAAAATCACATTGAAACAACTTTTGAAAGTTCGGAAGTGGAAAGCAAAACATCATCACAGTCAGAATCACTAAATCTCCTGTAAACATTTTTAATCCATTCTTCTTCACCTAAAAAATCTTTCAATTTAAAATCATTGTAACCTTTAAAATGCAATTTCAAAGTAAAAGTTTTTTCAGCATCGGAAATCTTGCGAAAGACAGTTCTGATGCTGATATTTCTTTTTTCGGCTATGACTCTGGCTTTTTCACCATCAAAATATCTTTCAATCAAAATCTGGGCTTCATCTGGATTCATTTCCGACAAAACATCTTCAATAAGCACTTTCAAATTTATAAGTGTCACCTTACGCTGAGATAAATCAATCAACTTTTGCGTAATTGAATAAACATTGTTGTAAAAATAATTTTGCCCAATAATGTTGGAAGATGCCAAAGCACTTTTCATCACTATTTTGTCAACAGCGCCACAAATTCTTTCCAAATATCTGTAAACAGTAAGCAATGTTTTTGTCCAAATTAATTCTTTTTTCATTTAATTCTTCTCCTTTGCGTATATCATGATTATAAATCTTGTCTTTTTCATAGTCAATTTTTTATGTCAAAAATTATTGCAAAGTTTACAAAATATTACAATATTTCAAAATATGCCGTCACAATGACACCATTTATTCGTCAAAAAACACCAATTACCGACAAAATCTTTTATTTTATACTAAAAATTTACAACAAAAAAACCACAAAAAGTGGTTTTTAAATTAAATTTTAATTGTAATTATTTTATTCGATTTGCTATATTCGTTTCTTACACGATTTAAAGCATAAATTTTTGAAGCGGACAATCTAACATTCTTTGCCAAATCAGACGATAAATCTTCTTGATTAAATTGAATGTCAAGGTCAAATCTTTTATATAAAGAGTTTTCAAAACTGTTTGATTTGACACTTTTCTTATCCAATGTAACATAAAATGAAGAAACTGTTTTATCATTAGAAATTTCATATTGTGAAACAAAATCATCGATACAGTCCAAATATTTATTTCTAAATCTTAAGACATCCTTAACAATCTGTTCAAGTTTGATGTTTTTCAAACCCAACTTTTTATAAGCATCTAAATTTTTTCTTATATAATTAAAATTTCTATCAGCATCTAAAACCCAAGCAAAGAATTTCATAAATTGTTTTCTACTGTGAGTTTTGATGTCATTTGGACACCATTCTTTTGACACTTTACCATTTTTCACATCCACGCTCATCAATCTGAAAACTGGCAAAGCAACTTCGTTATGCCACATACCAAAATCAGCCACTGTCTGAACTCCTGCCCCAATAATAACTGAATTTGGAATATTTTTTAAAGATAAATTTTGCATATTTCTCCTTTGTTTTCAAATTGATTCTAACATACGCCGTTTTAATAGTCAAGACTCGAATTTAAAAAAAAAGAAGCATTACTTCTTTTTCTTTGTTTCTTTTTTAGCCAATTTTTTATTTTTCTTTTCAAGTTTCTTATCTTGTTTAAGTTTTTTCTTTAACGCCTTTCCAGTAAGTTCTGGTTCTGGAAGTCTTTCTTTTAATTCATTTGGATTTTCTAAATATTTACGCACAAGTCTTACACTGTTGCTGTAATAAAGTCCGTCACAAACTCTTTCATCCAAAGTGAAACCAATGTTCATTTGTTTTCTGACAGAAATCTCACCAGAGCGATCAGAAACAGGCACATATTTAATTTTGCCTAATGAAGCAAAAATGGTTGTATTTCCAAAATTGTAAAGATGATGATAAATTTTGTCAAGTTTAATAGAACGAAGGTCAGTCACATACATACTTGTGTGGAAAGGACTGGCATGAATAAGCGACTTAGGCAACATATTATGTTTGTCCAAAAATCTGAAAATTCGCATAGCAAGTTTAAACATCCATCCAGGAAGTTTACCCAACAAAGCCGCAGTTTTGGTTGTTGTGTGTTCAGTTGCATTCTTAATGTTTTCAAAAATTTCTTTTTCCATAATTGCTTTAACTTCTTGAATACTTTCACGACCAGAAAAATAAAATTTCAATGTAAGTTCATCATCGTCATCAGTAAGTCTTGGTTTAACATTCATGCTTATGCAAATCCATTTTCTTTGATAAATCACGCAATCATTTATAAATCTGTTTGTTTTTGGTCTTTCATACAACATTCTTACTGCCGCAGCAATCATAAGTTCTGTATATGTATAATGAACACCACTTTTTCTTTCTTGTGCAATAAAGTCATCTAAAGGTTTACAATCAATGTCTTGCGTAAAAAGATTGCAAGCATCAATTCTTTGTGGCATAAAATAAGGTCCAGCCTTTTCAATAATCAACAAATTTTTAACCTTAACTCCGTCTGCTCTTCTTCCAAACATTTTTTTATTCTCCTTTATTATCCTTTGGAACAAATCCATTTTTTGAAAATTTCTTTCTAATCAAATTCTTTTCACGACCATTTTCACTTGGGACATAATAAATTTTGTCTTTAAGTGAATCTGGCATATATTGTTGTTTTGTGTAACCGCCAAAATCATGTGGATATTTATATTTTCCATGTGCATCCTTATTTGTGCTTGGATGATTTTTCAAATGATTTGGGACAACGTCATTGCGTTCGTTTTCAACATCTTCCATTGCCAAATGCATTGCTTTCAAGACACTGTTTGATTTTTCGGCTTCACACAAATAGATGATTGCATGAGCAATGTTTAAATAACATTCAGGTGCTCCAAGTTTTTCGCAAGCAAACATAGCATTCATCGCCATCAAAAGTGCATTACTGTCTGCCATTCCAATGTCTTCCGAAGCATGTGCAATCATTCTTCTGACAATTATCTGTGGGTCAATCCCCGCTTTAATAAGTCTGAAGGCATAATAAAGCCCTGCATCAGCATCAGACCCTCGCAGACTTTTGCAAAAAGCGGACAAATAATCATAATACATACTTTCATCAATGGAAAGTGGACGAGTATTCAAACATTCAGCCATAATGTTTTTGTCAATATGTATAACTTTATCTTTTCCGCATTTTGTGGAAAGCACAGCAAGTTCCAAACTGTTGAGTGCTGTTCTTACATCTCCATTGCAAGCAAAAGCAAGAAAACCCAGTGCATCATCATCGACTTCAACATTAAATTGTCCCAAACCTTTTTCTTTGTCAGTCAATGCTCTCTTTAAAACTTTCCTAACATCTTCCACTTCAACTTTTTTAAATTCAAACACACTGCAACGAGAAACAATCGCTCTTGTCATGCTTGTGTAAGGATTCTCAGTGGTTGAGCCAATAAAGAAAATGCTTCCTTCTTCAATGGCCTGTAAAACACAATCGCTTTGTGATTTACTCCACCTGTGACATTCATCCAAAAGAAGATAAGTGTCAGTGTTAAACATCTGTTTTTGACTTCTGGCGCGTTCAATGACAGCCTTAGCGTCCCCAACTCCACTTGAAACTGCGTTCAACTTTTCAATGTTGGCATTAAGTTTCTTTGCAATAATTCCAGCCAAAGTTGTCTTTCCTGTCCCTGGTGGTCCATAAAAAATGCAACTTCCAACTGTCCCTGTGGAAATGGCACGGTATAGCAATTTGTTTTTAGCCACAATATGCTGTTGACCAACAAACTCTTCAAAAGAAGTTGCTCTCATTCTTTCAGCAAGTGGAATTCTTTGAACATTTTCCATAGTCAAGACCATTATATCAAAAATAATATGTCACTTCCAAACAAAAATAAAAAATTATTTAAAAAATTTTAACATTTTTTATTTGTTTTTTTTGCGACATATCGTGTTTTAACAAAATTTAAAGTCTTAAAAATTATAAACCAAAAGAAAGACAGATTGGCTCTTTGCTTTTAAGAGAATGTTCAGTTACGCCGTTAATGTTATAAAAAGAAGTTTCCCCCACACGCAAAAACTTGTTGTCTGACTGAACAATGACAATCTTTTTGTAATATTGTCCATTAAAAATCCCCAACTCTCTGACACCTATTTCTTTAAAGTTTACAAAAGAAATCTTATCTTTTCCTCTTATAAACAACCTTTTCAATGAAACATACTTTTCTTCCAAGTTTTCGTCATATTCACTATTAAGCCAATTAATCCAAATCTTTTGTGGCAATTTAAAATTGAAAAACTGGTCAAACTTAGGATTTTTCGTCATCACTTGCAAATTAAAAATTTCTTGGCATTTGATTGTCGCCAAGTCTTCATATAACTCTAAATGTTCCAAGTCTTTAAACAAAAACTTAGAATTCCCGAAATTAAAAAACACAAATTTTTCGTCATCAGGCATAAGCGAAAGTGCAATTTTAACATTGACACAACAAAAAACAGAATTTTCCAGCCCATTGACATTGGAAAAAGAAAACCTAGCATTTTTACAGATAAAATTGAAATAAAATTTTTCCTTGGTAAGCAAATTTTCAATTAAAATAAATCTGTTGTTTCGTTTAAAATAATAATACCCTTTTTGCAATGGCAAATTAAGTTCGATTTCCAACTTTTTATTTTCACTTGAATTGTTTTTAAATCTGGCAAAATAGTTGTTGCCATTAAGCACAAATTCACTGTAATTGATGTTTATTTCGTCTATTTCTGTCTTTGTTTTCAAAGAAAAATTTTCATATTTGGGATTTAAAATTTCATTATTCACTTTAAAAAACTTGTCTTTGTAAACCACATTATAATTGGATGAAGATTGATAATTTATGTTCAACTTATTAATCATTTCCACAAAAGAAAGTGGACTGAATTGACTGTAAACCACCATATTCTGCAAAGGTTTAAGTTGTTTTTGTTTAACATTTTCAAGACAAGAAGAAGACAACAAAAGATTAAAATTTTCTTCTTTTTGTGCCAACTCAAAAGACTTAATAAGTAGTTTGTTTAAAACTTTATCAAACTTAAAAACAGGCAAGTCTGCCCTTACACCGTTTTCAAATAAAACACGCTTGTCGATATGGTCATCATACAACACAGGAGCATGAAATCTGATTCTGTTTAAAATGGCATTTTTGGCACGATTGATATATTCTTTTTTTCTCATAAAACAATTATTTCCAACAGAAAGCATTTTAAAAACAATTTATAAAAATTCAATTAATAAAAAAACTGCTTTATTTGGAAGCAGTTTAATTATTTTTAAATAACTTTTACCATTTATCGACAACCTTATGAACAGTTTCAAAGAATGAAAGATGTTTAATTTCGTCTTTAACAACAACTGGAATTTCTTTAATTACAATTCCGTCTTTGGTTACGGTCACAGTTCCAACTTGATTTCCAAAATGTGTTGGAGCATTAATTTTTGGATCAATATTCACTTGAGTTTCATAACCAAAATTGTCACCTTTTTTCACTACAGCGGCAAAACTTTCTTTGGCATAAGCATCAACAGTTTCTTGTTTACCCTTAACCACTTTCACACTGCCAACAGCCACATCACAATCAACAAGTTTTCTGCTTTCAAAATTGGCAAATCCATAGTTTAAAAGTGTTGCACTTTCGTTAAATCTGGTTTTGCTGTTTTCTGCTCCTACAATTACAGAAATCAATCTCATATTGTCACGAACAGCAGAAGCACCTAAGCAACAACCGGCTTCATTGGTTGACCCTGTTTTTCCACCATCACAACCTTGATAATAACGAATAAGCCTGTTGGTGTTTACAAGTTCTGTTTTTCTTCCAGAAGGATGCACAAGTTCGTCAATCCAAACAGTGCTGAAATTATGATAAGTTTCATGTTTCAAAATTTCTTTCAAAACCAAAGCAGTATCTTTTGCACAAGAATATTGTTCAGGAGCAGGAAGTCCAGTGCAGTTTGCATAATGAGTGTCATTCATGCCAAGTTCTTTAGCTCGTCTGTTCATTCTGTTTACAAACGCATTTTCATTTCCATTAAAATATTCAGCAAGTGCCACGCTGGCATCATTGGCAGAAGCCATAACAACAGACTTCAAAAGGTCATTAAAACTGTATTCAACATAAGGATCAAGAAACACTTGAGAACCACCCATGCTGGAAGCATTTTCTGTGGTTGTAATCATGGTGTCAAGCCCAACATTGCCTGCATCAAGTTCTTCCAAAGCAATCAAAATTGTCATCATCTTAACCATGCTGGCAACAGGCAAATGTTCTGTTTCGTTTTTCTCAAACAAAACTTCACCACTTTCATATTCCATCAGCAAAGCACTTTTGCTGGAAATATCCATTTCTTTGTCAGTTTTTGCATAGGTGGTATGTGTCCCTATTTGCATACTACCACAAAATATTGACACTACTAAAATGCATAATACACAAGATATACAAAATTTCTTCATATACACTCCTTTTTGCTTATTGTTTTCAAAAGAAGTGTTTTTATACAAAACACGTTAAATGACCAAAATAACAGTGCCATTAAGAATGCAAAGAAGCAGTGTTTCCACCAAATTTAACAAAATTAAAATAACTAAACCGCATAAGAAAAACAAAAATCTGTTGCAATCTGTTCCCCCGAATTTACGACAATTGCAATTTATTCTTTGGAAAATAATGTAATACATCATAAGCACAAACAGAGTGAAAAGTTGCAATGGAAGAATAATTATTATGTTAGTTACAATTGCACCAAAACCATAGAAAATAAAAACCAAAGTAAAGTTTAAACCAAACAGATATCCCCTATAAACAAACAACACTTCCGCCAATGGAAAAAGAAAAGGAGAAAATGACAGCACAGTTAAAAGCACGACATTGACAACTAAAGATAAACTTCTTGCAAAAAAAGCAGAAGATGAAGCCACAAAACCAGTATAAAAATCAGTTAAATTAATTTCTTGCAAATTCCCAAGCGTGCAAGCATTGTTGCTTTTAATGGCAATAAAAACACCAGTAAAGATTGAAATCATGACAAAAATTAAAGTCACAAACAACTTAACTTTGTTTTCTTTAATTGCACTTACACAAGAAAATCTGACACCTTCAATAAAAGAGTGTGCTTTATAAGACTTGACCATGATATATATTTATTTAAAATACAAATAAAAAAGAACATTTAAAATGTCCTTTTCAACCAATCTTCAACTAGGTTTAAGATTTCATTAAATGCAGATTGTTTATCCATTGCTTCAACATAATTAACATTGTCCATTCCACGCAAGAAAGTCAGTTGCCTTTTTGCAAAATTTCGACTGTGTTGTTTCAAAATCTGCACCATTTCTTCAAAACTACACTGACCATTAAGATAACTTACAACTTCTTTATAGCCAATCGCTCTCATGCTTTGGTTTTCCGCTGTCAACCCCTTGTCAATCAAGTTTTTCACTTCTTGCACAAGCCCTTGTTCCAACATAATATCAACACGCTTATTGATGTCATCATATAAAACTGCTCTGTCTTTGTTTAAAGCGATAATCAAAAAATCAAATTCTGCTTCACTTTGTTTTTTATAACCTTTATTTTCTGCAATTTCCAAAGCACGAATAAGCCTTACAGTGTTGTGTTTATCCGTCTTTGTCGCAAGTTTTTCATCTTTTTCTTGCAACATTTTAAACAAAAACTCATTACCTTTTTCTTCAGCCAACATTTGCAACTGTTTTCGCAAGTTTTCATCTTTGTTGGTTTCTCCAAAATTATAACCTTGCGTCAAAGCCTTTACATAAAGCCCCGTTCCACCAACGATTATTGGCAATTTTCCACGACTTGTTATGTCAATAATCTTCTTTTTAGTGTATTCAACAAAAGCAAAGACTGAAAACTCTTCATCTGGCTGTAAGATGTCTATTGCATGATGAACAATACCTTGCATTTCTTCTTTGGTCACCTTTGCCGAGCCAATATCAAGCCCCTTAAACACTTGCACAGAATCAGCCGAGATGATTTCACCATTAAGTTTCAAAGCCAGATTTACACCAATATAGGTTTTTCCAACTGCCGTAGGTCCCAAAATAAATATTACTTTTGGTTTCATCTATAAAACCCTTTTAAACATTTTTTCAAGTTCTTTTCTTGTCATCTTGGCAATAATTGGTCTGCCATGTGGACAAAGCACAACTCCATCTTTCATTTTTTCAATCAAATAGAAAATTTCTTCTTTGGTCACACTGTCGCCTGCACGAATAGCATGTTTGCAAGCAGTTTGACAAAGTTTTTCATTGATAAGTTGACTTGCTTTTGTAATGTTGTCAGAATCTTCTGCCAAAATTTCAGCCACAAACTTTTCCAAATTAATTGCAGACAACACAAACGGAACAGCACATACTTCAAAAGCATTGCCAATTTGTTTAATTTCAAAACCAATCTTGCTTAAACTTGGCAATTTACTTTCAAAAATTTCCTTGTCTTTTGCAATTAAATCAAATGCATACGGAACAAGCATATCTTGCTTAGCAACATTGTTTTCTTCAATTTGCTTCCTAAGATTGTCATAAAGTTGTCTTTCATGCATTGCATGTTGGTCAATCAAATAAATGCTTTCATCAAATTCTGTAATAATGTAAGTCTTAAACACCACACCAACAATTTTAATTTCTTCAACTTTTGAAGTCAAAAACTTTTCTTCAACAAAGTCTGCCTTTATTTGATTTTGCTGTTCTTCTTTTTCTTTCTTAATAGAAATTTCCACTTCATGCAACAAACTGTCACCTGAATGGTCAAAGAAAATGTTTCCACCACGGCGGTTTTTGTCTTTCTTGTCATCTGACTTAACCGAAGAAAATTGTGGCATATTGATTATTTCAATTCCACTCTTTTGATAATCCTTTGGAGAAACAATTTTTTCTTGTGCTTCTTTGCTGTCAACAGAAACCTTGTAACTTGCCCCTTCTCCATCCATCAACTTGTCAAGTTTGCTTTTTTGAAAAGAATTGAAACTTGTTTCAACAGGATTTGTTTCATTTTTAATGTTAAATTTACTCCATTCTTGTTCTTCTTTGTTTGTAAATTCAAAATCAGCAATAAGATTGGAAGAAATTAAAGCCCTTTCCACCGCTCTGCGAATAATTCCAAAAATTCTTGAAGAGTTTTCAAACTTAACTTCTCTTTTGTTTGGATGAACATTTACATCCACTCTGTCATAAGGCAAAGCAATTTTAATGACATAGATTGGAAATCTGCCTTTCATAAGCATCGGCTCGTAAGCACCTTGCACACACGCAGAAACCATGTAATTTTCGACATATCTGCCATTTATAAACAGCGATTGATATGTTCTGTTTGGTCTGGAAAGTTTTGGAGAAACCACAAAGCCTTCCACTTTAATTTCATCTTCAATATAGTCAAGTTTTAAAAGGTTGTCATAGACATCTCTGCCATAAACCAAATAAATCACTTCATCAAGTGTGCCAGAAGCATGATTATAAACCACTTTTTCATCGACAACATATTCAAAACTTACTTCTGGATTTGCCATCATAAACTTTTCAATCAAATGCGTTACTTCGCTTTCTTCTGATTTTGGCTTTTTCAAAAACTTGGCACGCACTGGTGTGTTGTAAAACAAATTTTGCACAACAATAGTTGTTCCGTCAAGCCTTGCAACTTCACTGATTTTAGAAATTTCGCCACCATTTGCTTCCACTTTAAAACCACTTTCACTTTTTGCAGTCTTGGTTGTTAATGTAACCATAGAAACAGATGCAATGCTGGCAAGTGCTTCTCCCCTAAATCCCAAAGTAGCAATTCCGTCCAAATCTTCAATGTCTTTAATTTTGCTTGTTGCGTGTGGCAAAAAAGCAAGTGGAAGATCTTGTTTGTCAATTCCACAGCCATTGTCAGAAACACTTATTTTCTTTATTCCACCATCAACAATTTCCACTCTAATTTTGTTTGCACCAGCGTCTAAACTGTTTTCGACAAGTTCTTTAACGACTGAAGCAGGTTTTTCAACTACTTCGCCAGCAGCAATACGATTATAGATTTTTGGAGAAAGCACATTAATAGCCATAAATTTACTCCTTTGTTTTATTAATTAAATCATTCAAAATTTCAAAACTCTCTATTGGCGACAGTCTGTTGATGTCAATATCTTTAAGCACAGAAATAATTTGAGAGCCAAGTTTATTTTGTTTTTCTGCCTTTTCTCGTTCTTCATCTCTGTCAAAAATGTCCATATCAAGTTTTTGATTAACTTTTTCAAGATTGACACTGATTTCTTTTGCTCTGTCAATTACTTCTTGCGGAACACCCGAAAGTTTTGCAACTTCCACACCAAAAGAACGATTGGTTGAGCCACGAGTAATCTTTCTTAAAAACACAACAGTGTCGTTTAATTCTTTCACAGTAACTTTATAATTTTTAACACCATTAATCACCCCTTCAAGAGCCGAAAGTTCGTGATAATGAGTTGCAAACAGCGATTTGCAATTCAAGTTTCTTATAATGTATTCCACAACTGCCCAAGCAATGGAAAGTCCGTCAAAAGTGGATGTTCCCCTTCCAATTTCATCTAAAATCACCAAACTTTTGTTTGTGGCATTATGCAAAATTGTGGCAACTTCGCTCATTTCCACCATGAAAGTGCTTTGACCAAAAGCAAGGTCATCGCTTGCACCAACACGAGTAAAAATTCGGTCAGTCAAAGAAATTTCTGCTTCTTTTGCAGGAACAAAACTTCCAATATGAGCAAGATATGTAATGATTGCAACTTGTCGCATATAAGTGCTTTTACCTGCCATGTTTGGCCCAGTGATAATCATCATTTGGTTTTCATCACCATCAAGCAAAGTGTCGTTTGCAATAAAACTTTCTTTGGCAAACTTTTCAACAATTGGATGACGCCCTGCAACTATGTTGATTTTTTTCACATTTTTGCCAATATTAGGCTTACAAAAATTATATTTAACTGCACAGTTTGCAAGTGAAAGAAAAGCATCTATTTCTGAAATCAACTTTGCATTATCCAAAAACTTTGAAAGATATTTAGTAAGAAATTCAATAAGCATGCCATAAAGTTTTTCTTCCAACTTAATTGCTTTTTCATCAGAATTAAAAATGTCATCTTCAATCTTCTTTAAGTCTTCAGTGGTATATCTTTCTGCGTTTGTCAAAGTCTGCTTTCTGATGTAACGCAAAGGCACAAGTTCTGTCATACCTTTAGAAACTTCAATATAATAGCCAAAAACACTGTTAAAATCAATTTTCAAGCCTTTAATACCAGTTTTTTCACGCTCTAATTCTTGCAGTTTAGTGCATTCTGTCTTAGCATAATCTTTAGCATGACGAAGTTGATCAAGTTCTTCATTAAAACCGTCATTTATGTAACCACCATCTCTGGTCAAACCTGGTGGAGATTTTTTAATTGCTTTCGCAAGCAAATCAGTGATTTCAGTAAAATCAATTAAATTATCTCTTGCATAAACCAGTTTTTTTGATTTAACTGATGTAAGCACATCCTTTATGTTTGGAATTTCAATTAAAGAATCTTTTAAATTATTAAGTTCAGATGGCGTCACTGACCCGTATGCAATTTTTCCACTTATTCTTTCAATGTCACGAATATTATTCAGAATTTCAGAAAGTCTGTCACGCATGATAAGATTTTTTGAAAGTTCTTCAACGCTTTCAAGTCTGTCATTAATTTCCACAGCACTTGTAAGTGGTTGGTCAAACATAGTCCTAAAATGTCTTGCACCCATACTGGTTTTGGTCATATCCATAAGCCACAACAGAGATCCATATTTCTTTCTGTCACGAATAGATTCCACAAGTTCAAGGTTTCGTCTTGTGTTCATGTCAATAATCAAAAATTGGTCATTTTTAATTTTATTTATCTTTTCAATGTTTTTAAGCATTCGTTTTTGAGTGTCTTTTAAATATTCAAGCAATCCACCAATGGCACAAACATCTTCTTTACAATTAAGTTCAAAAACATTAAGTGCATTATCCCCAAACTGTTCAAAAACGTTTTTCTTTGCTTTTTCTAATTCAAAAGCAAAATCTAAATACATTTCAAATTTAGGAAAAGCACCTGTTCTTAAAATTGGCAATGATTCATAAAAATCTTTAACTTTGCTGTCACCAATCACCTGAGAAGGCTGAACTCTGTTTAAAAGGTCAGAAAACAATGTTTCCAAATCTCCTTCAAAATGACACAAATTAAGTTCACCAGTTGTAATGTCAGCATAGACAACCGCAAGTTTTTTCTGATTAATGAAAAGACTCATTAAATAATTGTTTTTACCTTCTTCCAACATGCTTGGCTCTGTAATCGTTCCTGCAGTAATAACTCTTACAACGCCTCTTTCAACAATTTTAACGCCTTTTTGAGGCTCAGTCAATTCTTCACAAATGGCAACTTTATATCCAAGCGAAACCAGTTTGGCAATATAGCCTTCTGCAGCATGATAAGGCACACCACACATTGGCGCACGATTGTCATCCCCAAGTCCACAATTTTTTCCTGTCAAAGTAAGTTCCAAAACATTGGAAATTTCAATTGCATCATCATAAAACAATTCATAAAAGTCACCAAGACGATAAAAAACAACACAGTCTTTATATTCTTCTTTAACCTGCAAATAGTGCTTCATCATTGGTGATAATTCTTTCTTTTTACTCATTTCTTTTCCTTTTGAATTTTCTTTTCCAAAGCAAGCAACTTATTGACTCTCTCTTGCTTTATTTTTTGTGGAATTTGACCTTCCATTTTAGATGCAACTGTTCCTTCACGTGGCGAATACATAAAAGCAAAAATTCCATCATATTTCACTTCTTCCACCAGTTTCATTGTGTCCATAAATTCTTCTTCAGTTTCTGTTGGAAACCCTACAATGAAATCAGAAGTAATCTTGCAATCTGGAATTTGTGTGTGAATTTTGTCAATAATTTCCAAATACTTTTCACGCGTATATCGTCTGTTCATAAGTGTCAAAATTCTGTTGTTGCCACTTTGTGCAGGAAGATGAATTTCTTTCAAAATCTTTTCTTCCTTGGCAATCACTTCAATCACATCATCAGTTAAGTCTTTTGGATGAGAAGTCATAAAAGTAAGTTTAAAATCGCCTTCCAAAGCACAAATATCTTTCATAAGTTTGGCAAAGGAAACTTGTGGAGTCAAATCCTTTCCATAAGAATTTACATTCTGCCCCAAAAGAGTGATTTTCTTATATTTACCTTCAGCCAACACTTCACGAATTTCATTTAAAATGTTTTCTTCGTTTCGGCTTTTTTCCCTGCCCCTTACATAAGGCACAATGCAATAAGTGCAAAAGTTGTTGCAACCATACATGATGTTGACCCAAGCATTTTCCCCACTGGTCCTCTTATAAGTTTGCACTTCATCAATTTCGCCTTCTGACAAAAGTTCCAACTGTCTGCCAGTCTTAACGGCATTGACATAATGTTCAAAATTAGGCAAATTGAAAGTGCCAATAACAATGTCAACAAACGGAAATGTTTTCATTATGTAATTTGCTGTGCTTTCTTTCTGTGTGGAACATCCACAAACAGCAATAATCATGTCAGGCCTTTGCTTTTTCAACTTTTTCAAAGCCCCAACATTTCCAAAAACTCTGTCCTCTGCACCTTCACGAATGGCACAGGTGTTGAAAACAATAAGGTCAGCATCTTCTCTTTTTTCAGCAAGTTCATAACCCATTTTTTCACAAATTGAAGCAAGTTTTTCCGATTCATGGACATTCATTTGACATCCATAAGTAACTATGTAATATTTCATAAAACAATTATACAAAAAAAGTTGAAATTTAGCAAGCCAAAATTTGAATTTTTAACAAATAATGAAACATAATAGAAAAATGAAGAAAATTGTCAAAATTTGTCTGTTAAGTTTTATTTTGGTTGGGATTTTCGCATGTGTGTTCAGCGGGACATTCGTAACCGTTCAATATTTAAAATACAGTGCAATCCCACTGAACACAGAGTCACTTTCTGACCCATCACTTTCTGTTGAAGTGTTTTCTTTTGAAAACAAACCAATTAAGGAAGAAAACCAAGTTACAACTCACTCTTGTAAACTGGAAACTCTTAATCCGCACACCAAAGAAGCCTTTATATCCATTGAAGACAAAGAATTTTACAATCACAAAGGCATAAACAAAAAGCGTATTGCCAAAGCCATGGTAAACAACATTAAAAGTATGAGCCTTAAAGAAGGAGCATCTACAATCAGCCAACAACTTATTAAAAACACCCATTTAAGCAGTGAAAAAACCTTTGAAAGAAAACTTAAAGAAATGGCACTTACAAAAAAATTGGAAAAAAATTACAGCAAAGACGAAATTTTGGAAAGTTATCTGAATGTAATTTTCTTTGGAAATAACTGTTATGGACTGGAAAGTGCTTCTAAATATTATTTTGGAAAAAGTGCCAAAGACCTTGATCTAAGCGAAAGTTGCACTCTTGCAGGAATTATTAAATCGCCTTCTCGTTATTCGCCAATCTTGCATTATGACAACTGCCTTAAACGCCGTAATCTTGTTTTAAGTGAAATGGAAAAAGATGGAAAAATAACAACGGATGAAAAACTTACAGCCGAAAAACAACCAATAACATTGCACATCACTCAACCAGATGGAAACAAACTTAATTCTTATTCTCAAGCAAGCATTGATGAAGCCAGCAAAATTTTAAATCTTTCAGCAAAACAAATTGCCATTGGTGGTTATCACATTCACACTTATTTAAACGAAGAAAAACAAAATGCTTTAAAGACATCACTGTCGCAAGAAAAATTGGATGACATAGACAACGCAGGAATTGTCATTGATGCCAAAACTTACGGCATATCCGCATATTATGCCAACAGCAAATTTAAAACAATGGATGCCAAACGACAACCTGCTTCTTGTCTTAAACCGCTTTTAGTTTATGCCCCAGCACTCAACGAAGATGTCATCTCACCTTCAACGCAAATTTTGGATGAACCAATCAATATTTCTGGTTACCAACCAACAAATGTAAACAAAAAATTTTCTGGTTACATGTCCGTTACTGATGCTGTAAAAAATTCCATAAACATTCCAGCAATCAAAGTTTTGTCATACATCGGAATAGACACAGGCAAACAGTATGCAGAAAAATTGGGCATAGGCTTTGACGAAAAAGACACAAGTTACACACTTGCTCTTGGCGGAATGACCTATGGAGTAAATTTAAAGACTCTTGCTTCTGGCTATACAGTTTTTGCTAATAACGGCGATTTTGACGAAGCCAAGTTTGTGCAATACATCACAGACAAAGACGGAAAACTTGTCTATATACATAAACCAAACCCACAAATGGTCATGCGTGAAGACAGCACATATCTAATGACCAACATCTTACAAGAAACCGCAAAAACAGGAACTGCCCGCAAACTTTCAGACATAACCAACACTGAAATTGCATCAAAAACAGGAACAGTTGGCAAGAAGAATGCTTCTGGAAACACAGATGCTTACAACATCGCCTACACCCCAACAGAAGTCATTGGTGTTTGGTTTGGAACGCTTGACAACACCCCAGTTAAAATTGCAGGTGGAAATCAACCAACTAATGTTGTGAAGTCTTATGTTAAAACACAAGAATATGAAAAAACAACTTTTGATGTTCCGTCAAGTGTAACAACTGCCAAAATAGATTCTTTGGAAAAAGAAGAAAATCACAGGCTTGTGCTTGCCAGTCCTTATGCACCCGAGCGTTACACAGAAGAATGTCTGTTCTCACGCTTTAACATGCCATCTGACATATCTAAAAACTTCGTAGAAAAGCCACAAATATATGCCGATTGCAAAGTGGAAAACAACCAAATTGTCTTAACTCTTTCCCCACAAAAACATTTGGAATATCAAATTTTTAAAGATGATGTTCCTTATCAAAACATTAAAGACAAACACGAAAAATTAACACTCAGACTTAATTTCTCTGAAAATAAAACCAACATTAAAATCTTGACAAAATATGCAAATTCAGAGGATGACAGGTTTGCCAACGAAAAAACATTCACGCTTTCGAAATCTCAAAACACCAAAACTAAACCAAAAACCAAGTGGTATATATAATACACTATCGGAAGTAAAATTTAAAACAAAGTTTTAAATTTTTCAAAAACTTATGTTTTTGATGCTACGCATAACTTCCTAGTGTGTTTTACCATCAGCCCTCACCAAATGCCAACTTCGTTGTCGCTTGGTTCTTGCTTCTGGTAAAATAAAAAAAATACACTTGTTAAAAGTGTATTTTTTGAAACACGAAATCTTATATTGACCTTATTATTTTAATTCAACTACAGCGCCAGCAGCCTTGAATTGTGCTTCAACTTCTTTAGCTTGAGCAGCAGGAACGCCTTCTTTAACCATTTTTGGAGCGCCGTCAACGATAGCCTTTGCTTCAGAAAGTCCAAGACCTGTAACTTCTTTAACAAGTTTGATAACAGCCATTTTGTTTGCTCCAACGTCTTTCAAGAATACGTTGAATTCGCTTTTTTCTTCTTCAGCAGCAGCGGCAGTAGCACCAGCAGCAGGAGCAGCAGCAACTGCAACAGGAGCAGCAGCGCTTACACCAAATTCTTCTTCCAACGCTTTAACAAGGTCAGAAACTTCAACGATAGTTAATTTTTTAATTTCTTCAACAATAGTTTTAATATCAGCCATTTTAATTTTCTCCTTTTTAAATTTAAAAATGTTTTTTAATTATGCGATTTGTTTTGTTATTTTGTTGCAACCGCATTCAAAGCAACAACAAGCCCGCGTGTAGGAGCGGACAGAACTCTGCACAAACTTGAAGCAGTGTTGTTGAGAGTTCCAAGCAATTTTGCAATCAATTCTTCCTTTGATGGGAGTGATGCAAGTGCTTCGATGTTGTGAGCATCAACGCTAACACCATTAAGAATACCAAATTTAATAGTCATTTTTTTGGTTTCTTTAACGCAGTTACAAACAATTTTTGCAGGTGTAACTTCGTCTTGATAACCAATAGCAACAGCAGTAGTGCCTTCAAAGTGACTTGCAGGACATTCAATGCCAAGGTCAGAAAGTGCTTTCAACATCAAGCGATTTTTATAAACTTTGTAGTCACAACCGTTTTCACGGAACTTTTTACGAAGAGCAGTGTCTTCAGCAACAGTAAGCCCACGGTAATCTACGAAAGCAATAGTTTTTGCCTTAGAAAATTTTTCTTTAATTTCTTCGACAAGAAGTTTTTTTGCTTCTAAATTAGCACTCATGTTTTAACCTCCTTATTTAAGATTTTGTGTTTCTAATAAAAAATCTCTGTAACCACGGAAAAGTCACAGAGATAGAAATTTATCACCATACTTTTCCTCGGCAAGCACACCAAAGTGTTTACGCTTAAAAGCACTTGCGGTCTTCGGAAGATTTTTTACGACTTAATTATAACATTGCAAAATCATTTTGTCAACGATTTTGCAACATTTTTTAAGAAATTTTATTTAATCAGTTACAAACTCATTCCATTGGTCAAAAATTTCATAAGTATTTGCTCTGATTGTAACTTCAACAACTTTTTCAACAACTTTATCATTTTGCTTATAATTGTTTGCAACAACATAAAGTTTTGTATCTTGGAAACCATCTTTTTCATTTACAGTGATGTAAACTCTTTTAAAAGTCAATGTCCCCGCATATTTTGAAACATACTTAGCACCACCACTGTAAGTAAATTCTTGATTTTGTTTGAAATCTAAACTTACAACATATTTGTTGTTTAAACCATCCAAAACAGTGCTTTCATTTTTCCAAGTTTCTTCAATGACATATCTTGACAAATTGCCACTGAAAATGGCATTGATATAACTTTGACTGAAAGATTTATCAAAAACTTTTTTGAACTTATCAAATTCGTCTTTTGAGATTATTGTGTGAGTGGTGTTGCCTTTGCTTAACTTAACAACAACACCATCAACATTTTCTGTTTCGCCAGCATTTGTTGACATATAAACGAAATCATTTTGCAAATATCTAGGAACAAGACTTACAGGCACTACAGCAAGAATAATGACCACAACTGCCAAAGCAAACAAAGCACAAAGACCAGAGATTGTGGCAATTCGGTTGTTTTGTTTTCTTCTCAACATCTTTTCAGTTTGAAGTTTTGTGTAAAGTTCGTCATCACTCAATCCTTCGAACTCAGCAAGCCTTGCCCTTTCTTTTTCTTCTTTAATCTCTTTTCTGCTTTTTCTTGGTGGTTTTAACTCTTTATCTTCGCTTTTAATTTCTGTTTTTGACAAAACATCACCTTTAACTTCATTTTCTTCCACAGTCTTTTCAACATCGCTTGTGTTTTCTGCGTAATCAACTGTTTGTTGAGCAGAAACACTTTCTTCACTTAATTGTGAAGCAGTTTCAACACTTTCAGTGTTATTTTGTTGTTCTAACTGTTCCAATTTGTTTTCTTCTTCCATCAGCCTTCCTCGTCGTTTTTATCTTCATTCTTTTTTGTTGTCTTTTTAACTGTTGGCTTTAATTCGCCACCATCAGCCTTTTTCTGTCTTGGTTTTGTTGTCTTAGTTTCACTTGCAGTTTTTGCAGTTGTCACTTTTTTTGCAACAGGTTTTTCAGACTTTACAGTTTCATCCTTAACCTCAGTCTTAACATCCAATTTTTCAAGTTTTTCCACCAAAGTTTTAAGGTCAGAATACTCTTTATTTGCAGAAACAAGGTCGCCTTGATTGATAATTCCTGTTTTTGCAGACATTTCAAGATTTTTAATCTTGTTTTCCAAATCTTCAACTTTGTTTGCCAAATATTTTCTCATTGCACTGTTTTTGCCAGTAAAGTGTTCCAAACAGAATGAATCAAATTCTTTCTTGATTGTGTCGTATTCTTCTTGACTAATAACACCCATAGCCAAGAATCTGTCACCTTCCGCAACTTTTTTGTAATAGTTTTGGAATCTGTCAACAATCAATTTTTCTTCTCTGATTTTTTGCTCTTTTTCTTTTTGTAAGCGTTCTTTCTCATCCATAAGTTTGATGATTGTTTCAGTCTTTTTGCCAGCAATAATCAAATCAACTTCTTCCTTATAGATTGTTTCTCTTGCAAGCAAAAGTTTTGCCATTTCGTGCAAAATTTCAATATTGTCTGTCAAAATTTGTTTAGCACGCTTATAGTTTCTGTCCATGATTGACATGATTTCTTCATCAGCCATGGAAGCCATCTTTTCAGAAAAATCGTTTTTGCTTTGATAGTCTCTGCCAATAAAGATTGTGTCAGAAGAACCCAAAGACATGAAACCTATTTTCTTACTCATACCCCAATCATAAACCATTGCTTTTGCAATTTTTGTTGCGTGTGCAATGTCAGCAGAAGCACCACTTGTAATGTCTTTAAGCACAATTTCTTCGGCAAGTCTTCCACCCATGCACATTGCAATTTCGTCATTTGCTTTGTTGAATGAAAGTGTCATGTCATCATTTTCAGGTCTTGTCATGGTGTAACCACCAGCATTTCCGCGTGGAATAATTGAAACTTCTTGCACTTCTTCACAATGTTTCAACATCTTAGCCAAAATGGCATGACCTGCTTCATGATAAGCAGTAAGATTTCTTTCTTTTTCTGTCAAAAGTCTTGATTTCTTTTGAGGACCCATGATGACTTTGTTGATGCCTTCTGTGATGTCTTCCATAATAATCTTAGATCTTCCTAATCTTGCAGCCAAAATTGCCGCTTCATTCAACATATTTTCAATGTCAGCACCAGTAAATCCAGTTGTAATTCTTGCAAGCACATTGAAATCGATCGCTTCATCCAAAGGTTTGTTTCTTGCATGAATTTTCAAAATTCCTTCTCTTCCCTTTACATCAGGAACATGAACATAAACTTGTCTGTCGAAACGACCTGGACGCATTAAAGCAGGGTCAAGAATGTCACTTCTGTTTGTTGCAGCAAGCACAATAATGCCGTCATTTGTTTCGAAACCATCCATTTCAACCAAAAGTTGGTTTAAGGTTTGTTCTCTTTCATCGTTGCCACCGCCAAGTCCAGCACCTCTTTGACGACCAACAGCGTCAATTTCGTCAATAAACACAATGCAAGGTTTGTTTTTCTTTGCTTGGTCAAACAAATCTCTGACTCTTGAAGCACCCACACCGACAAACATTTCCACAAAGTCAGAACCACTTATAGAAATAAATTTCACTCTGCTTTCACCAGCAACCGCTCTTGCAAGCAAAGTTTTTCCTGTTCCAGGACGACCAACAAGCAAAACCCCCTTAGGAATTCTTGCACCAAGGTCAGTAAATTTCTTTGGATTTTTTAAAAATTCAACAATTTCTTGAAGTTCAACTTTTTCTTCATCCATTCCAGCAATGTCACTGAATCTAACTTTGCTCATTTGATAAGTTTTAATTTTTGTTTTTCCAAAACTCATGGCACCTTTATTTGCACCAGAAATCATGCGAAACAACATCCAAAAAACAAAGATTGCAAAAACAATATACAACACAGGAATAACAATATCCCATGCATTAATGCCAGCAGGCACATATTTTAAAGTTACATTCACACCTTCACTGTTGCAGATTTTTCTTAATTCTTCAAGAAATCCATCTGCCCCACTTTGGTCGTAAACAAAATAAAAATCTGAATATTCAGGCATTTGTTTAACATCAAACTGAGAGCCTGCAATTAAGATGTAACCCTTACCGCTTCCATAATAAATAGTCGCAGCCTTAACCGTTTTACCATCTTCAGTTTGTTTTCCTTCTTGAATGATTTGGAAAACTTCAGTTTGATTTAACTCAGTCCCGTTGTAACCGAAATCAATGAAAAGCAAACAAATAAGCAAAACAACAACCAGTATACCAATAATGTAAATCAGTTTAAAGCCACCTTGTTTTTTCTCGTTCATACTTACTCCTTATTTTGATATAATACAAAAGCATTTTATCATAAAAGAAAAAATAAAACAACAAAATAAAAGAGCAAACAAAAATTTTTATGTCTAATCTTGGCAAGTGAATTATTTGGAAGTAACTTTCAAACTCATCTTAAAGACCATTTCATTCAAATAATTGTCAGCATTTTCCAAGTTTTCCAAAAACTTCATGAATTTGACTCTATCCGAGTTATACATTAATGTATAGAAATTTCCTATATCTGCATTGTTTTCTCGCATTATGCCTATGGCATTTGCGAATTTCTCTCTTACTCTTTTTTCAATTGCTTGAATCATGGTGTCAGAAAGGTTTTTAAATTCAACATTTTCTTTAACCGTATTATCTTTATTGACCGCTTCCGCAAGATTTAAAACCAAAGTTAAGTCAATGCAAAAAATTGGTCTGCCATTTTGATAAACAATTCGGTTTCGGACAGTGTTGTCAAAAATTTCAAATGAAAGTTTAGCGTCATTATATTCACCATCAGTAAAGTTTTCAATTTCAATTGAGCCTTCTTTATATACACCGCACACCATATTGATGTCTTCAACTTGTTTACTGTCAAGCAAAACAATCGCTTTGTTGTCTTTAAATAGATATGCATCACCATCATTTAATATTTCTTTTGGTGCTTGCTGACCTTGTCCCTGAGAATCACCTTGTCCACCAGTTTGAGAGTCTGTTGCAGCCACAGCCGCCACACCTTCATTTTCTGGCTCTTCCAATTTCAAATAAGGCACAAGTGCTGTTTGTGTTGGTCCAAACATTCTTTTGAAAAACAACTCTATGGTGCTGTCATAAGCATAAATATAGTCATGATTATAATTGACAAGTTCGCTGACTTTAATTGCACTGTCTGTGTCCAATTTTTCCACTGAAGTTAAAAATTCCTTAGCAGTAGCATTTGTAGTAATTATCTTAGAACTTGATGCCACTGTCCTGCGTTTACCTAAAAAATCCAAAATATTAATGACATCTTCATGAATAATCTCTTCATTCAAAACAATTGTCTTGACATGAGAAAGACCAACCTTTCTCCCAACATGAAGTCCAACAAGATTTATTGCTTCTGTAAGTGTTCTGCCTTCTGCGGAAACCACTTTATAATTTTCCGTAAAAGTTTGTTCTGCAATAGGCACAAACATAAGAAGTGAAACATCAAAATTACCTTCTGTTTCACCTTTGTCTACCCCAATGGCAGTAATAATTGCATATCTGTCCAACTCTGCACTTGCACCAAGTGCTGGAAAAGCAAAAATAACAGAAATTGCAATAAACACCAAAAGCATAGGTGTTTTAATTAAATAATCCCAGACTTTTTTCATTTCTTTTTCTCCCTTTTAAGCAACAAAAGTGCAATCAAACTTAAAATCGGCACAATTATAAAAGGTAAAATGGAAAAATAAGGCAAAAAGTTTTCTCCATATAAAATTGCCTTTCCAAGATTTAACACAACATAATTTATTGCAAGAATAAAAAACAAATTAAATGTTATTGCTGAAAAAATTTCATTTATTTCCCCAAATATTTCCGCAAATGAAAGCATAAACATCTTTAAATAAATCGCCAATTGGAAATAAGTTATAATGACAATCAATAACATTGAAATCATGTCAATTCTTCCAACGCCACCATATTCTTTGACATATGACATAATTTCAAACAACGCAAAAGGATGTAAGAATGAAGTGTATGTGTAAGTAAATAAAAACACCGCTGTGATGCTGATGACTAAAAACATGGAAATTCCAGAAAGAGAAAAAATCACTTTCCATTGCCCACGTTTGATTGTGACTTTATCAAAAACTAAAAAAAGCAAAAGACTGTCACCAAATCCCGCAATGTGTTTAAGAGAAGTCAAAGCCACATCTCCAATTGAAGATTGAAATAAAAGTGGCAATTCTTTAATTCCTAAAAGCCCAATAACAATGCAGAAGACAGTTACACCAATAATTAAAGGGAAAAATATCTGCATAGTTCTGCCCATCACACGCAACCCCATAATCCCAAGATGAGTTATAACAGGAATAAAACAGATTAAAAACAAAATATTGGAAGAATCTTGGTAAATTAAACTTTTGAAAAAAATGTAAGTCACGTTATAAAGCAAAATTGCTTTAAATAAAAAGAACAACATTATTAAAAACAGAATAACTTTCATGACAATTTTTCCAAAATACTTTTGCAATATTTCAGCGAAAGACTGTGTTGGAAAAGCCTTTTTCATACGATAAAAAAGAAATATAAGCCCAAATTCCAAAACAAAAAGAATTATTGGCACAAAATATGCTTCCAACTTTGCACCTTCATAAAGCAAAGACGGCAAAACCAATATTTTGTTGGAAAACAAAATTATAAACAACATAATTCCAACTTGCCATGCAGTTAAACTTCTATCTTTAATCGTCATTTATTCTTTCCTCATCGTTATTTTCAAAAGATTTCGGTCGCGTCGTCATATCTTGCAACGGAACTTTCAACAACGCATCTTTGTTGTCACTTAAAATAAACGGAGAAAAAGGAGCAAGATAAGGCGTGCCAAAATTTTCCACCGAATTTGCATAGGCAATGACATAAATGACACCGCCAAGAAGACCCAATATGCCAAGTGCTGCACCCAAAATCATAAACACAAATTGAAGAATCGTAATCTGTGAAGCCTGTTCTGGAACAGTATATAAAGCAATCTTAGCAATGGCAACAACAATAACAGATGGCGGAGAAATAAGACCCGCTTTAACACCAGTGTCACCCAAAATCAATGCACCTACAACCGAAGTGGCAAGCCCTAAATAACTTGGCAAACGCAAACTGACTTCATATAGAATTTGAAACAATAAATTGATAAACAAGATTTCCACGAAAGGCGTAAAAGGAATTTGCTGAGTGGAATCAGCAATGGTAATTAAATATTTAATCGGCAAAATGTTGTGATGAAACAATTGCAAGGCTATATAAGCCCCAGGTCCAACCACAGCAAAAAACAGACCTATAAGTCTAACTATACGAAGCAGTGAAGCATATACATAATTGGTGTAGTAATCATTACTGCTTTGCAAATCTTCCAAAAACATAAATGGAATAGTCAAAACAATTGGCGAATTATCTACAATCAAAGCAATTCTTCCTTCCAACATTTTGGAAGCAACAATGTCAGGTTTTTCACTGTTGCCTACTTGCTTTAAAATGGAATTTGGTCGATTTGAAAGAAGTGAGATAAGATAATATGAATCGACAACCCCGTCAATCTTGACTTTTTTTAATTTCTTTTTAATTTCTTTGACAATATCTTTACTTGCTACACCATCTAAATAAGCAATAACCACTTGAGTTTTTGTCATTTCACCAATAAGCATTTCTTCAAAAATAAGTTGTTCTCCATAGAAATGGCGTCTTATAAGTGTCATGTTGGTTTTCAAATCTTCTGTAAAACCTTCTCTTGGTCCCATAATAACTGGCGATGTTGGCGGTTCTGAAGGGGCTCTGGTGCTGTATTTCTGAATGTCAATTATTAAATATTGTTCACTGTTAGACAAAAAGACAGCCACACCACCCTTTAAAATTTTTTCAACAACTTGCTTTTCCTCTGCAACAGCAACATCATTAGATTTAACTATTTGCTTTACGACATCAAAAGAAATTTCCCCTTCAAAAATGGAAATAGGTTCAAAAATGCTTTGAGAAAACACCAAATTATCAGTAATGCTTTTTAAATAAACAAAACAAATTTCAACACCATTTTTTGTGATGTTTCTTGATGCAACATCAATGGAATTATGTAACTTATCTTTAAACTTTTTCTCTTGCTTCTTGATGTCCATACTTACACTCCTTTTTACTAGTATGAACAAAAATTGCAAAAATACAAAAAATGTAAGACAAAATTTATCTTACATTTAATTCAATTTTTTCACTTTCCAAAACATTGAAATTCAAATTCGTTGACGATTTAATTTGCACGTCAGAATTTTCAAAATCTATGCTAAGGAAAGACAAATTTAAAAACTTATAGACCACATTGTCGCCATTGTCAATCCAGTTTTTTTCTTCAACATTTAAATCGGCTTCAAACTTTCCATCAACATAAATTTCAAATTTAGACACAATTTCACTGCAAACAATTTCAAGTTGATTTGCCTCAAAGTTGGCACTTAAAATTTCGTTTTTTCTGATTATTGAAAAGGTTTTTCCTAAACCTGCTTCAGATGGCAAAAGGTTAGCATTGGTTGACTTTGCCACAATATAAATTTTAAAATCCCCCACTCTGTCAATTTGACTAAGCAAAAATTTTTCTTCCGTGACTTCAGAATTAAAAACCACATTTCCTTGATCATTAATGATGCTTATATCATAACTTTCTGCAGAATTAACTTCGTCCCATGTGATTATTTCGTTTTCAATTAAAACCGAATCATAATCAACAACTGACAAATTCCAAGAAGGGATCCACTCTACATACTTACTGTAATCTCCAAAAGTGGAACCATTTTCATTTGTAAAACACACTGCAAAACGATATTTTTTCCCTGCCACAACATCAAAATTCTGTTCGTCTGACAAATTTAAAACATTGCTTTTGCTTAAAACTGTTGTAATGACTTTATAATCGTTTTCCAATTCTTGGAATTGTTCTAACTTAAATTTATAAGCATAGTCTGCATTATATTGACTGACCAAGTTATATTTTCCATCAATCTCTTCCACAGCAAGAGAAGCAGGAATAAGTCTTATTGCTTTATTTCCAAAAAAAAGAAAACACAGCCCAACAACTATTGCAGCCACAGCCAAAGAAACCGCACTAAAGACCAAGACCTTTTTCTTCATAAAAATATTTTACACTAAAAAAAGATAATTTTGCAATTTATTTTGCTTAAAAACGAACAAAACTGCATATTATTTATTAAAAAGAGAAAAATTTGCAAATAAATTTAATTTGCTTATTGACAAATTCCGTCAAAAGTGTTAAAATTTAGTTATATATTGGAGGTTAACTATGAATTTAAACAGTCTTTCACTTGTTGTTGACTTTGCTCATCTTTCATCAGAAGGATTTGCAGCACTCATCTTGGCAATCATTTTCACAATCGTAAGTTTGGCATCAGTTGTTTTCTTCTTTAAGCATAAAGATTTAAACAAAATCTGGCTTGCAATCATCATCTTGGCATTACCTGCCCTTTCAATCTTCTGTTGGATTTATTTAATTATTTCCATCACAGACTTAGGAATTGGTGCTTGCTTCTACATTTCATTTGCTTGTGCAGTTGGTTATATGCTTCTTATTGTTGCACTTGGCTTCATCTTAAACAAAACTGTTAAACAAAAAGAAACAGTTGAAGAAACAAAAACAGAAGAAATCACAGAAAACCAAAAACAACAAGAAACTGAAACAACTGAAAATCAAGAAACTGCAAACGAAGAAGTTGAAGGTGAAATGTTTACAGTTGAAACAAAATCAAATAAAGAATAAAAAAATTAAACCTGTCAAATTGACAGGTTTTTTATTGCAAAATTTTAATTGTCAAAATTATCTTCCACCAACATTAAAGATTTTTCTTGAGTTTCCTTTCTTGTCAACCGTGAATCCTTGCATAATTCCGTCTTGAGAAACCTTGATTGCCACGCCATATTTTGCCATAGTTGTGGTTGCCGCCAAACGACCACCGCCAGCACTTCCCGCTTCAATCTTGATGATTGCGCCAACAGCAATAATTGTTCCATCATAGTCAACAATTGTTGCCCCATCAATGGAAGTCAACTCTTCCAGCAGTTTTCGGTCAAGTTCAAACAATTTCTTTCCTGCAATCATTTTGCGAATAGCCATTGTCTTGGTGTATTTATTAGAAACCAAAAAGTCTTGATATGAAAGACTGAATTTGTCAATAATTCTTTTAGCGTTTGAAAGATTATAAAGTTTTTGTGCTTCTTCCAATTCCAAATTCTTCTTCATTTCAAAATGTTCTTCCGAAATGATGTCAGAAGCATCAATGTGTGAAAGAGCCGCCAAAGTCTTGTCTTTGTTGATGTAAGCAAGGCATGCACCTTTATAAGAGAAAGAACAGTCCAAAGCAGTGTTGTAAATCGAGCGTCTGATTTGTTTTGCTGTGTAAGAAACATTGTTGGACAAAAGCCTGATGATTTCTTCGTGTGAATAAACGCACCAATGCCCACTTCTTTTTGCAAAGATAAGTTGTCTTGCATAAAACACCAAAATGTCACCTTTCTTAGTAAGCACAATTCCAACGCGCTTGTCATTGCAAATTCGAGCCACCTTTTCATAAACATGCGGAGAAATCGTTTGAACATTTTTAGTGTTCTTTAAAGTTACATAACCAAGAAACACCCCATTTCTGTCAAACTCCACAAAAGAGTTAATCCCATCAGTAATAAGTGCAAAGAAATCTTTGGAAATAATCTCGTTGTAATTGACCTGTGCCTGTCCATCTGAATTGACACCAAGATTAATCAAAATTCCAAGGTCAACATTTGCCCCTTCATAAGTTCTTGAAGCCCAAACATCAAGATAAGAAATAACACCCAAAATGGTTTGAGTTCCATTTTCAGCAATACTGTCAATCATCGCTTTTTCAATTGCAACATTATGAAGATCAGTTAAATACATTTTGTCAGTCATTCCCAAAGACGAAATTTCACTGAATTCATGAATAATCGAACGGATAATTTCCACTTCAAAAGTTTTAAAAGCAAGTCCACGCTTCAAAACCACACGATAGTCATCCGTTTTTGTCGGCTTCAAAAGAATGGAATTACCTTTACCAAAAGCCACTTCACTATCTCTGGAAGAAGACTCGATTTCTCCAGCCAAATAACTGCCAGTGAACAATGGGACAATATGTTCTTCAACCAGTTTATAAAATTCGGCTTTCTCCATTCTTTTCTCCTTAAAATTAATTGTATAATCTTGTTATATAATTATAATAAAATGAACAAAATTTTCTGTCAAGTAAATTCAAGTTATTTCAAATTTTTTTACTAAATTTTTATTCCACTTTCACTTTCATTTTTCTCAAAATCTTCTTTGATAATACTTAAAGTTTTATTTTCAATTCTGGAAATGTAAGAACGAGAAATACCAAGTTTATCAGCAACTTCTTTTTGCGTCAAAGCCTTCTCACAATCAATGCCATATCTAAGTTTAATAACCGCCTGTTCTCTGTCATCTAATCTTGTTTTTATGATGTTTTTAATCTTTTGCATAATAATGTTTGTTTCCACTTGAACAAAGACTTCTTCATCGTCAGAAGCCAAAACATCTTTCAATTCCAAATCTTTGTCTTCGTCACTGTTGGTTGTAAGGCTGTTTAAAGAAATCACATTCTTATGTTTTTTGTTTGCCCTTATAAGCATCAAAATTTCATTATTGATGCACCTTGCAGCGTAAGTCGACAACTGAACTTTTTTGTCATAATCAAAAGTGTCAATAGCCTTAATAAGCCCAATTGTGCCAACCGACAATAAATCATCCGCTTCAAGTGAATTGGTGTATTTTTTAACAATATGCGCCACCAATCTTAAATTGTGACTGATAAGTTTTTCTCTGGCGTTTCTGTCGCCTTCTTTCATCTTTCTGAATTCTTCTTTTTCTTCTTCCAACGAAAGTGGTTTAGGAAACCCCTGAGCAGTGTTTACATAATTTGTAAAAATGCAAATTCGGCTGAAAAAATAAGCAAAACTTTCAAAAATCATAAAAACTCCTATGAGATGTTATATGTCAGAATTTGTCAGATTTTGCCTAAATTTTAAAAATAATAAAAATAAAAAAATGCTCATTTTTTTAAACGAGCATTAGTATATATTATTAAATAATACGCTATATATAGTGTGATATGCAAAGCATACTACACCATGATTTGTTAAACATAAATAATTCTAACTAAAAAATTTACAAACTTCACAGGGAATATTTTTACCAGAAACGAAACAAATTTCCAAAGAAACCCAATCGAAACTCTAAGTGGAGGATGTTTCTTTTTCACGATTTTTAAAATTCTTTTTGCCACAAAGTCTGGTGCAGCACCTTTCCTTTCTGACTTTTCCATCTTAGAAATTCCTCTTGCTTCCTTCTTATCGTCACTTACATGTTTAATTCTGCTGTTTGTAAAATTGGTGTTGACATCCCCTGGCATAACAGTTATCACTTTAATGTTTTTAGGTCTAAGTTCAGTCGCTAAAGCCCTTGAAAAATTTTCAACACCAGCCTTACTTACACTGTAACACGCTTGATATGGAAGTGGGATTATTGAAGCCATAGAACCCGTAAAAATAATTCTTCCACCTTGATTTATATTTTTAACAAATAAGTTTGTCATTTTCAGTTGTGCAATTAAATTGACATTCAAAATCTTGTCAATAGTTTCTAAACTTGCATTTTCAAACATTCCACCAATGCCGATTCCAGCATTACAAAACAATAAATCGATCTTACCTTCAATTGCCAAAATGTCATTTACAACTTCTTTCAATCTTTCATCATTAGTAATGTCACATTGATAACTTTTCTCAAAAATAGGATTATTAGTAATCATTTTGCTAATGTCATAAATCTTAACATTTTCTTTCTTTAACCTTTGTGAAATTGCCAATCCAATTCCGCTGTCACCACCAGAAATAACAGCAACTTTTCCATTAAATTTAAAACCCATTACATTATCCTTTAAAACAATTCACTTACAAATGATTTTGGGTTAAAATCTTCAATATCGTCCACGCCTTCACCAGTTCCCACAAAAACAACTGGAAGTTTATATTCCTTTTCAATGGCAATGATTACACCACCTTTTGCAGTTCCATCCAATTTAGTCAAAATAATCCCATCAATATGTGCGTATTCTGAAAAAGCGTTGATTTGAGAAAGTGCATTTTGACCAGTCGTAGCATCCAAAACAATAAAATTATATTTATGTGCTTGTTCATATTCTCTGTCAATAATCTTTTCAATCTTTTGAAGTTCTGCCATAAGATTAGTTTTTGTGTGAAGTCTGCCTGCAGTGTCAACAAGCAAAACATCTGTTTTATTTGCTTTTGCACTTGCAATACCGTCAAACACAACAGCACCAGCATCTGCACCTTCTGTGTGCTTAATTATCCTTGTTTTGGTGCGGCCTGCCCATTCATTAAGTTGTGATGAAGCCGCCGCTCTGAATGTGTCACCTGCAACCAACGTTACGCTTTTCTTTAAGTTTTTAAAATAATTGGCAAGTTTCCCAATGGTTGTTGTCTTTCCAACACCATTAACTCCAATGATTGTGATAACGGCAGGATATTCCAAATCAATATGTGGAGCATCTGAAAAATACCTTTCAATAATCTCCTTTAAAACCACTTTTACATCTTCTGCCTTTCTAACTTTTCGGCTGTGACATTCATCACGAAGTTCTTCCACAATTTCCATGGAAGCCTTAACCCCTATGTCACTTGAAATAAGCACATCAGTAAGGTCGTCAAAAAGTTCGTCATCAACTTCCCCATGACTTAAAATTGCGTCAATTTTTCTTGTAAAAGCATCCTTTGTTTTCTTTAACGCATTTCCAATCTTTTTAAATAATCCCATAATTCTCCTTAACCTTCTTGTTCTGCTTGTCTGATTGCATCAGCAAGTTTAACAGAAACAATTCTTGATACACCTTTTTCTTCCATAGTAACGCCATACAGACTGTCAGAAAGTTCCATAGTTGGTTTTCTGTGAGTGATGACAATGAATTGTGTAGATTGTGACAACTTTTTAAGATACATCGCAAATCTTTCAATATTGGCATCATCCAAAGCCGCTTCAATTTCGTCCAAAAGTGAGAATGGAAGTGGTTTCAATCTTAAAATTGAGAATAACAATGCAATTGCTGTCAACGTCTTTTCCCCACCACTTAAAAGTGAAAGTTTGTTTGCAGCCTTTCCAGGAAGTTGAACCATAATTTCCACACCTGCATCCAATGGGTCCTCTGCTTCAGTAAGTTCCAATCTTGCATTACCGCCACCAAACAATTCTCTGAACACAACTTTGAAACTGTCGTTAATCTTGTTGAATTCTTCGTTAAACTTGGTAAGCATTTCGTTTGAAAGGTCTTTAATGATTTTATTTAAATCATCTTCCGCTTTTCTTAAGTCATCCGCTTGAGTTGTCATGTCATTATATCTTTCCAAAAGTGTGGAAACATCTTCAATGGCATGAACATTGACATAGCCAAGTGCAGATATATCTTTTTTAAGTTTGCTTATGGCAATAAGTGCTTCTTTAATTTCAAAATCAGGGCGTCTAAATTCCAAGCAACCATTATAAGTCAAACTATATTCTTCATAAATGCGTTCTTGCATTGCTTCAAGTTCTGTGTCCACTTTGGAAAGATTGGTTTCTTCACGATATTTTTTGTCATTAACTCGAGTAATTTCTTCCATTGTTGAAAGTTTGCTTTCATCCAATTTTTTGATGTTTGAAGAAATAGAAACCTTACTGTTTTCCAAATTTTCACGCTGTTGTCTGATTTTTTGCAATGTATCTTTCGCTTCTGAAGGCTTAGCATTTTCAATTTGAACTTTTATCATTTCTTCGGCATTTGAAATAAACTTTTCATTTTCAGCCAAATGAGATTTCAAGTTTTCAATATTTGAAATTTGTCTGTCTTTTTCAAGTAATATTCTGTCAAGTTCATCTTTCAAGCCTTGCAATTTTTGTTCACAAGAAGCAATTTCCACCTTAACAGTGGTCATATTGGCAACAATATCATCTCTTTCAGCACGAGTTTTGTTGTAATATTCTTGTTTTTGCTTAACCAAAAGGTCAGCATCTTCTTTATTTCCACTTAAAGCATTCTTAACCAAATTTGCTTGTGACAAATCTTGGTCAATCAATTTAAGTTTATTTGAAACAGAAGTTTGTTCCATAACAACAACTTCTTTTTCGTCTTTTGCCTCTTCCAAATCTTTGTTGATGGCTTCAAACTTTTCTTGTTGTTTCGCAAGACGGATTTCAATGACATTTCTTTGTTCAACAAATCTTTTCTCTTCTTCCTTAGAAGTGGTAAGGTCAAGTTTCAAAAACTCAATCTTTTTATTTAATTCACTTTCTTTTTGGTTTAAGTTTTCAATTTCAGTTGTCAAAGTTTCAATTTCTCTTTGTCTGGAAATTAAGTTGACAATCTCGCTTTTCTTGCTTCCACCAGTAAGAGAACCTTGTGTGCTTACAACATCCCCTTCCAATGTAACAATTTTAAATGAAAAACCATTATCTCTTGCCAAATCAACGGCAGTTGCAAGTGTGTCAACAATAACTGTTCCACCAAGCAAGTTGCTGATGACATTGTCAATTTGTTTGTCATAAGAAATAAGTTTAGAAGCAACACCAAACACACCTTTTTTGCCTTGAATTGTTCTTTCATCCATGTCTCGTCTACGCATACTGGAAATTGGCAAGAAAGTTGCACGACCAAATTTGTTTTCTTTCAAATAGGAAATCAAATCTTTCGCACCATCTTCATTGTAAGTAACAATGTTTTGAACAGCATTTCCAAGAGCCACTTCAATGGCAGTTTCATATTCGGCAGGAACTTTAATCAAAGAAGCCAAAACACCCACCATTTTGCTGTTTACGGCAGAATTTCTTTCGCTTTCTTTCAAAATTTTCTTGACGCTGTAAGCATAACCTTCATATTCAGCCTGCATTTCAATTAAAAGTTTCTTTCTGTTTTCATAAACTTTAACTTGAGTGATTAAATTTGTCTTTTCATTTTCAAGTTCAGCAATTTCTTTTGTAGCAACAAAAACCTTTCCTGAAATTTCTTCGCAGGATTTTTTAATCTTCTCATATTCTTTCTTAAGATTATCTACTTCTAAATTGTTGTCGTCATAAGTTTTTTGCAAGTTTTCAATCTTATTTTCTGCATCAGACAAACTCTTTCTCAAATTTTCTTGGTTTTGAAGTAAAATACTCTTTTCTGCTTCCAATCTTGACGCATCACTGCGAACATCAGACAATGAGCCTAAAGTTTCAATCATCTTTTGTTGAGACTGCCCAGTTTCAGTTTCAAGTTTTGTCATTTCATCCACAATCTTCAAATGATGATTAGACAATTCTTCATAGGAATGGTTAAGCATGGCAAGTTTTTCTTGCAATTTTTTGCTTTCTTGTGTTTTTGCAATTTCTTGCTCGTCACAAGTTTCAACAACAATTTGAGCATTAGATAAATCTAAATTCAAACGGTCATTTTCTTTTTGAGTGTAATTTATTTTTTCTCTTGTAACTCTTGTTTCACCTTCTTGTTTTTCAAGGTCAACAGTAAGGTTCAAAATTTGTTCATTTAATGATGAAATCTCTTTGTCAAAAGAAGAAAGTTTGTCCATCTGTTCATTATAATCAGAATTAATTTTTTCAAGTTCTGTCGTTCTTGCTGAAAGTTCTTCTTCAATTGCACGCATCTTTTGTTTAATCTGCTCTTTAGCCACACTTGCATTTTCATATTGATAAATATAAGCGTTCACTTCAAGGTCTTTAAGTTGTCCTCTGTATTCCAAATATTTCTTCGCGTCTTCGGCTTGTTTCTTCAAAGGTCCCATCTGTCTTTCAATTTCACTGCGAATGTCATCAATACGAACCAAATTTTCATGTGTTCTGTCCAACTTTCTTTCTGCTTCGTCTTTTCTTGACTTAAACTTAGCAACACCAGCGGCTTCTTCAAACATTGTTCTTCTGTCTTCTGGCTTTTCATCAACAATTTCACTGACTTTACCTTGTCCAATAACAGAATAACCATTCTTACCAATTCCGCTGTCAAATAAAAGGTCAGTAATATCTCTTAAACGACAAGTGTTGCGGTTAATTTGATATTCGCTTTCCCCAGAACGATAAAGTTTTCTGGTGATGTTAAGTTCATCATAGTCAATTTTAAAAAATCTGTCTGTGTTGTCAAAAGTTAAAGTAACTTCACAATAAGACAAACTTTTTCTTTTTTCCGTGCCTTTAAAGATGACATCTTGCATGTTGTCACCACGGAGAGATTTGGCACTTTGTTCCCCAAGCACCCATCTTATGGCATCAGAAACATTACTCTTCCCACAGCCATTAGGTCCAACGATTGCAGTAAAACCACCGTTAAATTCAATAACAGTGCGATCTGCAAACGATTTAAAACCAATCATTTCAATCTTTTTAAAATACATAAATTCCACCTTAAAATTGTTATATTAAAATAAGTTTAATTAACAAATAACTTATTAATAGCCACATAAGCACAATTTTGTTCTGCTTTTGTTTTGTCTTTCCCATAGCCAGTTGCAACCAAGTCTTCATCCATATAAAACTTTGCTTCAAACATTTCTTCCACTTTTACAGTTTCATATTTCATAGCACATTTAAAGTTTGCTTGCACAAGTTCTTGAAGTTGAGATTTATAATTGTCATCTTTGGCATTTTCAAAATCTTCAATATGCAACTTCTCAATGATAAACTTTCTTGCTTGTTGTAAATCACTATCTAAATAAATTCCAGCAATGATTGCTTCCACAATGTCGCCTTTTATGGCAGTTGTGATTTCTCCATTCAAACTTTTACCCGTGATTACATCACTTTCCAAATTCATTTCATCAAAGCATTCAGCAAGATGATTTTCTGAAACATAATGCGACCTTAAAACAGTAAGTTCTCCTTCTTGCTTATCACAATTTTTAAACAAAAATTCCCCAACAAGAAAGTTTAAAATTGAATCTCCCAAAAATTCCAAGCGTTGATAATTATTTTTAGACTTTGAAGGATGAGTTAAAGCAGTTATAAGCAAGTTTTTATTTTTAAATTTGTAATCAATTTTCTGCTCAATCATTGCTTGCCACCACCTTTTCCTGCATCTGCAAAAGTTTTGCTTCAATTTTCTCATTCAGTTTGTTTTCATGAAGTTTTACAACTTGCAAAATTGTGTTGCAAACAACTTCTCTATTTGCAGTTCCATGAGTTTTAACAACCAGTTTTTTGCATCCTAAGAAAGGTGCTCCACCATATTTCTTGACATCCATTTTATTTTTCAAGCCTTTAAACTTACCCATCATCAAAGCCCCAAGCACAGAAAACAGGTTTTTCTTGGCTTCTTTTTTAAGCATAGCAGAAATTGCCCCGCCGACACCTTCCACGCTTTTTAAAAGCACATTTCCAGCAAAACCATCAGTAACAATAACATCCACATCTCCAGACATTGTTTCTCTTGCTTCAACATTACCAATAAAATTGATTGGAAGTTGTTTCATAAGCGGATAAGTTTCCTTAACAAGTTCATTTCCTTTATGTTCTTCCGCACCATTGTTCAAAAGCCCGACCTTAGGACTTTCAACATTGTTCATAATCGAATAATAAGCAGACGCCATTATGGCAAAATGCAACAAATGTTCACTTTTGCAATCGACATTTGCACCACTGTCGCAAACTAAGACATTTTTGCCGTCTTTCATAGTTGGCAAAAACGGAGCAAGTGCAGGTCGAGAAATCCCTTTAATTCTTCCAATCTTCATGATTGCACCTGCAAGCACAGCACCAGTGCTTCCAGCAGAAACAAGCCCAATAACATCTTCATCTTCTTTCAATAAATCAAAGGCCTTAACAAGCGAAGAATCTTTTTTCTGTCTGATTGCCAAAGTTGGAGCATCATCATTTGTGATAACTTCACTTGCATGAGCAATCTCAATTCTTTCTGTTCTGCCATTTAAAATATTATTAATTTTTGTTTCATCACCTGTTAAAACAACAGTCAAATCTTTGTCACATTTAACAGCCTTAACAGCACCTTCAACTATTTCAACAGGAGCATAATCGCCACCAAATGCGTCAACAACAACTTTCATTCTATTCTCCTTAAAATTACAAACATTTTTGCATAATACTACACTATAACTATACCAAAAAATCACACACAAAGTCAAAAAAATATCATTCAAAACACAAATTTAGCAAATAAAAAAATCTCGACATTTAGGTCGAGATTTAAAAATTTTTAAATATATCTTACTTTATTATTTCTTTTCAATTTCAACATCATTATCTGCTTGTGAAATTAAACCTTCATTACTTGTTGTTCTGTCATATATGTCAAAAGTAAGATTTACAGAAAAAGGTATATGTGCATTTTTATTATAGTCCATTATATCTCTGCACAAATTTTTATATGCTTTTTCAGATAAATGAATTTCAAGTTCACTGCTTGCACAATCAAGCAACATTGGAAAATAAATTTTGTCTTGATCTTCTGGGAAAAACAAACTATTCAATTTAATGTTTCTTCTAAAAATCCCATAAATATGTGAAAAACCATTTACTTGATGCATAAAACTTACAGGCTTAGTAAAAATAACTTCTTTTAAATCATTGCAATTGTCAAATACATCTTCTTCAATATGTGTAACATCTTCGCCAACAACAAAAACTCCATTTTCATATAAATCTTTGTTTTCTACATCTCCAAGTATTATTTTCATCTCATAACCTCCAAACATAAGCATTCTATCATAAACATCTCAATTTGTCAATATGCAATTTTTGTGAAAATGAAAAAAAAGACCGAAACTTCGGTCTGATTTTTATTGTTTTTTCTTTTTATCTTCAACAACAGTTTTATTTTTGTAAGTTCCGCAATTTTTGCATACAGTGTGTGGTTGTTTAAGTTCGTGGCATTTTGGGCATTCAACAAGTGTTGGAGCCTCTGCCTTGAAATTTGCAGAATTTCTTGTATTTCTTCTCTGTTTTGAAACTTTACCCTTAGGAACAGCCATTTTAAATTCTCCTTTTAGTAATTATAGTTTAGCACGAAATTTTTTCTTTGCGTGTATATTCTAACCTAAATTTAAGAAATTGTCAAGTTTTATTTAGACTTTTTTAAACTTTTCTTTGAAGAAAGTGCAGAAACAATCTTTTTAGTGTCCCTTGCCATCAACAATTCTTCATCTGTTGGAACAACATAAATCTGAACATTTGATTTGCTTGAAGAAATAAGATTAACTTCTCCGCGTTTGAAATTGGTATTTTTCTTCTTGTCAATCACAATTCCAAGGTGTTCAAAACCAGTCATAACCATTTCTCTTGTGTCGGCTCTGTTTTCACCAATTCCACCAGTAAATACGATGGCATCAATTCTTGGCAAAAGTGGAAGATATGAAGCAATGTTTTTCTTGATTGAGTGAGCAAGCATTTCCACAGCAAGTTGACATCTTTCATCACCTTCATTTGCCTTTGCAATAAGTTCTCTTTGGTCGCTTGTGTAACCAGATATACCCAAAAGACCACATTGTTTATTAAGATAAGAAATCGCTTTGTCAACAGTCAAATTTTTCTTTTCACAAAGATATTGAACAACAGTTGGGTCAACATCTCCAGAACGAGTTCCCATCATAAGTCCTTGAAGTGGAGTAAGCCCCATTGTTGTTTCCACACTCTTGCCGTTTTCCACGCAAGTGATGCTGGAGCCATTACCAAGATGAGCAATAATAAGGTTGAGTTTGCTTATTGATTTTCCCAAAATTTTTGCCATTTCTTGTGTAATGAATTTGTGGCTTGAACCATGGAAACCGTATTTTCTGATTTTGAATTTCTTTGCATCTTCGTATTTAATTGGATACATATATGCCTTTTCTGGCATGGTTGCATGGAAAGCAGTGTCAAAAACAGCGACTTGTGGAACATCCATAACTGCTTGACAAGCCTTAATTCCAGCAATGTTTGCTGGCATATGAAGTGGCCCGAGTGGAACGAGTTTCTCAAGTTCTTTCATAACTTTTGGTGTGATAAGCACAGAATCTGTGTAAATTTCGCCACCGTGAAGCACTCTGTGACCTACAGCATCGATTTCATCAAGACTTTTAATAACACTATTTTCTGGGCTTGTCAAAATGTTTAAAACTTTTTGAATGGCATCTTCATGATTTTTTGCACCATCAAATTTAGTTTCTTTTCCATTGCATTTAAGAGTAATGATTGGATCTTTAAGACCAATTTTTTCACAATTTCCTTTTACAATCAACTTTTCAGTTTTCATATCCAAAAGTTGATATTTAAGCGATGAACTTCCTGCATTGATAAGTAAAATTTTCATTATTTTTCTCCTTTTTCTTCACATTGAAGTGCTGTTATAACACTGACAATGATTATATCTTTTACACTGCAACCGCGAGATAAGTCATTTACAGGTTTTTTAAGACCTTGCAAAATAGGTCCAACAGCAGTCATTCCACCAATGTATTGAATTGCTTTATAGCAAATGTTTCCTGCTTGAATGTCAGGGAAAATCAAAACGTTTGCATCCCCTTTAAGAGGGCTGTTTGGTGCTTTGTGATTGGCAACAATTGGCACCATTGACGCATCAAACTGTAATTCTCCGTCACAAACAACATCTTTTTCTTTTTTCTTAAATTTTTCAAAAGCAGTTCTAACCTTATCCACATCTTCGCTTTTAGCACTGCCCTTTGAAGAATATGACAAAAATGAAACTTTTGGTTCTAATCCAAACATGTTTGCACTTTTAACACTTTGGCTGGCAATAACAGCAAGAGTGTCACTGTCTGGCTTTTCCAAAACACCACAATCAGCCAAAACAAGTGCTTTGCCTTTCAAGAATTTGTTTTCTCCATACATCAAGAAACATGAAGAAACAGGGTCTTTCTTGTTTTTTGCTTTGATGATTTGAAGTGCAGGTCTAACAGTTGTTGCTGTTGACGCTTCAGCACCTGCAACCATTCCGTCAGCATACCCACATTCAACAAGAAGTGTGGCAAAATAATATGGATCTTTTGCAAGTTCGTCTGCTTGTTCCAAAGTTAAGCCTTTTTCTTTTCTCTTTTCGTAAAGTGCTTTAACAAGTTTGTTTCTGTCAGCAAAAGTAATTGGATTTACAATGTCAAACTTTTCAAAAGATTTATCTCTTAAACTTAATGCACTTGCATCGCCCACAAGCAAAACTTTAACAATCTTTTTCTTTTGCAAATATTTAACTGCTTCCACAGTTCTGTCAGAAAAACTTACTTCTGGAAACACAATGGTTTTCTGTGATTTCTTTGCTTTTTTAATTAAATCTTCAATTTTAAACATAATTTTTCTCCATTCATTTTCGGCAATCTATTAAGCATATAAATTATATATCTTTAATAAGAAATAACCATATACCAATTATAAAAATTAAGTAAACAAAAGTCAAACAAAATAAGGAGAAGACATGAAAAATTATCTCACAAAAAAAGTTGGACAACCCTTTTGGGTGGTTGCCCTTACCATGCTTATTTTCTTTTTTCTGTTTTGCATGATTTTAAGACCAGAAAAGTTTATCCAACAAGGTTTAAATGGAATTTCTGCTTGGGCTTTTAATGTGCTTCCAAGTGTTTTTCCTTTCATGTTTTTCACCCGCACCTTGTCATCACTAAACATCATGTCATCGCTTTGTCGCCCATTTTCAGGTCTAAGCAAAGTGTGCTTTAAAACACCACCAATTTCTGTCTATGCTTTTATGATGGCAATTTTTTCTGGATATCCTGTTGGAACAAAAACTATTGCTGACCTTTATTTGCAAGGAAAAATATCCAAAGAAGATGCCTTTAAAATGACATCGTTTTGTTCCACAAGTGGGCCAATGTTCATTGTTGGAGCAGTTGGGATTGGAATGTTTAAAAGTGCCACAGTCGGTTATATTTTGTTTTTAAGCCATGTCATTGGTGCAATTTTAAACGGAATAATCTTTCGCAATTTCAAACTTAAAGAAAATGAAAAACTTGAGTCACAATCTGAAACAAAAAACACCACACTTGACATTTCTGACATTGTTGTCAATTCCACAACAGCAATTCTTTCTGTCGGTGCAATAATTACAATTTTCTTCATAGTGATTGAATGTTTTTCACCATTATTGTCGCTTCTGCCACAAAACATTGCTTTTCTGTTTGAAGGAATCATTGAAATAACAAAAGGTTGCATAGACCTTGCAACCCTTCCAAATCAATTTATTGCTGTAATTTTGGCATCTTTTGTGGTCAGTTTTGGCGGAATTTCCACAATACTGCAATCACTAACCATGCTTTCCAAACTTAAAATGCCAGTCAAACTTTTTGTTTTTCAAAAACTCTTGCATGGAATTCTCGCAATGCTTACAGCCATTCTTCTTGCCTTTTTAATCTTGTAACTTTATAATTTCTTCTCTTGCCAAGGCATCACAACGATTATTGTTTTCATTGTCGCTGTGTCCCTTAACCTTGATAAATTCAACATTATGTTTCTGCACAACTTTTAAAAGTCTTTGCCACAAATCTTTGTTTAAAACTTCGCTTTTTCCGCTTGTTTTCCAATTGTTTTTTTGCCAGTTTGAAAGCCAATTTTGATTAAACGCATTTACAACATAAGCACTGTCGCTGTAAACTTTAATGATTTGACTGTCTTTAACACTTTCAAGCCCTTGAATAACCGCCATAAGTTCCATGCGATTATTTGTCGTGTTTTCTTCTCCGCCAGACAAGATTTTTTCTTTACCTTTAAAGTTTAAAATAGATGCCCAGCCGCCTGCTCCGGGATTTCCTGAACAAGCACCATCAGTGTAAATAACAACCGCATCATCACATGCACAACTGACCACATTTTCTTTAGGCAATTTTAATTCTTCACAAACTGCATTAAGGTCTGCCCCACAATCTGGAAGTTCATTAAAAAGTTTAACTTCATCCCCTTCTTTTCTTGGAATAACATGAAAATGAATATGTTTCACCGACTGCCCAGCAACACTGCCTGTGTTATTTAAAATGTTATAACCATCAATACCTTTTTCTTTAACATAAAAATCACCAATTTTTTTGCAAGTTTCAATCACGCGAGAAAGTGTTGTGTTATCACAAGTAATCATGGTTTCATAATGTTTTTTTGGAATCACCAAAGTGTGACCATAAACATCGTTTGAAATGTCAAGAAACGCCAAGCAAAAATCATCTTCATAAATTTTATATGAAGGAATTTCACCTGAAATAATCTTACAGAAAACACAATCTTTCATCATAACTCCTTAAAAGTCTTAATAACAAACATAACATCCACAAGCCAAAACTTTAGGACCTGTGTGAGTGGCAATACTGAGTGCCAATTCGTCCACATATTCAAAAGGAATATGTGGAAATTCTTTTTTCAACTCTTCAGCAAAAGTCAAAGCATTTTCTTCGTTTGCAGTATGAGCAACAGCAATTTTAATTTTTCCTTCATCTACAAGACTTTTAAATCTGCCTTCCAAATCTTTCTTCAAAGCATCAATCATCTTTTGTTTTGCCGTTTTAATGTTTATCACTTTGGCATATGTGTCAAGTTTTCCACCTTGAATTTGAAGCACAGGCTTAATGTTTAAAACTGTTCCAATGGCAGCAGCGGCAGGAGTAATTCTTCCGCCCTGTTTCAAATATTTCAAAGTGTCCACCATCAAATAGATGGAAGATTGAAGTGCGGTGTTTTCCAACCACTTCTTGATTTCCACAGCATTGTTACCATCTTTAGCCATGTTGATTGCATCAATAACAGATGACTTCATGGTAATAGAAACTCTGCGGTTGTCCACAACTTGAACTTTTCCATTAAAATCTTCCGAAAATTTGATTGCTGTTTCACAACTTTGACTTAATCCGCTTGACATAGGAATGTAAACAATTTCGTCATAAGTTTTTAAAATTTTCGTCCAAAGTGCCACAATCTCATTGATATTTGGTTGTGAAGTAGTTATTCTTTTCCCACTTTGTTGAATTTCATAAAACTTATCTTTCTTTAAACTTACATTTTCATAATAAATCTCTTCATCAATAATAAATGGCATAGGCACTAAAAAACAGCCTAATTGTTCTGCTTCTTCAGGCAAAATACCACTGTTTGTATCTGTAATTACCGCAATTTTTTTCATAACCCACCTTTAAAAATTAAAATTTCTTTTGTGATAACTCAATTGTCTGCACAAGACAGTCAATCAAGTCTTTTAAATAAGTCACATATTTTGCTTCATTTGTATATTTGCAATTAAGTTCAAACTGAATCGTCCAAATGCCGAGTTCTTTCGAAATGTAACCGCTTATCGTTCCTGCCTTGCCACAGAATGGCTGATCAATGGAAACAACAAAACCTTTTTTGTTTAAACGCTGATGCAAAAAGTCAAACAACTTTTCATTTGGCTTAACATTTTCACCAAAATTGACTCCAAGATTGATGTCAATTGGTCGTTTCTTAGCAAGTCCATGCAAATCAATTAAATATTTAATTTTGTTTTTCTTAATATAACGCTTTAATTCTTCTTTATAAGGACACACATCATCAAAGTTTGCATCATCATTGCAATTTTGTGTTTTTGCAATAAGATGAGCATCAGTTAAGGCTTGAATTTCAAGTGCCAAACCCAAAGACCCTGGCTCAGCGTTTTTATAATCACCCAACCTAACTTGTGAAACACCATGTGGTGCAGAAAGCATAACAGGAATGTTTCCTTCAATAATTTCAAAACTTTTATTGGCATTTTCCTTTAAAAATTTCTTCCGTCTGTCATTAAATTTTTTAAAACTAAATTTTTTCATAAAATAACCTACTGCAAAATTGTAACATAAATAAAAAATTTTTCAAACAAATTTAAGTAATTTACAAAAAAATTACTTAAAAACTTTTAATTAAATTCACAAATTTAAAATTTAAGAATATAAAGAATAAGAGGTTTTTTATGTTTTCAATAAGTGTATGTATGATCATCAAAAACGAACAAGAAACACTTGCTCGTGTTTTGGAATGTGCAAAAAAGTTTGCAGATGAAATCATCATTGTTGACACAGGTTCAACAGATGAAAGCGTTTCCATTGCAAAAAAGTTTACTGACAAAGTTTTTCATTTTGATTGGTGCAACGACTTTTCTAAGGCACGCAATTTTTCATTTTCAAAAGCAACTTGTGATTATCAAATGTGGCTTGACGCAGATGATGTAATAACTGATGAAAATATAAACAAAATAAACAAACTTAAAAACTCTGAAATCGATGCAGATGTTTTTATGTTTAAATATTCTTGCGGATTTGACGCAAGAAACACACCAATTCTGACATATTATCGAGAACGACTTTTAAAACGAAAAAACAATTATGTTTGGCAAGGATTTGTGCATGAAGTAATTGTTCCACAAGGACACATCGAATTTTGTGAAATTGAAATAGAGCACCGCAAAATCAAGCACTCTAATCCTAAACGAAACCTAAAACTATACAGAATTGCCAAAAGACAAGGCAAAGTTTTTTCTGCCCGCGAACAATATTATTACAGCCGAGAACTTTTTTACAACAACTACATTTCGACTGCAATTAAAAACTTAACCAAGTTTTTAAAGATGCCAAACACATTTTTGCCTGATAATCTCGGAGCGTATCTTATTTTGTGTGATTGTTTGATAATCAAAAAGCGATATGAAACTGCACTTAAAAAAATGTTTCAATGTCTTTCCAAACACATCCCAACAGCAGAAATGTGTTGCAAAATTGCATATTTATATGACTTGACAAATGACACAACCAAAGCAATTTTTTGGTATAAATTTGCAATGCAAACTGAAAAGCAAACCACTGGATTTGTGCAATCAGATTATGAAAACATCGTTCCACTTTTGGAACTCACTCGCCTTTACTATAAATCAAAAAATTTTGAAAAAGCAAAAGAATTCCACGAAAAAGCAAAGTCATTCAATCCAAATCACCCATCAGTGCTTTACAATGAGCAATTTTTTAAAAAATAAAAGTGAGAAATTTCTCACTTTTTAAATTTTAAATCTCTGACATAATTAATTAAAATTTTTCTTAAATCTTCAGAATATTCATCAACAAAATCATCTTCTTCATTAAACATTACAAAATTATTATGAACATCATCTAAATCCGTAATTGTTTTAAATTTTTCCAAAGCCGATTCAAAATTTTCTTTCAGTGCTGGTGGCAAAATTTGACAAAGATTGAAACTTGTTTCTTCCAGTTCATCATTAAAAACTTTATTGCTTAGAAAAATAAAATGACTTAAACTTGCTTTTTTCCATAACAAGTTTTCCTTTTCACAAGTTATGTCTTTGTAATAATTAAACAAACTGTAATAAGGTTGTTCAAGTTTACCTTTTTTATATAATTTTAGAATTGTTTTAAACCATTTTTTGTTTTCATTAAACATTTTTAATTTCCTTTTAATTAACTGAATTACTCAATAAAAATATAACATAAATTTTCAAGATTTCCAAACAAATTCAAATTATAAAAAACGCTTAGATTTCTCTAAGCATCTTTTTATTTAATATTTTTAACTTTTTGTTTAAGTTCCAACACTTCTTCAGCAAGTTTCTTAAACTTATTTTCACTTAAAACCATTTCATATTCAATGTCTTTTCTTTCTTCTTCATGGCAAGTTTTATAACGAGAAATTATGTCTTGCTTCTCCGCTTCCAAAACATCCAATTCTTTCAATTTCAAATCCAACAATTGCTTAATTTTATTTACAGTCATTTCCATAACATTCTCCTATAAATTTCTGGATGTGGTTTGCTGTTCCAAACCTTGCAAATCCTGACTAATTTCGCTTGTTGAATCTCTGATGATTTCAGCGTAAGCCTTTGTTGTTTGGTCGTAAGTTCTGATTATAAACTGAGCAGAATCAGCATCCGTATATCCAGAGTAATTTCTGTGTTTTGCTTTTGGATTTCTTTCTCTTACAAACTTCTGAGAAAGTTCTCTTTGCAAATCGTTGTAACCTTCTCCAGTTGTCACCCTTTCCACCATAACACCATTCTTGTTCATGGCACTCATGATTGCATCGGCACTTTTAACAACAGCATCAATAAGCGAATCAGAAGAAAGTTCTTGACCGTGCTTATTGCCCGAGCGAAGTTCGTGCAACACTTTGGCTGGAATTTCAATATTGTCATAACAAACAGTCTTAGTTTGTGGATCATACCAAATGTATGCCTGAGCAAGCACTCTTGTTTTGCCAGTAGGTTTTCCATTTTCGTCTTTCAAACTTTCTTCAAACACAATAAATCCGGCATTAGGATTTGTGTATCCATCATCCACACATTCTGCACCAACGCCACCAATATGTTGACAACAATTTGTAATGTCGCCAAGCACAAAACCAAGTGGATCGTCTTTATCCAAAACTCTGAATGTCACACAATCAGTTTCTTTGGCTTTGTCTGCCATAATTACATATTTATCTTTAATTTTCTTGGCTTTTTCATAAATTTCTTGAATTTCGTCAAATTGTTCTTGGTCATAACCATATTTCCCAATCAATTCAGCCAAAAGTTCGTTTCCGTCTTCAACATCATCATATTCCACAATGGAAGAATGTTCGGCAACAAATCTTGGCGTCAACAGCGCTCTTTCTTCGTTGCCATTAACCACTCTGTTTGGATAGTTCTTCAAAATGCTGGAAAAACTGTTGTGAGCATTACACAAATAGTCTTGACTGTCCATCCAATCTCCGTCTTTGTCTTTAAGGCGAAAATTCATAAAGTCTGGATTGTCTTTGTAATATTTCATAAAAAACTGAGCAAACATCGGATTAAATTCATCTCTAAGGCTTAGTTTAGAAAATCTGGCATGAATTTCTGCACCAATGTCTTTAGGTGTGACATTTGAATTCTTAGAAACAGCCACATAATTTAATATATACTCAAACGCTTTTTCGCTTTCTCCTTGATTCTTAGAGAAACCACCAATGGCATAATAAACTTTCAACAAATCAGTCAAAGAGTTGTTTTTCTCTGTGCCTTCCAACGTGTCAAACCCAAGAGTTTTAACAAGTTTACCCCAACGCTGGTTATTGTTGTTTACAAAATAATCTTTCATAACTTTTGAAGGAAAAATATCCAAAGTGTATTCTGGTGGAATAAACTTAATTTGCTTTTCTTCTCTCCAAATCTTAAGTTGAACAAGATTTTGTCTGTAATTTGTTCTAAGCACACTGTTTAATTGATCTAAACTGAAATCTTGTCTGATTGAAACTTTTTCTAAATTTTCATCTTCTTTGTTTGCAAGTGTAACACTATTTCCGTCCTTTGAAAGATAAATAAACTTGAAATTACTTCCTTCAAATGATTTTTCTGAGAAGTTAATACTTTTTGCTCCTGTTTGAATTTCAACTTGTGTGTTTCCAACAAGCCCTGCAAAAATTCTGCTTCCAAACCTTGTTACATGTGATGGCACAACAATTTTTTCCAAACCAACACAGCCTTCAAAAGCATGGTCTGCAATTTCATTTTCCCATGCTGGAATGACAAATTGTCTTGTTGGTTCTCTTGTCATGTTTAACGCTTCATAAAGCCAACCAGTTTTAGAAAAATCCCATTTATATGGGTTATCAAAATCTGGATTTCCATCCAATTCTTCACTTTTTCCACTGTTTAAAAACACTCTTACCAGCGAGTTTTGCCACATAGCACAATTTGACGAATTCCAATCTGGATGGAATGGAATGCCAGACATGACACATTCTTCTGTTTCAACTTCCAATGTCTTTGCCGCACCAAATCTTTTTCCTTTTGGATTGATGCTACTTGGCAAATCATCCCAGTTTGTGATTTCAAAAGTGATAGGTTCAACTTTCACCCATTTTACTTTTCCAGTTTGTCTAATATTGTTTCCATTTTCTAATATATATACCCAACTTACAACTCTGACATATCTTTCGCCTTTATATTCAAACTCAGGATTCTGTCTTGTTAAAAAATTTTTCTCGCATTCATGTTGTCCGTTTGTAAGAAAAAGTCTTCCCGAACATTTTAATTCAGGTTTTAATTGCCCATTATTATATAAATTTTCTAATTCAATACTTTCTTGTTCAGATACGGCATGATTTATGTATTCACCCATTTGGATAAAATGTTTATCTTCGCCGTCTGATGTTTTTTATGTTCTAAAGTGTAAAAATCGCCACATGCGCTGCGCGCGGAGATTAAAGATTCAAGATTAAGGGACAACGCAGGGGCAAGGCCAGCATCCATTTCTTTCACACTGCCATAGTCACGCGACCCGTCACAATAAACATATTTGACACAGTCAACATCAGAAGCGGAACGGGAGAAGTAGTATCCAGAGGGTTTACCATTAGAAGCAAAATAGGCATGATTATTAATCCAACCAAAATTTAAAAGAGCGGCATCTGTCAAAGATTTCATTCTTTGCTCTCTTGTCTTTTTTTTAAGTTCATCCCAAGAATGCAACTTAACTAAATCAGTGGTAACAAGAGTTTTGTCACCTTTTAAACTATTATAAGTGGTGTTTTCTTGCTTGGTTTTTTGCAAAAGTTTGGTTAAATCTATTCTGACATTATTCATAAAACAAACTCCATAATATAAAAATATTATAACATAAAATCATGTTTTTGTAAATACTATATTCAGTTTAAATAAAAAAACATCCCAAAAGGATGTTTCATTTTGGCGCAGAGAAAGAGATTCGAACTCTTGGTGCAATTTCTCGCACACAGCCTTTCCAGGGCTGCACCTTAAACCACTCGGACATCTCTGCAAAAAATTAGTGAAAAGAAAACAATTCAAAGTGAAGAATTATTGTTTTTAAATATAAAAAATCACCAAAACTATTCACTCTTAATTCTTATAACTCATCACTACTAAAATATCATAATTTTATTACAAAAATCAAGAAAAAATAAAATATAAATAATAAAACTTATAATTTACCAAAAAAGTCGCGAAAAACAAAAACAAACGCTTCCATGAGTGCTTGCTTAAAGCAAGCCGAATTCTCAGTGCAGTTTTTCGTTTATAATGCCCCCACCAAGACAAGTGCCATCATCAGTATACAAAACTACAAATTGCCCTTCCGTGATTGCACGCTGCTTTTCATCAAAATCAACTTTTATATGTGTGTCATCCAAAACTGTTACATGCACTTTTTGGTCAGGTTGACGATATCTAAATTTTGCATAACAGTCAAATTCTTTCTCTTCAGGCTTGCAAGGAATCCAGTTGAAAGTGTCAGCATAAAGTCCATTTGAAAACAATTCTTCACATTCGCCTTGACTGACATAAAGAATGTTCTTTTCCAAATCCTTTTTAAGCACAAACCAACGCTCTCCGTTGCCGTCCACCTTTCCACCGATGTTAAGCCCACGGCGTTGTCCAATTGTGTAATACATTAATCCTTCATGTTGCCCAACCACTTTGCCATCCAATGTGCAGATGTCACCACTTTGTGCTGGAAGATATTGTTTTAAAAACTGACGGAAATTTCTTTCGCCAATAAAACAAATTCCTGTGGAATCTTTTTTCTCTGCTGTGCTTAACTCAAGTTCTTTGGCAATCTCACGCACTTGAGTTTTGTCAATGTCAGCAAGTGGAAACAAAACAGACGAAAGTTGTTCTTGTGAAAGTTGATTCAAAAAATATGATTGGTCTTTAGACAAGTCATGTGCTTTTTGCAAATAAGTCTTGCCGTCTTTTTGATAGGTTTTTGCATAATGCCCTGTTGCAATCATGTCCGCACCAAGTTGTCGTGCCTTATCTAAAAAAGGTCCAAACTTGATTTCACGATTGCACAAAACATCTGGGTTTGGAGTTCTGCCATTTTTATATTCACTTAAAAAATATTGAAACACTCTGTCATAATATTCTTTTGCATAGTTGACAGAAAAATAAGGGATGTCCAGTTTGGTGCAAACGCGTTTAACATCTTCATAGTCATCCGCTGCCGAACACTGTCCATCATTTTCATCCCAGTTAATCATAAAAAGTCCAATTACATCATGCCCTTGTTTTTTCAACAAATAACAAGCCACACTTGAATCAACTCCACCACTTATTCCAACTACTACTCTCATTTTTGTTCCTTATCTTCTTCTTGCTTTTCTTCTTTCAAGATTTCACTTTTGTTTTCTGTTTGTTTCTTTTCTTGCTTTTTAATTTCCTTAACTTCATCTTTAAATTCTTTAACTTTCTTTTTGGTTTCTTTATCCAAAATTTCAGTTACGTTCTCTTCAGGCAATTCCACAATTACAGGCACTTTATATTTTTTGCAACAAACATAAATCAAACTGACAATCCATGCAATGCCTTCAAGCCCAATTGGAACATATAAAAATGCCTCCATACTGTTCCACAAAACATCATTAAAAATTGTACAAAAAACGGCATAAATAAAGCAAATCGTCATGATAATGCCTTTGATATATTTTCCAGTGTAATAATAATGCCCACCAAAAATTCCAGTAAAAAAAGTCATGGCAATAAGTTTATACCAGTTTACATCCTTAGGATATTGATTGGTGTAAATTACAAAATCTGTGTCAAACTTTCTAAGTTTTTTCTTGGCTGCCTTATTGGAAGCAAATTCCAAGCGTGAAAAAAGCAAATCACACTCTTCACAACGAGTCTGATTAATTAAGCATTTATTTCCGCATCTAGGACACTTTTTGTGAGTTTTTGGCTTGATGAATTTCATTAATTATATTTTAAATAAAAGTCGCTTCATTGTCAAGCGACTTCTTTCATTTTTTCATCTGCCTTATTAAAATAAACAAATGATGGTTTGTCATCTGGAATATATTTCAAAATAAATTCAAAAATTTCTTTTGCTTCCTTATAATTCCTTTGATTGTAAGCACAAACCCCTGCTTCAAATTTGTTTTTCAATTTCTTGATTTTTTCGCGTTTAGTTTTTGTGTAATAACTGAAATCTTCAAAAAGTGGAACTTGCCCAAAATCCGTAGTCAGTGTTCCCGTATAGCGATGCTCAAAAACAAAATTTTGTGGCAATTCGCCAATCGCTTGTTTTGAAACCAACAACTTAGTCCCAATGTAATCATTGATTTCTTCAATCTTAACGCAAGTGTCAATCGCATTGGAAATTATGCTTGGAATCTTCCTTTCATCATCACCCACAATGGCGAATGTAACATCAGTTGTGTTTATGCTGATTCGTGCATCTATCGGTGGAAGTTCTTTTTGATTTTTGTTTTTAACATCAATGGCACGCAAAATTGCGTGAGCACATTCAATGGCATCTTGTGGTTTTGCAAACACGCAGAAAAGTCCTTCATTTGTGTTTCGGTCAGTAAAACCGTCATATCGTTTAACAAGTGGCGTAACCACTTTAAAATAAGAATTGATGTAATTAAAATTTTCTTCCAAACTTAAAACAGTTTGTCCGCCAGAACTTTTCAAATTGCAAAGAAGCGTTGTTGCCGTTTTCTTAATTTGATTTCCAAGTTCCAATTCATGCACACCACTCTTACCAAAGAATTTAATAAGTTCTTTTGGAACAAACTTTTGTGCTTCCAAATTTGTCAAACGAATTTTATTTTCTTTTTCTTTGTAATTATAATTAATTTTGTTTAAAGAATGTTCAATCTGTTTAAATTGTTTTCCACCACCAACTTTATAATCTTCAAACTTCATTCTGCCATCGCCAAGTTTTTGAGTTATGTTTTCCACTTTGGAAAGTGGTCTGCACGAAAACAAAATAATAACAAAAAGTGCAATTAAATAAATCAAAGTTGCAAGCCCTGCCCACAAAAGATTATTGTAAGCATTTTCATTTGTGGCAATGTTTAGTGTCGACCTAACTGCTTGTGAAGTTATGTCACTTTTGTTTTTAACATCAGAGATATAAACCATAAAAACGCCATACATCAAAGTCAACGGAACAACTGAAAAGAAAATTGCATTTGTAAGTCGTTGAGATTTCAAAAATCTGAAGAACAAAATTCCAATAGTGATGTTAATTAAAACCTGAAAACCAAGTGCCACCCACGCCATGACATCAAACGAAAATTGAAAGCCATCGTTTGTTGGAACAATGCCTTTTAGAAGATAAGGTGTTAAAATTACATTTGGCACAACCAAAAGTAAAGTAACAATAATTAAAATTTTTGTGGACGTTCTCATGCCACTATTTTTAGTAAAATTCAAGTTTTAATACACAAAAATAAGCAAAAAACATAAAATTTTTGATGTTTTCCTATAAATAAGTATAATCTGCCCAAGACGACACACAATAGTCAAGAGGAGAAAAACATGGAAGAAAAAGAAGAATTAATGAAATATTTAAACGCGATTTATCAAAACACTCGCACAGCAATTCAGTCTATTGAAGACATCATTTTAAAGGTGGAAGACAACAATCTCATCAGCGAACTTTCACGCGAACAAGATGAATATTCATGTCTTGCAAAAGAGTGCGAACACTTTTCCAAAGCAGAAGACATTGAAGATTTAAAAGACAATAACTGGATTGAAAAAGCCCGTCTTTGGACAAGCATCAATATGGGAACAATGCTTGACAAAAGCACCCGCAATATCACAGAAATGATGATGTTTGGCACATTCATGGGAATCATAACTTGCATCAAAGACAAAGATGACCACAAAGGAGTTTCCACCGAATTGGATGAAATTCTTGATAAACTTTATGAACTTGAAAGAAACAATTTGGAAAGATTGCTTCCATTCTTAAAAGAAAATTAAAACGCGATTTTGCGTTTTTTTATTTTATTGCAAACCTAATTTTGTTGTAAAAATGTCATTAAGTTTGGTGTCAATTGGAAATCTTAATGACAATTCTAAAACCATTTTTTCACTTAAATTGACAACTCTGCCACTTTCAAGAATAACACAAAAAAGCAAAGTTTTGGATGTTTGCATTTTGTCAATAAGGTCTTTGATTGTGGTTTCAGGGCTGACATATAAAGAATTAAGTTTGGAAAAATTTTTAGATTTTTTCTTGAACACATTAAGTTTTTCAAACTTGGTTTCAAAATTCAAATCCAACACTCCAGCAAAAAGAAAGACAGAAAACAACAAATAAGTCGGATTAAAATTTATAAAACACATCACAAAAAACATGATGAAAAACACACCACTTAAAAGCAAGTTTAAAAGCAAAGTAATTTTCTTTGCCATTTTTTCAGAGAAATAATAAGATGCCAAATCCACAAAAATTCTTCCCCCATCAAGCGGATATGCAGGAAGCAAATTCATAAGAGCCAGCATCATGCTGACAACAACAAACTCGTGACTTAAAAAATAGAAATTTGGAAAACACCACCAAAACCCCAACACAATAAGCACCGACAAAAAGTTGGCACAAGGTCCAGCAAAAGCAATTTTAAGGTCGTCATTTCGTTGCAACTGCTCGTCCAAATAGGACAGCGAAACCCCATAAGGCGAAACAGAAAATCTGGTCAATTTATAGCCTAAAAATTTTGCAACACCAAAATGCCCCAACTCATGAATTAAAATGGCAAAAAAATAACTTAAAGCCATAAGTGGGCCAAGCACAATCAAAAGCCAAATCCAAATAATAACTCCAACAGGATGAACGGCAAAATTTTTCATAGAAGCACACCAATAAGAACAACAGCAACACCTAAGGCACAACAAAAAAGCGTGGAAAAGATAAACACCTTAGAAAATTTATGTTTAAGTTGCACTTGCTTATATGTTTTGCCATAAGATTTTTGTTTGTTCACATAATAATGTATGCAACCAACAAAAACAATAAAACGCCAAATTTAAACAAAAAAAGAGAGTTGAACTCTCTTTTAAGCAATGTCGCCACCTTCCACAGTTTGAATGTCTGCTTCGCCTTGTAAAAATTCTGGAATTTCTTCATCTGGCAACTTAAATTCATTGTAAAGACTGTCGCTCTTTTGTTGTGGCTCGCCATCTTCAATGACTTTAATTCTTTCCAAAAGCCCATCATAATCTGGAAGTTCTGCCAAGTCTTGCAAATTAAATCTCTTCAAAAAGTTTTCTGTTGTTCCAAACAAAAGTGGTTTTCCAACAGCGTCCTTTCTTCCAACAATTTCAATCATGTTTTGGTCAACCAAAATTTGCACTGCATAATCACAGTTTACGCGTCTTATGTCTTCAATCTCAAGTTTTGTAATTGGTTGTTTGTAAGCGATAATCGCCAAAGTTTCAAGTGCTGCTCTTGTCAACGCTTTTTCTCTGATTGGATTTAAAACTTCGCTGATATATTCCGCATATAAAGGGTTGGAAGCAAGTTGAACTTTGTTTTTGTAAGTGATGATGTGAATTCCCTTTTCCCCACAATATTCTTCTTGCAATTCTTTAATAACTTTGTCAAGTTCTTTTTCAGTGATGTTGATTTTTTCCAAAATAAAAGACTTTTCAATGCCTTCGCCAGCAACAAACAACACTGATAAAATAATTTCTTTCAATTCCTTTTTATTTTCAATATTCATAATCATACCTCATTTGCCACAATGGTTATATTACCAAAAGTTCCGCCTTGAATAACTTTCACAGTTTGCAATTTCAAAAGTTCAAGAAGAGCCAAAAAGACATTTATAAGTTCACTTTTGGTCATATCTTCGCCAAACAAATCTTCAAACGCAAAACGCTTTCTTTCTTTGGCATAGTTTCTTATTGAAATAATTTTTTCAGCAACTGTAAATCTGTCCTTAACAATCTTCTTAGGCAATTCATCTTGAACAGTTTTCTTAATTTCTTCACGAGTCAAAAGTTTGGCAAAAGCATCCAAAAGTTGGTCAAGCACAACATCTTTCATGACAATTTTAACTTTTTCTGTTTCCTTCCCAGGTGCACGATAAAGTTTATTGATGTCTTCAATTTCTTTAAGTTTAGCGCCTGTTTCTTTAAACAATTTATACTCTTCTAAGCGACGTAAAAGCAATGCTTCATCATCATCTTCGTCAGGTATTTCCTCTTGCTCGACAGGTAAAACACTTTTAGATTTAATTTCAATAAGAGTGGCTGCCACTGTAATAAATTCACTTGCTTTATCCATATCAACATTTTTAATGTCTTGCATATATTCCAAATATTGCTCTGTTATATCCGCAAGTCTAACAGATGTAATATCCAACTTAGCTTCTTTGATTAGGTGCAACAATAAATCCAATGGCCCCTCAAAATTGTCCAATTTAAATCTATAAGCATCAGAAGACAAAAGCATATCTTTGCTTTCTTCCACCTTATCTGTATTGTTTATTTCATTAATTTCTACTGCATTTTCCATAATACAAACAAATTATAGCAAATCATCATATCAAAAATCAAGTAATTTAATAAAATCTTTGTGTAAATATGCTTAAAGTTATAAAATAATAACAATAAAAAAGAACCACTAAGGACTATAAATTTTGAAACTAGCAAAAAAGGATACCAACTGGGTATCCCTTTTACATAATTATTTTGTAAATTTATTGCAAGTTCATGTGAGTTTGTTCGAAAACTAAATCTTTTAATACTAAGCTCTTTTTGTCATAAAGAGTATCAACTATTGTCTTTGCAACTTCAGAAGGTTTCGCAAAAGTTTTTTGAACTTCTTCACTTACATAATTTCTATTATCTTTCCAAAAGTCTGTGTCAATTCCACCTGGATAAACATTTACAACTTTTACATTTGTTCCAAAAAGTTCTGTTCGTAAAACTTGTGTATAGCCTTCTTGAGCAGCCTTTGCCGCACAATAAAGACTTTCAAACTTAAATCCTCTTAATCCTGAAATTGAAATAATATTAACGATCTTAACAATATCTTTGCTGTCTTTCATATATGGCAAAGCATTCGTTGTCATTAAGATTGTTCCATATACAATTGCAGGAAAAACAGTTTCTAGCATTTCTTTATTATTATCATATATTGTCCCAAATCTTCCAACACCAGCATTATTAACAAGACAAGAGATATTATATTTCTTTGTCAAATCAGCATAAACACTCTTAACAAACTTTTCATCACTTACATCGCCAGCATAAGTGACAATATCTTTTTTTGAAAATTTTGAAAGTTCTTTTTTAGCATTTTCCAATTTTTTTTCATTTCTTGAAATGATACAAACATTTTCACCTTTAAGCAAAAATTCTTTTGCAAGTTGTTTTCCAACTCCTTTTGATCCACCTGTTATGATTGTTATATTTTTCATATTTCACTCCTTAATAAAAATATTATATCACAATATCTTCAAAATTGTATGAAAAAATTAAAAAAAATTTAACTTGGCACTTAGGCGTGTGCTTGTCTTGATACAAGTGGCTCGGCTTCGCCTCGCCAGACAAGCACACGCCTATACAACTAATATTTTTGCAAAAAGAGCGGTTGCTGGCGAGGCGTAACGCATCCGCTCTTTTGCTTTTGTTTTCTTCTCTCTATTATTCTCTAGTGTAAACGAATATTCTTTGTTGTCAAGGTCAAGGCGAGTGTCTAATGTTTTGCAGTGTGCATTATCTCCACGACAACCTATGACAACGGCAGAGATATTCGTTTGTTTGGCAGTTAAGAGAGAGTAAGGGTAAAAAGAAAACATAGGCTGTTTTTGTCTATGTTTTCCTTTAATTATTCCGCTAGTTTCAAAATTGACTGACTAAGGTTCTTTTTTAATTATTTTTTCTTTTTTGCTTTTGAAGCAGTTTGTGAAGTTGAACTGGTTTCAATCACTGTGTCACCTTTCTTTACTACTTCTGCCATAGAAGTTAAAAGTCCAGCAACATTTTGAAGTTCACTTGGAACAATAATTTTTGTAGTTTTACCATTTGCCAAAACTTTCAATGCTTCAAAGCCTTGCAAAGTGATATAAGATGCATTTGGTTGAGCTTTATTAATAAGTTCAATGGCTTGATTTTCACCTTCAGCCTTTGCAATAAGTTCTGCTTTCTTTGCTTCTGCTTGCAAAATTCTTGTTTGTTTTTCACCTTCGGCTTTCAAAATTTGTTCACGGCGTTCTCTTTCTGCACGCATTTGTTTTTCCATTGCTTCTTGAATGTCTTTTGGTGGAAGAATGTTTTTAAGTTCCACACGATTAATCTTAATTCCCCATGGGTCTGTTGCTTCATCCAAAATTACACGCATTTTTGTGTTTACAGTATCTCTTGAAGTCAAAGTTTCGTCAAGTTCAAGTTCACCAACGATGTTACGCAAAGTTGTTGCAGTCAAGTTTTCAATCGCACGAACTGGATTGTCAACACCATAACTGAAAAGTTTTGGATCAGTCACTTGAAAGTAAACAACTGTGTCAATTTGCATAGTAACATTATCTTTAGTGATAACTGGTTGTGGTTTAAAGTCAGCCACAATTTCTTTCAAAGAAATTGGTCTGCTGCAACGATCAAAGAATGGAATGATCATATGCACACCTGTTTCCAAAGTTTTGTAATATTTACCTAATCTTTCTACTACAACAGCGTTTGCCTATCTTACAATTTTAATTGAAAAGCAAAGTAAAACTAAAAGTAAAACACCTAAAACGCCTAAAACAATCCCTATAACCATTATTTATTTTCCCCCTTTTTAACAGTTTTTTTGGTTGTTTGTTTTGTCGAAGTCGTTTTTGTTGACTTCGTTAAAACCGATTTATTGGCTGGCTTTTTTGCACCAGCAGTTTTTGTTTCTGCTTTTGCAGTTGCAACTTTCTTAGTTGCAGGCTTAACAGCAGATTTTTCAGAAGTTGACTTAGATTTAGTTGTTGCTCCAGTAGATTTCTTGCTTGTCGCAGATTTCTTTGCCACGCTTTTTGTTTCTGCAGATTTATCTTCAATTATTGCTTCTGTTTCAACAACTTCATTTTCTTGTGGTTTTTCTTCAACAACAAGTTCTTCATCAAAATCAATCTCTTCTTCGTTTTTGTCAATTTGACCAATTTCTCTGACAATAAACTTATTTCCGTCAATGTCAATAATCTGAACAACAGCACCTTCTTCAATCGTTTCACGATTCAAGCCAACAGCACTCCAAATTACATCATTAACTTTAATTGAACCAACTGTTTCAAAATCAGTTCTTGAAATCATGCGATATTGCATGCCTATATACATTTCAAGATTTGTTTTTTCGCCTGCTCCTTTAAACAGAAACTTCTTTGTGACACTTCTTAAAGAAACAATTAATAGTGCAGAAATCACAACAAACACAATGATTTGTGCCACCCAACTAACACTGTTGGTTGCCGCCATAATAAATGGAATTATTGCACCAAAAGTGAACCAAATGGACACAATTTCCATTGTTGCAAATTCAGCAATGGCAGTCACAACAATGACACCAAGCCAAACCCAAAACATAAAATCCATATTCTTTCCTCCGTATACAAAATTATTATATCACAACAGAAAAATTTTTACAAATAAATTACAAACGTCTTAAAGAAAATTTCTTGCTTTAAATATATATTTAAGTTATAATAAATTTGTTAAAACAAACAAATGGAGAAGAACATGGAAATTAAAAATTTAAAACAAACAACCAATTCCCCTTATTTAAATTCTTTTAATTTAGAAATTAAATTGGACAACGGTAAAGATTTTACATATTATTTTGCTTCACGAAAACCTTTGGAATGTGTTCAGAAAAGGATTTTTAAACACGAAAAATCGACTGATGCAGTGAGAACTGTGGCATATTTTAAAAAGGATTATGAAATTTTTGTTGTCTTGTTAAAAGAATTCAGATATGTTGCAAATGATTTCATCATTGGAACACCCGCAGGTTTGGTTGAAGAAAACGAAACCGAACTTGATGCACTGCAAAGAGAATTAAATGAAGAAATTGGTGCAAAAATCAAAAAAGTTGAAAAATCATTTGATGCTTGTTACACATCCATTGGAGCAATAGATGAATCAGTTGCTTGTTTCTTTGTTGAAATAGAACCAAATTTCGGAAAACAGCATCTAGACCAAACAGAAAACATTAATTTTTTCACAACTCCACTTTCCAAACTTCCAGAAATTTTAAATCAAGTAACCGACTACCAATCCCGTTATCTTTTAGAAACCTTTTATTATCAACAAGAAAACAAAAAGTTGAAAGCCCAACTTACAGAACTTCAAAAATAAAAAAGTCAAGATTCCTTGACTTTTATTTTTTTACTGACTTTTTTGTCATCTTTCTTTCAATTTTGAAACTAAACCTTATTTTTCTGACAAGTGAATAAAACTATTTGATAATTTTCTTTCAATTGTTGAATGATATTCTTAGCAATTTTCAACTTTTCATCATCAAAATTTGCAAAAGGGTCATCCAAAATTATGAAAGGTTTTTCTTTTTTAAAGATAAGTTCCACCAAAGCAAATCGCTTGCAAATGTAAACCAAATCTAAAAGCCCAGCACTTAGATAATCCACTTCTTTAAAGTCGCCAAACTTTAAATCGAGATTTGTGTCGATGATTATGTTTTCGCCATTTTGAACAAACTGCTTATAATAATTTTCAAATTTTTCTGAAACAGGCTCAATATAACGATTGGAAATATTGTCGCGAGAACAAGTCAAAAACGTGGAAACTTTGTTTAAAACAGCCATTTTTTCATTTATTTCCTGTTCTTTTTGCTTGTTTTCTTGCAAAACATCATTAAGTTCAAAAATTTTTTCTTCAATTTTGTCTAAGTTAGATAAAATATGTTTCTTGTCCGTTTTAAGCATAACAATGTTTTTTTCAAGTTCAGACATTTTGTTTTGATTTGAAAACACATTCTTTTCATAATCATTAATTTCACAACCAAACTTTTGCAAAAAAGTCTTTTTCAAGTTTGCAATTTCAAAATTGTTTTTTTCATTCAATGCCAATGTCTGTTTAATTTCTTCATCAACAAACTTAATTTCCGCCATAATTTTCTCTTGTTGATGCAACGCTTCTTCCAATTGAGATAGAGTTAAATCATATTTTTTCAACATAGTTTGAAACTCATTAAATCCAGTTTTATCGCCTTTTGTCTTAGAATAAAACAAAACACCACACACAGCACAAACAACTCCAATTAAAAGCAAAACAATTGTTGGAATTATTGTGTTTAAAACAAAAAGACAAACAATTCCAGAAACAGCAAAAATGAAAGCCAAAACAAAAAACATAACTGCAAATGTTAAAAAATTATTGACAGGTTTTTGAGTTTTGTTTGTTTTTAAATAAAAATAATCTTGATCTGAAAAACACTTGGATTTTTCCAAATCTTCTTTCTTTGCATAACTTTCTTTAAGCCTGTTGTTATCCTGTTCAATCAAAGCATTTAATGCAATTTCTTTATTTTTAAATTCGGAAACTTCTTTATTTTCGCCCACATTATTTGAATTTTCAAACAACGAAATTTGCTCGTTAAATTCTTCAATTTGTTTGTTGACTTTCTTTAAGTCTGCTCTTTCTTCTTCCTGTTGAATTTCCAAATTCTTTAAATTTCGCTCAGTTTGCTCTGTATTTAAAGATCTGAGTTCACTGCGAAATTCTTTTAACTTTTTACTTATTTTGTCCTGTGCTTTATCAAAATTGTCGATGTCATCCCCACTTAAAACACCAGTTGAAAGCGAAGCGCGAATGTCATCATTGATTCCGCTTTCAAGTTTCTGTTGCCCAAAGAATGTGGAAGATTCAAAAGTTTCTCTTCCCACACCAAAAAGTTCTTCTCCTAAATCTTGCGAAAAAGCCTTTGACACCAAATTTGTCTTAGCATCAAACAAAGCAAACTCATCCAACAATGGAGAATTACCAAACTTTCTTACAACAATAAACTGCCCCTTATCACAAGCAAAAACAAGCCTGCCACCAAACTTACCTTCACTGTCAAAAGGTTTATATAAAGTCCTTTCACTTTTTTGATTTGCTTTTCTTGAAACAGCAGGCAAAGAATAAAACATTGCTTTGATAAACTGTGAAAGTGTAGTTTTCCCACTTCCATTTTTTTGATAGAACACACTTAAATTTCCATCAAAATTGATGTCAACATTTTTAAGTTTCCCAAAAGAGTCAATATGACATGAAATCAATTTCACAGCGACACATCCTCCCCTTTCAAAACTTCTATGCCAACATTGCAAATTTTTTCTTTTTCTTCATCCGAAAGATTTTTTTCCGCCATGACCATATTAATGAATTCCGCCTTTAAAGAAAGTTTTTCGCTGGCGTATTTTTTCATGTCAAACAAAGTTTTAGTTTTATCTTCCAATTCAAAATTGAAAAACACATCTTTATATTTTTCTGCCACATAACCAAAATTAAGTTCGATGTATTCTTTTTTTCTTCCCGTTAAAACAAGTTTGACAATATCTTTCTTCGAAAATCCAGTAAGAATGTTTTGCACATCTTTAAACAACTGGTCATTCGACTCAATTCCAGAAACATTAAGTTCAGCAACCTGAAAATTGATTTCAGAAAATGGAACAAACTTTCTTGAAAACTTTCCATCTTTCATTTCAAGTTCATAAAAACCAAATTCTTTTCCCACACTTCCAAAATCAACGCTTTCCAAACAACCACAATAAGCCCAGATTCCGCGTTTGTCAATTTTTCCTTCAGTTTTGTTATGTATATGACCAAGTGCAACATAGTCTATGTTTTTGTCTGCAAAATTTTTCATTTTAAATGCTTCACAATATTGGTCATCAATCATGCTTCCATGCAACATCAAAATGTTGAACTTGTCCTTATCAAAATCAATTTGTTGCGTTAAGAAAACAGGAAATTGTCTGTGAAAACTTATTCCACCTACACAAACATCTCCCAAATCAATCTTGCAAAATTCTTCGCCAAAAGCATAAAAATTTTCAACTTGTCTGTCAAAAATTTCAACTTTTTCATCGTGATTTCCATAAATATAGAAAAATTTAATGTTTTTATGACATAAAATGGTGTCTTGAAGCACCTTTAAAGACTTTTTCAAAACATTCTTGCTGTCAAAAATATCCCCACATAAAAGGATTGCTTCAACATAATTTTTTTCAGCATAGTCCACTAAAGCAACAAAATTTTGCAAAAGTTGAAATCTTTTACTTTCTCTTTTTTCTTTGCTTAAATTTTTAAATTTGCAATCAATATGCAAATCTGCGCAATGTATAATCTTCATAAAAAAATTATAACAAATTTAAGTGGAGTTTCAAAGCAATTTATTGATAAGACAAACAATAAAAAAATCGGCAAAGCCGATTTTTGTAAGTTTAAAATTTTGTAATCAAATTCAATTTAATGTTTTCATCAGTTGCAAGTTTAACAACTCCGTCTGCACTTGTGCCTCCATTAACAGTCAAAACATTTTCGTTTAATGATGCAAAACTGCTGCTTAAAGTAATTTTATCAGTTTTCTTATCACCTTTAAAAAGTGTTGCTTGTGCTTCAAATTTTGCTTCACTTGTCATGTTAAGTGTAATGTTACCCTTTTCAGTAGCAAGATTATTTTTAGAATTGTTGTTGATTGTGTCTTTCAAATTAAGTGTAATATTACCTTTTCCAAGCACAATATTGAAATTTGCTTTTCCTTCAACATTTTCAATTCCTGCTTCAACAGAGAATGAACCAGTGCTTGAACCCAAAACAGTCAAAGTTCCTTTGATGGAATCTTTAATTTTTAAACTGCCATCATTTGATGTAATGTTTACATCACCAATTACTTTGTTTAAAACAACATTAGGAGAAGCCCCAGCAGTTGCGTTAGACAAAATCAAATCGCCAGTCAAAGTTCCTGTAATGTCAATGTCAGGAGAAATCATAGTGTTTTCAGAAGTTGAAAAATTCAATTTTGCAACATTTACATTTTCAAAAGAGAAATTTCCTTGTTTACTGTGAATTTCACAATCTCCAGTCAAATTTAATTTATCAATACTAACACTGCCATTGTCGCATTCAACAATTAAATTTGCACCTTTAATTTCATTAAAATCAATTCTTCCATTAGCAGTTTTCAATTTAACAGCACAATCAGTTGGAAGGTTAAGCATATTAGGTCCATTATCTGTTCTATAACCTATAGTGCCACTGCCAGAATAAAGTTCAAGAGACTTAACAGATTTGTGTTCTTCACCTTCTTTGCCATTATCTAAAACCAAACCATTGCCAACATAGATGTTTCCTTTTTCAGTTTTAATGTCAGCATTTGCAATTGTAACACCTTTTGTAGCAAGTCTGTTTACATGCAATGCTTCACCAAGAAAGATGTTCCCATCATCAGCAGTCTTAACAATCAATTCTTTATCATCAAAGAAATTTGAGTTGTAATTTGCATATAAAATCACATTAATGTTTTTAGAGAAATACATAAAACCAGTAGGTTCAGTAAGTTTTACAACAAGTTTTCCATTTTCAAGAGTGGCAGTGTAAGTAAAATCAATGGCATTTGCCGCAGTTGTGAAACCTTTTGCATCATTTATGATATGTATTCCATCTTTCCAATTAGTGTTTCCGTCACCTTTTTGCAAAGACACATCTGCATATCCACAATCAATTTCAATAGTTTTAACTTGGCTGTAGTCAATCACAACCGACTCTTCACCCGTAGTATTGACAACATCATAAGGGGTTGTATATGAAAAATACCTAAGTCCAATAAAATCTTTGTTTGGACTGAAAATTAAAACAACCAAAAAGATAAGTGCCAAAGTCACCAAAAACAAAATTAACAATCCAAAATAGAAGAAAAACCCTTTTCTTATTTGATTTTGTGCCATTTTAAATCCTCCAAAACAAAATATGAAATTATCTTGTCACATACATATATAAAAATTATATCACAATAAAATTTCTTTGTCAATTATTAGTTTAATATTGCTTTAATTCTTCTTACGCCACTTGATGAACTTTCTTCTTTAACAATTTTAAGATGATGTAAGTCCCCAGTGTTTTTTGCATGTGGGCCACCACAGATTTCTTTTGAAACTTCGCCAATTGAATAAACCTTAACCACTTGACCATATTTGCTTTCAAACACACCAACAGCACCACTGTCTTTTGCTTCTTGCAAACTTAACTCTTGACAAACTACATCAATATTTTTAGAGATTGCATCATTGACAAACTTTTCCAATTCTTCAATTTCTTCTGGCAACATTTTGTGGTCAAGATTAAAGTCAATTCTAAGTCTTTCAGGTGTAATGTTTGACCCCTTTTGCATAACTTGTGACCCAAACATCTTTCTTAAGCCCGCCATAATCAAATGTGTTGCAGTGTGCAACTTTGCACTTTCATAAGAACTGTCAGCAAGTCCACCTTTAAACACACCAGCAGATGCTGTTCTGCTTTTTTCTTGATGTTCTTCAAAAGCCTTTTTAAACCCTTCTTCGTCCACTTCATAACCTTTTTCTTTGGCAAGTTCTTTAGTAAGTTCGAAAGGAAAACCAAAAGTGTCATAAAGTCTGAAGCATGCTTTGCCTGAAATTATATCTTCAACAACTTCTCCTTTTGCAGAAGCAAAAGCCTTGTGTTTTTCAATTCCGTTAAGCACTTTTTCAAATTCTTTATGTCCATCTTCCAATGCCTTAGAAAACTTTTCAACTTCAGTTTTAAGTTCATCCTTAACTTTTTGCCTGTTGGCTTTTAAATCTGAATAATAGTCTTGATATTCATCGACATACATGTCAACAATGTCTTCAAAATAATTTGTGTCAAAACCAATATTTCTTGCACAATTTACAGCACGGCGAATAAATCTTCTTAAAATATATCCTTGTCCAACATTTGATGGAACGACACCACGATAGTCACCAAGCACAAACACAGCAGAACGCAAATGGTCTGTTATAATTCTGTAAGATTTTTTTGCAAGGTCAGTTTCCAAATATTTAATGTCTGATTTACTTTCAATGAAATCAATCACACGCTTTAAACAGCCTGTGTCATAAACACTTTTGCTTCCATTCAAAACAACAACTGCTCTTTCAAGACCCATTCCAGTGTCAATGTTAGGTCTTGCAAGTTTAACTGCTTTTTCGCCAGCGTTTTCCACTTTATATTGCATGAAAACATCGTTCCAAACTTCCAAATATTTTCCACAATCACAAGAAGGATTACATTCTTCACAACACTTTGGTTTTCCAGTGTCCAAAAACATTTCACTGTCTGGTCCACAAGGTCCAACACCACTGCCAAGCGCCCACCAGTTGTCTTTTATGAAGAAAACATTTTCTTTTTTTACACCACATTTAATCCATGCATTTGCCGCAACATCATCGCGTGGTGCAACATCGTTTCCAGCAAAAACAGTGACAGCAAGTTTGTCAAGTGGAATGCCAAGATATTCAGGACTTGTCAAAAATTCATAGGATAAAGCAATCATCTCTTCCTTTGGACAATCTCCAAGATACCAATTCCCAAGCATTTCAAAAAAAGTTAAGTGGCTGTCGTCCCCAACATCATCAATATCACTTGTTCTGATGCATCTTTGCACATCAAAAATTTTGTTTCCTTCTGGATGTGGTTCGCCAAGAAGATAAGGAACAAGCGGATGCATCCCAGCTGTTGTAAACAAAACTGTTGGGTCATTTTCAGGAACAATAGAAGCACTTTCAATGCGTTTAAAGCCATGCTTTTCAAAAAATTTGAACCACAATTCTTTCATCTGTCTGTCTGTTTTCATAAAATCTCCTAACTTAAAAATATAATTTAATTTTTACCTTTATTTTCCTTTTCAAAATCCATAATAACACCAACAATATGACGATGTTTTCTGGAACGCTTAATCTTCTGCCTAAACTTTGGATATTTCTCACGCGCATCATATTTGTCCACCGTGCTTGACATTGACTTAACAATCGCTCTGGTCGCCTTTCTGTTGTCCACTTGTTTGGCAATAATCTCACTTGAATGTGAATTTTCCACAGCATAAATACATTGTTTTCTTCCAATTCGTTTTTGTCTGAAATAATATATTTCAACCGTGACAAAGAAGATTAAATAAATGGCAAGAAAACCGACAAAAAACAAATTAAAACCAGAAATAACAATGAAAAGAAAAACCAAAAGCGAAAAAAACAACAATAAGAAAAAAGAATTTCTTATATTTATTTTTGCATTTTCAACCATATTTTTGCCTTCGAAAAACATAACATGATATTTTCCTTCGACATTTTCAATGTTATTAATGTTAAGTCTTGCCATTTTTTACCTTAAAAAATTTTACCACAGCAAAATTGTTATGTCAAATTATACACAAGAAAAATCAAGTTTGATTGTCAAGTTTTCTATCTTCTTAAAATATCCCCTGCTTTAAGTGACAATTTACAGGCAATCTTAACTTTTTCTTGAACAACCTTTGCACTTTCAAAATTTTCACCATTGGAATTTATAATTGTTTCAATCTTGATTTTTTTATTGAAAGTTTTGTCATCAGGGCTTAAAACTTCCAAAACATCCCCTACAGAAAATTTATTTCTCATTTCCACTTCAACAAAATCGTCCTTCATGTCTTGTGAAACCAAAGCAACAAACTCGCTTTCTTGAACTGGCATGGAATCTTCTTTATATTGTTTTTCTTCATCGCCAAAATAGAAACCTGTGGTATATCTTCTGTGGCTGGCTTTCAAGAGTTCGTCACAAAGTTTTTGTGGTGGCTTCTTTGGCAACATATCAAGTGCCTTTCTGTAAGCATTAACCACAGTTGCAACATAATAAGCAGATTTCATTCTTCCTTCAATCTTTATGCTGTCAACACCAGCATCTTTCAATTCTTTCAAATATGGCAACATATTCAAATCTTTGGAATTGAAAATATAAGACCCTTTTTCATCTTCCTGAACTTCAAGTTCGTCTTCACGGCTGACTTCTCTGACCATATATTTCCACCTGCAAGCCTGCACACATTCGCCATGATTGGAATCTCTGCCAGTAAGATAATTTGAAAGCAGACATCTTCCAGAATATGCCATACACATCGCACCATGAACAAAAACTTCAATTTCCACTTTTGGAGAAACATTTTTTCTTATTCGTTTAATTTCTTCAAGCGACAACTCTCTTGCAAGAATAAGTCTTTTTGCACCAAGTTCCACCATAAGATTTGCTGAATATGAATTGATGATGTTTGCTTGTGTGCTTACATGAACATCAAGCATCGGAGCATGCACTCTGACAAATTTCAAAAGACCAATGTCCGCAACAATAACCGCATCCACCTTGACCTTTTGCAAAAACGCCAAATATTCTTTCAAACCATCAAAATCTTGGTCTTTGGCAATTATGTTTAAAGTCACATAAACTTTCTTACCTTTGCCATGAGCCAACAAAACTGCTTTTTCCATTTCTTCATCAGAAAAATTGCCAGCAAAAGCCCTTAAACCAAATCTTCCGCCCGCCAAATAAAATGCATCTGCCCCAAAGTGCAACGCTGTTAAAAATTTTTCAAAATTCCCTGCTGGTGCTAAAAGTTCCATAAACTCTCCTTTTAAAATTGTTCTTCCACATGATTTTTGTCACCATTTGGTTCTGTTTCATTCTCAATTTTCAAAGCCCTTTGCTCTGCTTTTTGTTTTCTTAAATTTTGCAATTTTTTAAGTTTAATCCAATAAAACAATCCAAAAGCATTGATGCAGAAATAGATGACATAATTGACAATAGTTGGAATATAGTTAAGTCCACCACCATTAAGAATGACACTCATCCAAAGCACAAACTTAATGACATTTATAAGACAACTGAAAATAAAGTTTTTCTCGCATCTTCTAATTCTTAAATAATAAGACAAAGTGCTGAAACCTACACAAATTGTGCTGACTATTAAATTGGTTGTGTTTAAAGCACCTAAAACAAAATACATTCCAACCGAAATTCCAGACAACGCAAAAATTACACTAATCCATTCTTGCCATTTAAGCCCGTTTGAAATCTTTAAAATGTTGCTTCCTTCTTTTCGATTTTTAAGCCAACTGTAAATAGAGAAGCAATATGTAGAAAGCGAGAATATACCACAAGTAATCATTTCCCCATAAAGATTATTGAAAAATGACATAGTGCAATATAAAACAACTTGAATAATTCCAATAACATTGCCAATCCACAAACCTTTCGCGATTAAAAATGTTGCTGTTATTCCAGTGATGGAATTTAAAATAATTAAAGCACTTGACTTAAAAACTATTCCCAGTGTTATTATGGCAACATAACAAACAGACATAAATGTCCATTCATACCATTTGATATTTTTGAAAAATGCCTTCATTGATTCCTCGCGTTTTGTTTCTTTCGCATATTCAACCAATTTATAAAACCATAAATATTTAAAGCCGTAAACATAAAATATCTTGCAAAAACAGGGATAGTCGACACATCTTTGTCATTAATAATCTTAAATATCCAAAGCATAATTCCAACTATGTTGGCAATGATGTAAAGCAAAAACATATATTCACATCTTCGAATCATCATGTAAAAAGCATATATACATATGCCAAGCGAAATGGTTGACCAAATAAGGTTATCAGTGTTCAACGCCCTTAAAACAAAGTAAAACGCCACAGTGATTGCAGAAACCACAATAAATGAAATAAGCCATTCTTTCCAAGAAATTTTCTTAGAAACCTTAACAACTTTATTGCCACGATTAGAATTCTTAGCCCAAGTGTAAACGCTTATCAAATAACTTGGAATTGAAATGCAAACATTTGTGATTACTTCACCATAAAACTGATTGTTTAAACAAATAAAACAATACATAAATGCTTGAATTGCATTAAGAAGTGCCCCAATCCAAATTCCTTTGCAAGTCAAGAAAATTGCGAAAACACTTAAAGTAGAACAGATAATAACAAGAGCATCAGAGCCAAAAACACAACCCAAAACAATAAGCGTGGCTTCAAAGAAAAACATATAAAGCCATTCATACCACTTTATCTGTTGCAAAAAACGCTTAGCATAAATCCAAGATATCAGTTTTGCACGGTTGTAATATTTTTTAAAAGTGCTTGTTCCGTATTCGTTCATAATTTTTCCTTTTTAATTAAATCAAATGTTGACTGTTGGCTTTGCTGTCAAAGATAAATCAGCAAGTCCAATTCCTGCTTTAATGTAAAAATAGGCAATAGAGCCAATCATTGCGCCATTATCAGTGCAATATTTAATGTCAGGCATAAAAACTTCAACTCCACTTTCTTTTGCCTTATTTGAAAGTTTTTCACGAAGTCTTGAGTTTGCACCCACACCACCAGCAATAACCAATTTCTTACAACCCAAATTTTCACACGCATGAAAGGTTTTTAAACATAATTCATCAGTTGCAAGTTCTTGAAAAGAACACGCAATGTCTTCTTTACTGTATTCTTCCCCTTTTTGCTGTTTATTGTGAACATAATTTACAACTGCAGTTTTTAATCCACTAAACGAAAAGTTATATGTATCTTTAAGTGGGCTTTTATAATTAAATTTAACAACATCTTTACCAACTTTTGCCAGTCTATCGATGTTTGGTCCACCAGGGTAAGAAAGACCAAGCACTCTTGCCACTTTGTCAAAGCATTCCCCAACTGAATCGTCAACTGTTGTTCCAATCATATTGAATTTGCAATAATCTTGAACATCCACCAAAGCAGTATGTCCACCACTGACCATAAGGCACAAAAAAGGCGGAGTAAGTTCTGCATGTGAAATATAATTCGCACCAATATGTCCATGAACATGACTTACAGCAATAAGTGGTTTTTTAAGAGCATAAGCCAAAGTTTTTGCAAAATTAACTCCAACAAGAAGGGCCCCAACAAGTCCAGCACCATAAGTCACTGCAATGGCGTCCACATCTTCAAGTGTTTTTCCAGAAGTGGAAATTGCTTCTTGAAGCACATCGACAATGTTTTTAATATGATTTCTTGATGCCACTTCTGGCACAACGCCACCAAAAAGTTTATGAATTTCAATTTGAGAAGAAACAATGTTTGTCAAAACCTTTCTTCCATTTTCCACAAGTGCAATGGCAGTTTCATCACAAGAAGATTCAACAGAAAGAATAAGGACATTGTCCTTGTTTCTCAGTTCTTCAAATTTTTGCTTTGCAAGTTCTGTATAACTCAACTTTTTACACTTGTCCTTTTAAGATATTCATTTATAAAGTCTTGAATATCACCATTCATAACTGCTTGAATGTCACTTGTTTCAAAGTTTGTTCTGTGGTCTTTGACCATAGTGTAAGGACAAAAGACATAAGAACGAATTTGACTTCCCCATTCAATTTTCTTTATATCTCCGCGAATGGATGCCAATTTTTCCATTTCTTCCGATTCTTGTTTTTCCACAAGTTTGGAATAAAGCATTTTCATGGCAGTTTCCCTGTTTTGCATCTGAGAACGCTCTGTCTGACAAGCAACAATAATTCCAGAAGGAATATGTGTAATACGAATGGCAGATTCTGTTTTGTTGACATGTTGTCCGCCAGCACCCGAACTTCTAAATGTATCCACTTTTAAATCTTCTGGTCTGATTGTAATGTCTGGTGCTTCTTCAATTTCAGGCATAACTTCCACACTCGCAAAACTTGTGTGTCTGCGTGAATTTGCATCAAATGGCGAAATTCTGACCAATCTATGCACCCCTTTTTCTGCTTTTAAATAACCATAAGCATATTCGCCAGACACAGAAAAAGTAATTGACTTAATGCCTGCTTCGTCACCATCCAAAACATCCAACACTTTAATTTTAAAACCATTTTTCTCAGCATACATGCCATACATTCTGTAAAGCATATCAGTCCAGTCTTGTGCTTCTGTTCCACCAGCACCAGCATGCAATGTCAGAATGGCATTATAGTTGTCATATTTACCTGAAAGCAATGTTTCAAGTTTAGCACTTTCAATTTCTTTTTCCAAAACAACCAAAGTTTGACATAACTCATCAAAAATTTCTTGATCGTCCAATTCTTCCAACAATTCTATGCTTGCGTCACAGTTGTCAATCTCTGTTTGTAATCTTTTAATTTTTTCCAGTTTATATTCACAAAGTTTTTGTTCTCTTCCAACTTTTGAAACCCTTACAGCATCATTAAAAAAGCCTTCAGAGAGTTGTTCTTCCTTAATTTTTTCAAGTTGATTTTCCAGTTTAGTCGGGTCAAAGACACTCCTTAATAAAACTGAAACTTTCTTTTAAACCGCTTAGTTTTTCTTTTTGAACATCAACCAACATAAATAAAACTCCTTATAAAACTTTTATATTTATATAGTATAACACAAAATATATCAATTTCCAAATCTTTTATTTGTATATTTATTATTCAAAATCATTCATTTTTTGAAAAATACTTGACTCCCCCCCATCAAATGTTAAAATAAAATGAAGAAACAATTTGTTTCGAAAAAGGAGAATTTTATGGAAAATGCAAAAACAAAAAATGTGGGTAAAATCATTCTCACAGTCTATGTAACAATAGTTACAATAGCAGCAATTTTATTTGGTTCGTTATATCTTTCAAAATTGTTTAAAAGCAACAAACTTGATGCGAAAGGATTGATAAATACAGTTTGTTATGATATGGGATTTCTAAGCGAAAAAGAATATAAAGATGCCGTTTCAAACACAACCGATTTTTATAACAATTCAGAACATTTAATTAAAAGTTTGTTATTTTGGTCAAAATTTTGCATAGATAACGGAAAAGAAAACACCTACTATACATCAAGTGCGTCATACAAAATGAATGATAAAACATACAGTTCAACTGGATATTTATTTTATGAAACAACTGAGGACACCTTAACAATAAATTTATTTGATACAAATAATAAAAGTAATATTGTGATAGTAATTAAAACAAACACAAAAGATAAATGGTTATTGCAAGGATATTTACCAGAAAAAACTTTTACATTAAAAGATGGTTATCAATATTTTGAAATTAAGGCAAACACTGAAAATGTATATAGTTATTATGAAGAAAAAGTTGCATTAAGTAATAAAGACAATATTACAGCAGAAAACATTGACGAAATTACTGTTTTTGAAAACAACAAAAATACAAATACAAATGTAAATAAATCAAATTCTGATTTTACAGACAATGAAAAAGTTGAAATTACAAAAAGACTTAAAGGAAGATTTGAAAATATTAAACTTATAAATTTCAACACTACAAAATTTACTGAATCAAACTTCTTAAAGGAAACCTACAAAATGTTGGGATATAATGTAATATAATTAAAACAAAAAAACCGCTTAATTTAAGCGGTTTTCTTTTTTTTAATTTTATTCTTCACTTGAAGTTTCTGAAGCGTTTTCTTGTTCTTCTGCTTCAAGTTTAGCAATGCGGTCTTTGTAAGTTTCAATGTCATTCTTAATTTCTTCATCTCTTTCTTTCAAAACATTATACATTTTTTCAAGAAGTGGATATCTATCTTTGTTTTCAGCCATAACTTCTTCGCAGTGTTGAACAGAAAGTTTAAGTCCGTCAAGAAGGTCAAGTTCTTCAGCCAATTTCTTAGCCTTTTCTTCATCGATGTCAGAATAGTTGTTTACACCGTAAAGCAAAACTTTTTGTCTTGCAACAATTGCTTCTTTTCTTCTAAGTTTCTTTTCATCTCTTTCATGAATATTCCAAATTCTACGAAGAGGCAAATATTCTTTCTTAACTTGTTTATATTCTTTTTCTGTTGCTTTCAAACGATCTTCTGCCAAAGCAAGTCTTTCTTTAAGTTCTTCCAAAGAAAGTGATGCAGGGATAACTGTTTCAACAACAGTGTTGATGATTGTTTCAGGTTTTTGTTCAGCCAAAGCACGCTTTGCTTCTTCAAGTTCCCTAACCATAGTTTCATATCTTGCTTTTTCTTGAGCCAATTCTGCTTTTTGTCTTTCAAGATCTTCGTCAACTGCTGGTTGTGCAACTTCTTCCACAACAGGTTCTTCAACGGTTTCTTCTTCAACTACAGATTCTTCTGGAATTTCAACAGTTTCAGTTGTTTCTTCAACTTCGTCTGTTTCGTCTTGCTCTTCTTCCATTTCTTCTTGCATTCTTCTGATAAGTTCTTGGCGTCTTGCTTCTAAGTATGCGCGTCTTTCAGCGTTTTCGCGTTCTTCTTTTTCTTGTTCAGATTCAAGTTCTTGTTGTTCTTCTTCTGCTTTAACTTCGTCAATTTCTACAGGTTCTGCAACTTCTTCTGACTCAGCAACCATTTCTTGAACTGGTTGATCAAGGTCAAAATCTTCAGAGCCATCTTTTTTCTTGGAATCAAGATTGATTTCATCAGTTTTACCGCTTTTATTCTTAGAGATAAAAGAAGTAACTGCTTCCCAGATTAAATAAACAATTAAAGCGCCAGCAACGATAACAGCAAGAATAATTAAGACATTCAAGAGCAAAGTGTCAATTCCAACGGTTTCCATCAACATAGAATTAAACATAGTAAATACCTTCCTTTTTAAAAAATTGAGATTATTCAAAAACGATTACACCCTTTCAGAACTTACTTGGTGGAGACGGAGGGAATTGAACCCTCGTCCGAAAACAAAACTGAATACTTTTCTACATGTTTAGTTTATGCATAAATTTCATTTTTAAATCACTCATAAACAAGTTTTAAAAACAATCCTTTAATTTTTTTTGTGTTTGCAAAGGCAACTGGACACAAAATTTTTGCCTGAGATGATGCTTAATTCTTTTAATGGCAAATTAAAAGTTAAGCAGATTGGAAATTCCAATCAAGTCGCTGTTTTCTTTAAACTTAGGCTGCAAAAGCAACATTATTCAAAGAAACAACATTGTTATCAATGTCTGCGTTTATTTCGCAATGCTCATTTTTAGGTTATGGGCAAAACCACATGCTTTACATATTCAATTTAAATCTCCGTCGAAACCAAAATCGTCCCCACGCTCAAAATAAATTTTTTCATTCCAAGTTTTGCAATAAACAAAACTCTCCATTTATCAATTTATTTTTCGCTTATCCCCAAAAATATCGAACATTTTCAAGAATTCCGAGAACTAAAGAAATTTGCAATTTAATTTTCTTGTCTTTCAATTTCACGCTTAATTGCCTTTTCTTTAAGGGTCTGTCTTTTGTCGTAAAGTTTTTTACCTTTTGCCAAACCTACTTCAACTTTAACTCTTCCAGCATTGTTGAAATAGACTTTTGTGGCAACTAAGGTGAAACCTTTTTCTTTAACCATACGCTCAAACTTTTGAATTTCACTTTTGTTTAAAAGCAATTTTCTTGTTTTTCTTTCGTCTGGTTTGTAAGATGTGGTTTTCTCGTAAGTTTTGATATAGCAATTTTTGAGTAACATTTCGCCGTTTTTAATGACAACAAAACTGTCAATCAAACTCACTCCGCCAGCCCTTACCGATTTTACTTCACAACCTTCCAGCACAATTCCAGCCTCAACTAAGTCTGAAACGAAGTAATCAAAAAACGCTTTCTTGTTATTTGAAATAATCTTCATTTCCTCTCCTATTATAACACTAGTTTTCACATTTTTCAATAGCATTTTTAAAAAAAATGCACATTTTTTTAAGTTTTTTTAATGTTTTTCACATAAAAAACAACTATTTTACAATTTCTGCCAATTTGAAATCTATGTTTCTTGATTGCAAATTGCAATGCACAAGTTCCACTTTAACCTTGTCACCCAGTGAGAAAACATGTGAAGAACCTTTCAACTTAAGTTGTTTTTCCAAGAACAAATAAGCGTCATCTGGAAGATCTTCAATCTTAATCAAACCTTCCACAGTGTTTTCAAGCGCAACAAAAATTCCAAAGTTTGTAACCGAAGAAATTGTGGCATCAAATTGTTGCCCAACCCTGTCTTTCATAAGATATGCTTTCCAAAGGTCATCAACATCTCTTTCAGCATAGTCAGCATTTCTCTCACAAGACGAAGACTGCTCTGCAGATTCAAAAGTAAATTCATCAAGTTCATCTTTTCTTATGTCAGACAAAACCTTTTTATGAAGCCACTCTTTTATGATTCTGTGAATGGTAAGATCAGGATATCTTCTAATTGGTGAAGTAAAGTGACAATAATTGACAAGAGCCAAACCAAAATGTCCTAAGTTTTTGTTTAAATATCTTGCTTTTTGCATAGAACGCAAAACAATTTTATTGATGATTTCTTTTGTGTTAAGTCCTTCAACCGCATCCAAAATCTTTTGGAAATAAGATGGAGTGATATTTTCAGGAACTTGTGGGTAAGGCACGCCAATACCTTTTAAGAAGTCACAAACAGCATTAACTTTTTCTTTGGTTGGTTGTTCATGCACACGATAGACAAAAGGTATGCCAAGTTTATTGAAATGACCTGCTACAGTTTCGTTAGCCAAAACCATGAAATCTTCAATAAGTCTGTGGGCTTCATTTCTGTCGCGTTTAGTAAGGTCAACAGCCATGCCGTTTTCATCAAAAACAAATTGAACTTCTGGAACTTCCAAATCAAGTGCCCCACGAGCAATTGTGTTCTTTTCCAAAATATCACAAAGTTCACGCATTAAAACAAAGTCTTTCTTCAAGTTTTTTGTTTTTGTATTAAGTTTTTTTCCAGTCAAAGCATCATAAACTTCGTCATAAGTAAGCCTTGCCACACTTTTAATGACAGACTCACAGATGTTATAATCAATTACTTTACCTGTAAAATCCACTTTCATTATGCAAGAAAGAGTCAATCTTTCCACACCTTCATTTAAAGAGCAAATTCCATTTGAAAGTCCTTTTGGAAGCATTGGCAAAACTGAAGTTGGAAAATAAACACTTGTTCCGCGTTTATACGCTTCTTCATCAAACACATTACCTTGTTTAACATATTCCCCAACATCGGCAATATGAACGCCCACTTCATAATATTTATCAAATTTCTTAATGTTTACAGCATCGTCCAAATCTTTAGCGTCAGCACCATCAATTGTGAAAATTGTTTCTTTAGTAAAATCAACTCTGCCTTTCTTTTGACTTGCAGAAACAGACTTTGGAAGTTTTGCTTCTTCAGCAGTCACATGAGAAGGAAAATTTTCAAAAAGATTATGCTCTCTGATAATTGAAAGTTCCAAAGCCTTAACATCATCTTCAAAACCAAGAATTTCTTGAACAGCACATTTAATCTTTTTGTCTGTTCTAATGATTTTAGCCAAGATTTTCATGTTTTTTTGCAATTTTAAGCCAGTTTTCATTATTGGCAAATCAATAATAATCTTGTTATTGTCTGGATCTAAGAAAAAGTTGTTGCCAACAACTCTGACTGCTCCAACAATTCCATCCAATTCTTTATAAATGCTTACAACTTCTCCGTCCACACCTTCATTTGTGTGTGAAAGCACTTTAACAATGACAAATTCCCCGTCTAAAGCATTTAAAGTTTTATTTGCAGGAATAAAAATGTCATCCTTAAATCCGTCTGCTTTAACAAACCCAAAACCCTTAGTTGTGCCAAAAAATTCTCCTTTAACATAACCATGAGAAGGAACAACAACAAATTTATTTGGTCTGATTTCCACCAAATCCCCACTTCCAACAAGGTTGTAAAAAATCTTCTTAACTTCTTCTTCTGAAGTGTTAAGGGCTGAAGATAAGAATAAAAACAGTTTGTCTGTATTAGAGAAAACCAAACTGTTCTTTTCAATTAAAGATAAGATTTCTTGTTTTTTTGTCATAATTAAACGCCACTTCCTGGATAAATCAAAATTGAAACAAAATATAAAATAATCAAAACCACAGCAACAACAGCAGTAATAATTGTAATAAGTTTCAATCTGCCATCACGAGAACCACCTTTGTTTTTTGAATAATAACTTTCTTGCTGTCCAGTGATGACATTGGAATCACTTGAATCTTGATTTTGCAAAAGCGTTGTAACAATCAAAATAATTGCACAAGCAACAACTAAACAAAACAAAACAATTCTTATAATTGGAAACGAATTGGTAATCCAAGGTTCATACAACTTAGTAGAATCATCAAGTAACATGTTAAACATAAAATTAACTCCTTAAAAATCAAATTAATATCTTGCAACACAAAGTAAAGCAATTAAGCCACCAAGAATGGCAATCATAACAATGCTTACCCATTTAAGTTTTCCTTTGTTTACCGCCTTTTTAAAGAAACTTAAAAGCAAACCACAAATGCAAACACCAAGAATACACAAAACAATTGCAAAAACGGTGTCGTTCCATTCAATGGAAACCCATCTTCTGAAATCATTCCAAGGTTTAAAAGCCAAAAGCAACTCAAACATAAGCACCCTCCTTAGTTTGTTTAGATTATTTTAACATATTCAAACGCTTTTTTCAACTCTTTTAAGATTAAATATTTCACTTTTTTGTAGAAAATTTAACAAAAAACAGAGCAAAACTAAAAATTTGATTAAAATTAATCACTTTGATTTGATTTTTTTTATATAAATTGTTATGATAACAAAGAGGTAAAACATGAACAAAACAAAGATAGTATGTTCCATTGGCCCTGCTTCAAGCAAGGTTGAAACTTTGGAAAAAATGATTGATGCAGGCATGAATGTTGCCCGCTTTAACATGAGTCACGGCACCCATGAATCTCACATGGCACTTATTGACGCTGTGAAAACTGCTCGTGCAAACAAAAGTAAATCAATTGGAATTTTAATTGACACCAAAGGTCCAGAAATAAGAGTTAAACAATTTGAAAACGGCAAAGTGTTTTTATCTGAAGGAAACGATTTTGTTTTGACAACCAAAGAAATGCTTGGAAATCAAGAAAAAGTTTCTGTAACTTATAAAAATCTTCCTAAAATTTTGACTAAAGACACAAAAATTCTTTTAAATGATGGAAATATAGAACTTAAAGTTAAAAAGACAACTGCAACAGACATCACTTGCACAGTTGTGCATGGCGGAGAACTTTCCAACAACAAATCCATCAATATTCCGGGTGTCGACACAGAAATGTCTTATTTAAGCGAACAAGACAAAAAAGACATACTCTTTGCCAAAGAAGTGAACGCTGACTTTTTGGCTATTTCTTTTGTAAACTCCGCACAAGATGTCATTGATGTAAAAAAATATCTTAAAGAGATTTCTTACAGTGACATTAAAATCATTTCCAAAATCGAAAGCCAAAAAGGTGTGGAAAATTATGACAAAATCTTAAAACAATCTGACGGAATCATGGTTGCCCGTGGCGACCTTGGCGTAGAAATTGACTATGAAAAACTGCCAATTTTGCAAAAAGAATTTATTGAAAAATGCATTTACAACGGCAAGATTGTCATCACCGCCACACAGATGCTTGAAAGCATGATAACCAATCCACGCCCAACGCGTGCTGAAATAAGCGATGTTGCAAATGCCATTTTTGATGGTTCAACTGCAATCATGCTTTCTGGAGAAACTGCATCTGGAAACAACCCAGTGGAAGCAGTTGCAACAATGAAACGCATTGCCATTGAAACAGAGAATTACACCATTGCAAAAAATGTGGAATTTAAAACTCACAACACCACCAAAAGTTTGTCTTATGCCGTTTATGCCCTTACACAAACTGAAGATGTTAAAGCCGTTTTGGCTGTCACAAAATCTGGTGCAACAGCAGAAAACATCAGTAAATTCCGCCCTAAAGTGCCAATCATAGCATCCACACCAAGCGAAAAAGTTTACAACAGAATGAGCATTCTTTACGGCGTAAATCCAGTTATGGACAAAAACTTTAAAAACATAGACGAACTTAACAACAGTTCTTATAAAAAAGCACTTGAAACAAAAATTTTGAAAACTGGCGATAAAGTGGTGTTTGTAAGTGGCTTAGTGGCAGGCAAAAGTGGCTCAAACTTAATGCTTATTAAAAGATTATAGAAACATTAAAAATTAAATTTAATTTAAATTAAAAGTTTTGATTTTAAAAAAAGTTGAGAATAATTCTCAACTTTTTCTAATTTTTTTAGTTATACTTTACTTATATTGTTCTATTTTTTCAATAATTTTTAATGCTCTTTCTTTTGCTTTTTTAAGATATTTATCAATCGGCATATCATCATATAATCTAGGCTCTCCACAACTTAATTTATGAAGTTCAAGCATTATAACATTATCATAATTTGTATTAGCCAACTTTTCACATACCTTGTCATAATCAATTTTTCCGTCAAATGGTAACATGTGCAAATCTCTTGTATGATCATAACCGATCTCCCAATCCATTAAGTTGTCATGCAAATGGACTGCCAAAATTCTATTCCCATATTTTTCTAAGATGTCAAAATCTGGTCTATAAAGATTATGGTGACCAACATCATAGCATAAACCAAGCCACTGCGAATCAATATTGTTTAACAAAAATGTAAAGTGTTCAAAATTTGGCGCATCTAAATTTTCCAACGCCAATTTAACATTATATTTGCTTGCTGCGTTCAAAATTTCATTCATGCAATCCAGAGCGTGTTGTGTTGGTGGAAGGGCCAAATTAGATGCACATCCCTCTGTGCCATGCAATACTGCAATATGTATATCATATTTTGCACAAAGTCGGATTTGTTTTATAACATCGTTTACATATTCTATATTGCTTTCACCTTTTGCCCACAAGTCATTTGCGTATTTATTATTAAGATGAACAAAAGGAATTTTTAGTCCATGCTTTTTTGCTTCTAAAATTGCATTTTCTTCACCGCCAACTTTAAAAGAAATCATGATATTATTAAAACCTGCATTCTTAACATTCGCACATATTTCCGCGATGTTATTTCCACATTCATTATTTGAACTAATTCCAATTTCAAACATATAAATTCTCCTATTATTTTATTATATCAAAAGTTATCTAAGAACGCATACAAAATTTTAAATTTAAAAAATTGTTTTGCCTTCATTAAATTTTGATGCTCTATAAAACTTTTTCATCAATATTTTTATTTTGATTTACACTATCATTCACATAATCTTTTACTAAGCAAGCAAAATTATGTCCTGTAAGTTTTTCACAAGCAGTATCCAAATTTAATTCGTGTGTTTTATCTAAATATTTTTGAAAATTATCTAACATTTCAAATTGTTTTTCTTTATCTGTCGCTGAATCAAATTCTTTCATCCATTGTTCAGAAACAATCCTTCCAACAACATATCTAAACATATATGGACTATTTTTATTTTCATCATGCATTTTTTCAATTCTTTCAAGTAATCTGTTTTTATGTTGTCTTTGTAAATTCTTAACCAATTTATCTAAACTTTCAAAACTTACAGGACAGGATAATTTTTTTATTATATCTCTTTCTTCTCTTATTAAATTAATTTCATTTAAAAGACTTTCTTGTTGAACATTTTCGTAATTTCTTAAATCTTCTTGTGAGAAAACACCTTTTTTAATAAGAAATCTGTTAAATAACTTCTCAGTAATATAACTTTCAATTTCTCCAATACAGTCTTTTTCAAATCTTTTTTGAGTATATTTTTCTATCTCTTCCATAGAAGCATTTGACCGAATTAACTTGATTAAGTGCTGATGATGAGAACTAAGAGCATGACTAAGTTCATGAGCAGTTGTTCTTAAATCATCAATTGCATTATGAATGTAAACATTAAATTCCAAAAAAGAATTTTTTCCACAATGTCCAACATTGCTTGAATGATTATCCTCCTTTTTTACAGAAATAAAATTTACATGGCTAACACCATTTCCGTCTATAAAATATGAATGAGTTCTATTTAGAATAGATTTGACTTGTTCTGCTTTTTGTGGCATATACAAACAAAAAAATTCGTCCATACATTTAAAAATTTTTTCTTCGTCTAAATTTATGTTATCTTTATTTTTATTTGGCTTAAACTTAATTACATCTTCAACCTTTGCTATTAAATCCAGCAAAGATATATTTTCAGCATTTGGATTTGTAATAAATCTTAAAAAACCATGAGAATCTGCACAAGCACATTTATAATCAAATTCTTGTGCATATTGTTTTGTTATTTTTAATCTAGACATAAAAATGTCCTCCATGTTTAATTATAACATAAATGCTTTATTATTTCAAGATTTATAATAAAAACGAACTCATTTATTTTGAGTTCGTTTTTTCAATTTTTAATTTTTCTAACAAATTTCACTCTTTTGTTTTAATTATTCTTCAGTTTCTTCAACTTCTTCTGATTCAGTTTCAGTTACAGGCAAATCTTTATTGTCAAGTTGTTCTCTGATTTTTGCTTCAACTTCAGCCAAAACATCAGCATTCTTTTCCAAATAGATTTTTGTGTTTTCTTTACCTTGACCAATCTTTTCGTCATTGTAAGAGAACCATGCACCTGATTTCTTTACAATTCCAAGAGAAATTGCAGTGTCTAAAATGCAACCAGACTTAGAAATTCCTGTTCCATACATAATGTCAAATTCAGCAACTTTGAAAGGTGGAGCCATTTTATTTTTAACAACCTTAACCTTTGTTCTGTTTCCAATGATGTTTTGACCTTCTTTAATTGTGTCGGTCTTTCTTACGTCCATACGAACACTTGCATAGAATTTCAATGCTTTACCACCAGTTGTGGTTTCTGGATTTCCAAACATAACACCAATCTTTTCACGAAGTTGGTTAATAAAAATTACGGCAGTATTGCTTTTACTTGCAACTGAAGTCATCTTTCTGAGTGCTTGACTCATCATTCTTGCTTGCAAACCAACATGGTTATCACCCATTTCTCCGTCAATTTCTGCTTTTGGAGTAAGAGCAGCAACAGAGTCAATAACAATAAGTTCGAAAGCACCTGAACGAATAAGTGTTTCAGCAATGTTAAGTGCTTGTTCACCATTATCAGGTTGTGACACATATAAAGACTTAGTGTCTACACCCAATCTTTCTGCATAACTTGGATCTAAAGCATGTTCAGCATCAATAAATGCTGTTCTTCCACCAATCTTTTGACATTCAGCAATCACATGAAGTGAAACCGTTGTTTTACCAGAAGATTCTGGTCCATAAATTTCAATAATTCTTCCGCGTGGAACGCCACCAATTCCAAGAGCCAAGTCAAGTGTTAAACATCCTGTTGGAATAACATCCACTTTTTGATATGGTGTGTCACCAAGTTTCATGATTGCACCTTTGCCAAAGTCTTTTTCAATTTTAAGAAGAGCCTGTTCAAGTGCTTCTTCTCTTGCATCTTTCTTTTCAGCCATTATATTTCTCCTAATCTAAATTCAAAAACATTATACCCTATAATCAATTTTTTTCAAAATAAATTCAAGACTTTTCATTTTCTTTCAAAAAGTTTAAAAGTCTAAACAAAGCAAAATCGGTCAAATTTTCCACTATGTTTTCTCTGTTTCCATAAAAAACAGAAGAAAAGACATGGATTTCATCTTTATTTCCAACTGCAACAAAACATCTGCCCGCATCACAATCATGCCCAAGCACAGACAAAACAATGTCCGCTTGTTGCTTTTTAAGCAAGTTTTTGGCGACAGCAAACACGGTTTCCTTGCTTTCAACTTCATATTCTGCAAAAAAGTCCTTGTTTATTCCAATCTTTTCAAACGCTTGATTATTTGACAAAACAAGACAATTGTTAAGGCGTGAATACAACTTTTCGTTGCAAAATTTGGCACTAAGTCCACCCATCGAAACACCTTCAGCAATGCAAATTGAAAGATTGTTTTGTGTCAACAAATCTTGACAACACAAAGCCAAAGTTTTGTCTTGATTGCAATATAAATTTTCGCCAAAAACAGAAAACAAGTTTTCCTGATTGACATTACCTGAATAATAAACAATATGTAAAAATGAAGATTTTGAAAGCATGGCAAATTTAACATTAAAACTTAGAAAAGCATCTTCCACAAATCTTTTGTTTTTGCCAAAAATGGAACATTTATGCACTTCCTTGCGTGGCAAAATTTCATCTAAGATAGATCCAAAATCCACTTCAATAGGAATGAAATACATCTTACCAAAAGTTGTTTTACGCTCTAAGATGACGGCTTGATCTTTAATCAAACCAAGTGTGTCATCATCGTCTTTCAATCTTTCAACAAAATTATTGATCATTTCATTCTTGCAAACAAGAATTGTCTGTTCAATATTGTTTTTGCTTTCCCTGCATATAGAAACACATTCTTCAAAAAGAGATGTTGTGGTCATCTGAACATCAAAAATACCTCTTTGAAGAAAATCTTTTTCCAAAGTTTCATATTCGTTTGAAACAATCGCCTTTTCTTCGGCAAAAATTATTACTTTACTTTGCATCTTTCAACACCTGAATATTTTTTGCAATATATTTCCAAGCAGAAATAATTGTCATAACCACAGTTATCACAATAAGCACATAACCAATTATGCTTAACACCACATTTGGCACGCCAGCGATTGCATAATAAAATTCTTCAACAATAAAAGCATACACAAAATAATATACAAGCATAATCATTTGAAAAGTGGTTTTAACTTTTCCATAGATGTCAGCCGCAATGACAATATTTCTTGTTGCAGCAATTTGACGAAAAGCACTGATAATGAAATCACGAGCCAAAATAATAATTAAAGTGATAATTCCAACATAATAAGGAAAGATTGCAGGCTGTGGCAAAACATCTCCGCCATTTGCAGTGATTGGAGTTGCAACAATAAGAATAAGTCCCGCCATAACTAAGACTTTATCTGCAATAGGGTCAAGAAATTTTCCCATATTGGTCACCATATTATATTTTCTGGCAATTTTTCCATCCAAAAAATCTGTCAGACATGCAACAATAAAAATAAGTGTTGCAATCAACTTTCCATAAGGAATAAAACTTGCAAGAAAGAAAAACACAACAAGTGGAATTAAGCAAATTCTTGCAACAGTAATTTTATTTGGAAGATTCATAACATTCTCCTTTAAAGTTTTCTCCGTCAAAACTTAAAAATTTAACATCGACAAATTGTCGTTCTTGTATATTTCCATTATCCACAATTTCCACACCAAAGTCAACTGTTGGCGAGCAAAACTCGGTATGTCCAACAAAGACACCTTTGCTTTCGTCAAAATAATCCAATAAAACCTTAAAAGTGTGTCCAAGTTTTTGAGAAGCAAGTTCTCCAGCAATCTTGTTTTGCAACTTTTTAATTTTCTTGAATCTTTGGTTTTTAACCCTTTGTGACAATTGTCCGTCCATGAAATAACTTGGTGTGTTTTCTTCACGATAATATGGAAAAAAGCCCGCATAATCAAACTTGTTTTCTTCAATAAACTTGCAAAGTTTTTTGAAATCACTTTTTGTTTCATTTGGATAACCAACAATAAATGTCGTTCTAAGTGCAATATTAGGATGATTTTTCAGCATCTCCACAAATTTTCGAGTTTCTTCTTCGTTTATGTGTCTTCTCATGCTCTTTAAAATTTTGTCATCCACATGCTGGAAAGGAACATCCAAATATTTGCACATTTTTGGTTGTTTATCAATGAAATCTAAAAACTTTTCATCAATTTTTTCTGGATAACAATAATGAAGCCTAATCCATTCAATTCCGTCAATTTTAATCAACTTTTTGCAAAGTTCCATAAGGCAATTTTTGCCATATAAATCTTCGCCATATCGTGAAACATCTTGTGCGACCAAAATGATTTCCTTAATGTCATTTTCTGCCAAATATTTGGCTTCATCTAAAATGTCCTCCATTTTAAAACTTACATAACGCCCTTTAATTCTTGGAATTGTGCAGTAAGAACAAGCGTTACTGCAACCTTCCGCAATTTTTAAATAAGCATAAGGACCATGACAAGTGAAAAGTCTGCCTGTGTCTTTCTTGGTTTTCTTAGGAGTGGCATTATAAAGTTTTTCCACAATTTCACAGATGTTCGCATTGTCATTTGCCGTCAAAATTGCGTCAACTTCTGGCACTTCTTGTGTAAGTTCCGCCTTGTGTCTTTGAGCCAAACATCCACTTACAATAACTTTTTCTAATTTACCTTTTTCCTTTAAAGCACACATATCAAAAATGTTTGAAATTGCTTCTTCTTTTGCAGGCGTAATAAAAGCACAAGTGTTGACAATGACAATGTCAGAGTCACCAATGTCATCAACTACATCAAGTCCATAACTTTTAAGTGCAAACAACATCTTTTCCAAGTCTACGCGATTTTTGTCACACCCCAGAGAAATGGCAGAAACTTTTTTACCCTTCAAATTTTTATCCATAAATTTTCCTTCTTATTCGTATTGGTCACCAAAGATTTGTCTGAATTCATCTTCAGTGATGTAAACAGTTCTAGGTTTTGCCCCGTCCGCTGTTGAAATATAACCCGCTTCTTCCATCTGGTCAATTATGCGTGCCGCTCTTGGATAGCCAATTGCAAACTTAGAACGCAATTTTGAAGTAGAAACTTCTCCCCACATAATTGCCGACCTTAAAGCATGTGGAAGCAATGTGTCAATATCGTTGTTGATAAGACCATTATTTGCCCCAGAATTTTTATTTTGATTATTGATTGCATCTTCAATATCTTTGTCAAAAATTGGTTTGTTGTTGTCACGAGTATAGTCAACAATGTTGTTGATTTCGTTTGTGGAAATGAAGCAACCTTGAACACGCTTAGGTTCAGAAGCCCCAACAGGGAAATAGAACATATCACCCTTACCCAAAAGTTTTTCCGCACCCACTCTGTCCAAAATGGTCATACTGTCAACTGCACTTGTAACAGCAAAAGAGATACGAGATGGGAAGTTGCTTTTAATAAGTCCAGTAACGACATCCACAGAAGGTCTTTGAGTAGCCAAAATCAAATGCAAACCAGCGGCACGAGATTTCTGAGCCAAACGACAAACTTTTTCTTCAACTTCTTTCTTTCCTGTCATCATAAGGTCAGCAAGTTCGTCAACAATGATGACAATAAATGGCATCTTTTTAATTTTTCCGCTTAAAACTTCATTTGTTTGGTTGTATTCGTCGATGTTTTTAACTCTTGCAAGTCGCAAAATTTCAAATCTTCTTTCCATTTCTTCCACAGCCCAACTAAGTGTGCTTATGGCTTTTTGAGTTTCACAAACAATGTTTGGCATAATAAGATGTGGCAATGCTTCATAGTTTGAAAATTCCACGCGTTTAGGGTCAATCAAAACAATTTTGACATCTTCTGGAGAAGCCTTGTAAATTATGCTTAAAATAATGGAATTTAAGCACACACTCTTTCCAGAGCCAGTTGAACCTGCAACAAGAAGATGTGTCAACTTTTGCATATTGCAACAAATAATACTTCCAGTGATGTCCTTACCAAGAGCAAAAGTAAGTGGAGAAGAACTTTCCATAAATTCACGAGAACTTAAAACATCTTTCAAACTGATTGTGGCGATGGAAGAGTTTGGAACTTCAATTCCAACCACATTTTTCCCAGGGATTGGTGCTTCAATGCGAATTGCACCTTCCGCAGCAAGTGACAAAGCAATGTCATCTGCACGGTTTTTAATTTTGCTAACAGAAACGCCTTGTGGCATTTCAAGTTCATATCTTGTAACCGCTGGCCCAACAACCACACCTTGAACTTTGGCAGGCACGCCAAAGGTTTCCAAAGTGTTTTCCAAAAGCACACGCTTAACTGCAACATCTTCGTTTAAAGTAGACAAATCCACACTTTTGGTTGTAATGTAATCAATTGGTGGTTTTTCATAAACATAAGGTTCTTCTGGTGGCAAAACAGGCTCTTCTTTAGGCTCTGGCTGTCTTAAATTAAACATTCTTTCACGAGAAGTTGTTTCATTGTTTTCAAAAGCACTTCTCCCAAAATCTCTTCTGTCAGAAATTTCTTCCTTGCTTTCAAATTCATTTGTTTCGTCTCTCCCAAACATTCTGTCACGGTCAGAACGGTCAAATGAATTTCTGTCACCTGCTCTATCAAAACTTCTTCTTTCAAAACTGCCCGAATTATCTCTTTCTGGAAGTCTGTCCAAAAGATTTCTTTCTGGGTCAACTTGACTTACTGACTGCTGTTGAACACTTTCAAAAATGTCTGGATTTTCTTGTTTTTCTTCAGCAATGGCACTGCGTAATATGTCATCAGCCTTTTCCACAAGTTCTTCACTTTTCACATCTGGCAAATTAACCTTGACAAAAGGTTTGTTGTCTGGCTTAAATTCGTCTTCATGGAAAACTTGAGTTGGATTGATTTCAGTTTCTTCTTTTTTAAGGTCATCAAAATTCATTTGAATTTCTTTCTTACTTGGAACATCATTTTTCTTTCTGATGTCCTTAAACATTTCATCAATGTTTACTTGTGGTGGAGTAAGAATAATTTTTCTGTAATCCTTTGGCTCTTCTTTCACCTTTCTTGGAGTTTCACTTTCATGTGATTTTCCAGAAAGTTCCACTCTGTCAATTTTTTTGTCAAGTCCCAAAATTTGACGAGCAGTAAGTGGTTTCTTTTTTTCTTGTTCCTTTTCTTCTTTAATGTTGCCATTCAAAACAACATTAACTGTTTCTTTAGGCTCAACAACCTTAGTTTCTTCCACTTTTTTAACCTTTGTCTGCTTGTCTTTAATCTGAACAGAAACAGGGTCAGTGGCAGTTTTGTTTTTCTTTAAAAAACTTAAACTGTCAATAAGCAAAGCAACATTAATCACAAGCCCTAAAACAGAAACAATATATGCCCCTGCTAATGTGAACATATAAACAAATGAAGAAGTGAAGAATCCAATAATAAATCCGCCAGCAGTCCATTTTCTGAGATAGTTAGACGCCAAATGTTCGCCATAAGACAAATTCCCTTTTCCGCCAACAATGATAAGTTGCAACAAACAAAGCAAGAAGAAAATCGACAAAATCAGACAAACTGTATACTTTTTCGACATTACATAACGACGGTTGTTAACCAAAGCAAGTCCAACCACAAACATGATTATGCTCAAAGGGAAACCAAACACACCTAAAATTCCCAGCAAAAACGCTTGGACTGGTTCAACAATGCCGACCAAAAACAAAAAACATAAAGAAGCAAAGCCGATTAAACCAAAACCGACTTTCTTTTTTATGTTTAAATTTTCTTTTTTCTTTTTGCTGTTGAGATTGTAAACTGCCATATAACCCCCACTAAGGTCACAAATTGACGCAATTTTTGCAGAATACGCCATATTACTAAGTCAATTATAACATTAAAGGCACAAAACAACAAACAGTTTTCACAAAAAATCAACTAATTTTGTCCGATATTTTCGCTTATTGTAGTTATTTTAAGTCCGTTTTGTTTCAAAGTCTTAATAATTTTGTCCAACGCTTTTGCTGTGGCTTCGGTTGGATGCATAAGCACAAAATCTCCACCTTTTGCATTTGTTGTCGCACGAGAGTAAATAAGTTCGCTGTCTTTGTCACGCCAATCAATTGTGTCCTTTCCTTCCGTCCACATAATTGTCTTGTAACCCAAACTTTTAGCCACTTCCACAGTCTTTTTGTTGTAAGACCCACTTGGTGGAGCAAACAAGTTCATGTCAACACCAACAAGTGATTTAACCAATTTGTGAGTAGTTTCAATCTCTTCATTATTTTTTTCAGCAGAAAGGTTGCCTTGGTCTTTGTGATAATAACCATGATTGCCAATTTCATGACCAGCATCGACAATTTTTTGAAGCATATCGGCTTCCTTAACTGCCCAAGTTCCACCAACAAAAAATGTTGTGACAACATCGTTATCTTTCAATGTTTTAAGCATGTCATCAAGATATTCTGTCCCCCAATAAACATTGATCATCAATGTAATTTTGTCAGATTTTTCGTCACCACTGTAATAGACACCATTTACAACAGTGGAAGATGTCACAAAATTGACACCAAACATGGCGACACAAGAAACTGCCACCAACATTACCACAATAACAAGGTTAGACATAAATCTGTGAGCATTAACCGTCCAAATTTTTGCTTTCATGTTATATAATATGTTTGTCCAACAAAGAAAATGACAACATAATGAAACCATTTTAAATAAAAAGCAGAGATTTCTCTCCGCTTTTTTTAAATAATTAAGTTGACTTTATAAATCGCATTATTAAATGTGAAATCTTTATGAATATTAGGGCTGTTCCAAATATCTATTTCAAAATAGCAATTAGTCAAAGTATGACTCAGCGTATTTTTAAAACTATATGAGTTTTGTGAAATCGTTGGTTCGTTAACACAATCAGTAATTCTGTTTCCGTTTGAATCAAACAATCTCCACATGAATATACATCTTCCCTCTCCAATTGCAGATCCACCAAAATATTCAACCTCTAAAATAATTTCTTGTCCTGCTTGTATATTAATTCTATTAGTTCGTTTTAACACAATCAATTCCTGATCAAAAACATATTTACCATTCAAAATAAAACTACCATCAGACCTATGAGTTACATTTATTCCGTTATATGTTCCATTAGGAGTTGCATTACATGCTATACCCCCCCCGATTGCACTTTGATATTGAGAATAGGTGTAACCCCAATAAACACT
>CATLAM010000004.1 GCA_949878485.1 uncultured Eubacteriales bacterium
TACCTATAACTACTGATAGTTTATATTCTAATTCAAAGAAGTATAAAAATTTATCTAAAAAAGAAATTCAAAACTTACTCAAAAACTTTTGATTTTCGCAAAATCAAAATTCTGTCGCAAAATCAAAGTTTGATTTTTATTTTGATTTTTTTGATTAATTTTGATGTTTTAATCAAAAAATTGCCGTCGCAAAATCAAAAGCGAGAAATCAAAAAAAGACTTCGTTGTCAGTTGACACAAATATATTGTATAAAAAGTCTTTTTTTAGAAAGGCCTTTTTTCATTGCAAAAACCACAATATACAGTGTTTTTTGAGTATTTAATCACTGCATACAGATATGACAATTTTTGAGATTTGAAATTTGGCAATTTCAAGTCCTTTTTCAAAATACAAAAGTTTTGATTTTTTTGATTTTTTGCCCAAAATTTTGATTCTTTATCAAAAAATTGGCTGTCGCAAAATCAAAACTTTAAAAATCAAAACTGACCACCGAGAAAATCAAAAATAATCAAAATAAATCAAATTTGGCAGGCGAAGTAGGAATTGAACCCACACTTTTAGTTTTGGAGATCAAAGTTCTACCATTAAACCATTCGCCTATATAAGAGAGAAGAACTCTCTTAATTTAATCCGAGTGCTTTTGTTGCTCTTTTTAGAGTATCTCTTGCAGTAGGTTGTGCTTTTTTCGCACCGTTTGCTAAGATTTCATCAAGCAAATTTTTATTGTTGTATTTATTGAAATTGGCTTGAATTTCTGTCAAAAGTTTTGCAACAACTTCTGCAACTTCTCTTTTAAATTCGCCATAGCCCCTTCCTTCAAAGCGTTTTTCAATACTCTCAAAATCTTCATTTGTTATTTTGGATAAGATACTCATAAGGTTAGATATTCCGGGTTGGTTTTCTTCATCAAAATGCACTTTGCCAAGGCTATCGGTTTTCGCACTCATAATTTTCTTTTTAGCAACTTCAATATCATCCATAAGAAAGATTGTGCCTTTGTTGTCGCCGTTATCCGATTTGTTCATTTTTTCAAGTGGATTTTGCAAGTTTAAAATTTTATTTCCAACAGGTGCAATATACACATCTGGCATAAAGAAAGTTTCGCCATAACGCTTATTAAATCTTTCAGCCAAATCTCGTGTAAGCTCCACATGTTGCTGTTGGTCTCTCCCGACAGGCACAATGCTTGTGTTGTAAAGTAAAATATCAGCAACCATGAGAGTCGGATAAACAAATAAGCCTGTATCAACACCATCTTTGCTTTGTGCTTGTGATTTGTATTTAAATTGTGTCATTCGGTTAAGTTCGCCCATTTTCGTTTGGAAGGTCATAATAAAGCCAAGTGTGCCATGTTCCAAAACATCGCTTTGCCTAAACACAATTGTTTTGCTTGGGTCAATTCCACAAGCTAAATACATAGCCACACAATTATAAACCGCTTCTTTCAATTTTTGCGGATCTTTTGGACTTGTGATTGCGTGCAAATCAGCAATAAAGATATAACTTTTATGTGTTTCTTGCCTGTCAACAAAATTTTTAATTGCTCCTAAATAATTTCCGAGCGTCAGATTTCCACTTGGTCTAACACCGGTCAACATAACTTTTTCTTTCATAGTATAATCTCCTTAATTTTGATAAAAATAACCCGTTGATTGTTTTTGAACAAAACATACCAACGGGCTTTAAGACTATATTTGAAATATCTAATCCATTTATATGTTTTGTGACGCACAGAAAAGCATTCACAAAACATACAATTTTGCGAACGCCACTTTACCAACGCCACCAAATAAATGAATTAAACATATTTTTCTCCTTTTAAGATACAAATAGTATATGTTATTTTTTTATGAAAGTCAATAGTTTATGCGAATTTTTTGATTTTTGCAAAATCAAAAATTCGTCGCGAAATCAAAGTTTGATTATTTTTTGATTTATTTTGATTTTTTTGATTTTTATGCTAAAATTTAGTTGTCGCAAAATCAAAAGTGAAAAATCAAAAAAAAGACTTTGTTGTCAGTTGACACAAAATTATTTATTTAAAAATCTTCTTGTTGGAAGATTTTTTTTATTTAAACAAAATTTTTTCAAATTGAATTTTATAACAATTTATGTGCATTTGGAAATTATTTGTGATATAATCTTTTAAAGGAAAAAGTTATGAATTTATTGGAACTTTCAGAATCAGAAATTAAAGATTTTAAAAAGAAACTCATTAAAGAAGGCACAATTTTTGAAAAGAGTGAAATTTCAAGTTATGACGCTAAGTTTTTTGAAGCGGTGACAATTTCAAAAGTTGTTATCAAATTTCTTTTATTTTTCAGCATTGCTTTATATGTTTTAATTAACATAGGTGGCATAGTTTTATCGATTGTTTATGGCTGTTTTAATTTAATGGGAATTATTGCTCCAATTATTGCTGTGTGTTTTGTGTGTTTCATTACTTTTGTAATTTTTGGAAGCATAAACACAAATAAAAAGAAGAAAGAAAATGTTGTTTATGTTATAGACGATAATTTTATATTTAATTTTTCTGATGGTGTAGTTGAAAAATCAAAACTTTTTTATAAATTAAATTATGACAGCATACAAAGAATTGAATATGTAATTTATGGCTCAAAAAACAAACAAATTTTTGGCAGTGTTAATTTTATTTTTAATGTGCAGGGCGTTGATGTAAAACATTATATTAACTATACAAATTTGACTGAGATAAATCAAATAATTGATGATAAATTTCCGATTGTAAAAAATAAGTTGATTGTTGACGGAAAAGCAAAAAATGACGATTTAGTTTTAAAAAAAACAAAATCATCTAAATATATGTTATTGTCAGTTGCTTTTTTAGTTGCATCAATCTTATTGATTGCTGTTCCGATTGTTTTTAATTATTATAGTTATGCACTTATTATTTCTGGTGCTATATTGGCTGTTGTTTGTTTATTGGTTTTCGTTTCTCCATATTTTTATACTTGTCATTTAGTTCAAGGTTTAATCTTAAGCAGCATTTTTATGATTATAGGTTATTGTTTGCCTTTATTAATTATTGAACTTAGTGGTGTTTCATTTTTAATGTTTATTGCAATCAACAATTCTGTTTTATTGCCGACATTTTTTGGAAACATTGGCTTGTGTCTGTTTGTTTATTTAATTTTTATGATGTTGAGTAAGTTTGTATATAAATTGAAAAATAAAAGATAATCTTATTTAAGATTATCTTTTATTTTAAATCCTTTCCGATGTCATATTCATTGATGTTTGGGTTTATATATCTGTCTTTTTTATTTTTGTTTTTATATTTGATTGCTTTGGCTGGGCAACGATGATAACAGCCAAGGCAGGCTATGCATTTGTCAGAAAAGGTGATTTGTCCGTTTTGCATGGAAATGTTTTGCACAGGGCAAACTTGAATGCATTTTCCACACTTTATGCATTTTTCGTTTGCATGAAAATTTTTGCCAATCAAATGCCAGTTTGACATATTTTTTCGCCATGTGTATTCATGTGTTTTTTTATTTTTTGGAATTTGATAGTTTTCTGTTTTGATGTCTGTTATAATTTTTCCCAGTTTTGCATTGGCTTTTTTTAATATTCTGTTTTTATAAAAATTTGGTGGTGTAAAAAAAAGAGTAAAATTCTCTGGCATTTTAAGAAGGTGAATGCTTTTTATGTTTAAACCTATTTCCTTGCAAATGTCAAAGAAAAGTTTGTCTGCTCTGCCTGACATTCCGCCATAGTTTTGAATTACATAAATTTCTTTTGTTTTGTTGAGTTTTGGCAAAAATTCATAGACATGTTTTGGCATGCCGAAGGAATATATTGGAGTGGCAATGAAAATTCGGTTATATTCGCTTGCATTACCTTTGTAAGTTGGAATGTAATTGATTTCTCCGCCAAAACACTTTTGAATTTGCTGGGCAATCCACAAAGTGTTGCCAGTTCCGCTGAAATAAAAAATTCCTGTCATAATTTCACCTTTAATCTGTTTTCAATTTAATTATAACATATATAGAATAAAAAATGTTAATAATTTGATTGGAAATATAATTTTTCTAAAATTATGTGTAAAGTTTGACTTTTTAAATTTATTTAAATAAAATTTAGTTAAAGAGAAAAAATTATGAGAATTAATATTAATTATAACTTAGATGAAAAACTTTTTAATTGGGCGAAAAATGTTAATAAAGAAATTTCTTTAATAACAAAAAATGAAATTGATTTTGCTGATGGTAAATGCAGATCGCATATAACTTTATTGATGGGTGAAATTGAAGAAAAGAATTTAGACAAAATTAGAAAGTTGGTTGAAAATTTTAAATCCAAAGTTTTAGATAAAAAAATTGAATTTCAATCTCCTTTTGTCAAAAATAATTATATATTTGTTGAAGTTGATGACACAAATTTATTTAAACAAGATTGTGATGAAATGTTGAATTTATTAAATGATTTGATTGTTCCTCATAAATATTTAATTAGCAATGGCAACATTCCGCACATTACTTTGGGTTATGTTAAACAAACGGGTGTGTTGCTTGACGCTTATCTGCAATCAATAAAATTTGTGCCTGACGCGATTCTTAAAAAATTAAGTGTTGATTTGGCAGGAGTGCATGGAACTGTGATATGTGAATAGAAAACATGTCTGCTTGTTTAATTTTCTGTGGGTGATTCTTCTTTGCTTTTGTGATTTATGAATATGTCTTTGTCGCTTGCCAGAAAAATTTTGTCATTTCCATATTTGTTTTTAATTTTTTGAATCGATTTTTGAAGATTGTTTTTTTCTTCTTTTAAAAAAGAAAGTTGTTCCACTTTATCAATTTTTTCCAAATTGGAAACTCTGACTCTTACAGCACGAACATATTTTTCAAATTTCCAATATTTTTTTATTATTTGCATGGCGGTTTCTGTTATTTCTTCACTGCTTCGGATTGGGCTTATTGTGTAAGAATGCCGGAATATTTCAAATTCATTTGTTTTTAAAGTGACAGTTACACATGATGCTTGAAAATTTTTGTTGGCAAGTCTTTGTGCAATTTTTTCACTTAAAAAATTAACAACACTTTTTATGTCTTTTTCGTTTTTTATGTCTGTTATTGTTGTTGTTCCGTTACCGATGCTTTTAGGCGGAATTAAATGATAATAGCATTTTACTGGCACAAAAAATTCGCCACGCAGTTTTTGATGAAGTTCTACTCCTGTTTTTCCCATTATGTCATTAACAAATTTTTCTTCCAAATGAACAAAATCGCCTATTGTGTTTATGTTCATTTTTTCAAATTTTTTTGTCAGTCTTGTCCCAATTCCAACAATCGAGTTTAATGGCAGGGGATAGGTTTTTTCTTTAAATTTTTCATGTTCAATAATTGTTGTTGCATCAGGTTTTTTAAGGTCACTTCCAAGTTTTGCAAAAATTTTGGAAAAAGAAACTCCAACAGAAACTGTGAAACCAAATTGTTTTTTGACTTCTTCGCGAATTTCATCGGCGATTTGTTTTCCGCTTTTTTTAAGATAGTTTAAAGATGGTGTAATGTCCAGCCAACATTCATCTAAACCTAATGGTTCAACAAGGTCGGTGTAGTTTAAATATAACGCATGAAGTTGTTTGCAAATCTTTTCGTAAAGATTGTAATGTGGCTCTACTGTGACAAGGTCGGGACATTTTTGTTTTGCTTGCCAAATTGCTTCGCCTGTTTGCACACCTTGTTTTTTTGCCAATTCATTTTTTGCCAAAATTATTCCTGTTCGCTTTTCTGGGTTGCCAGTAACTGCGACGGGTTTGTCTTTCAATGAGGGGTTTGTGGAACATTCCACTGAAGCGAAAAAGTTGTTGACATCGACATGTAAAATTGTTGGGAAATTTTGCATATATCTTTCCTTTCATTTTTTAAATTAAGTTTGTTTTGTTTGCTGTTTCATTTGTTTTTTTAAGTAGGTTTTGTTATAATGTTTATGTAATATATTTATGGGAGTATTCTGATATATTTATGCAAAACAAAGATATAGATAATGTTGTAAAGTTTTCTAGAATTGCTATTCCACAAAAATTTGAAGATGTGGAAGATGACGGCAATCGTGTTATCAGATTAAAAAAATTAAATAAGTCAGTTTTTATTAATGCAAGATTAGTTGACTTTGCAAAAGCGTGTGATTATGTTTGCGACATTGTTGTTGAAAATGAAATTATTTCTGAAATAATAATGAAAAATGATGATTTAGACTATAAAAAAAGGCAAAATCACTGTGAAAGTGCTGAAAAAGTTTATGATTGTCATTTTGGTTATGTTATTCCACCTTTTCAAAATGCTTTCTGTGACAGTGTGACAGCGTTTAAAAAAGAATTTAATTTGGAAGACTTAGATAAAGAAACAATCAAACTTGTGCAAGATGTTATGTTTGTGAAAAATTTAATGGCAGGAGCGATGTTTATTGATTTTTCCAGAACAGAAAATGGATATAAAAATTTTGCGATTTTGCATGACATTGACGAAATGTCCGAACAAGAGTTAAATGATATTAGTGACGATGTTGCCAAAAATAAGTTGAAACTTTATATGAAAGTTGGTCAAACTTTGGATGAACTTGGCACGCTTGACAAAACCTATGGAAAACCACTTACGCACATCTTGGAAGACTTTGGCTTTTTGGACAGAACATATCCTGTGCTTATCGGTGGAAACTGTTTGGAAAAAGATGATTTTCGTTTTTTAAAAGAACATGAAATTTACAACACTGTGATTTGTCCAAGTGAAGATGGAAAAGTTGGCAGACGAATGACAAATGTTTTGCAACTTAAAAATTTGGATTTTGTTGTTGGACTTGGAAGCGGTTATTCTTATTCAGTGGACATGTTTGCATATATGCGACAAATGTTGCTGACAGTGCGTGGCATATTTGAAGATGAAAATTGTTTGACTGAAAAAGATGTTTTGCTTATGGCATTTTCGGGGACATTTCTTTGTGAAAATCCAAATGACATTTTTGAATTTACAAAGCTTCGCATTGGCGAAAAAGCAAATTTTGTGTTGATTAGAAATTCTTTGGAAGAAGATGCATCACTTCAAAATGACATCTTAAAAGAGTTGGTTTGGAATAAATCTAAACATGATGTCGAACTGGTTGTGATGTGTGGTGAGATTTGGCAACAGGGCAACTTTTGTGGACTTTTAAATTGCACATATGATGACTTAATCAAACGATTAAGCAAGAAAATAAAGGAGATTAAAAAATGAAAATAAATGAACAATTGACAAGCGAATTTGGTTTAAGAGCAGATTATACAGAAAACATAATAAATTTGATTGACGAAGGAAACACCATTCCTTTCATTGCCAGATATAGAAAGGAAATGCATGGTTCTTGTGACGACCAAGTTTTAAGAAACTTTGCAGACAGATTGAAATATTTAAGAAACTTAGAAGACGAAAAAGCCAAAGTTGAAAAGGTGATAACCGAACAAGGTAAGTGGACAGACGAACTTGCTAAGGCACTTTCTGAAGCGATGACACTTACAGAAGTTGAAGATATTTATCGTCCTTACAAACCAAAGCGTAAAACCAGAGCATCTGTTGCCATAGCCAAAGGTTTGGAAGGTTTGGCTGACATTTTGCAGGCTCAGTCTAAAAACTATGTGATTTTAAGTGAAGCAGAAAAATATATCACTGAAGAAGTTAAAACAGTGGAAGAAGCCATTGCTGGTGCAAAAGACATCATTGCAGAACGCATTTCTGACAGTGCTGAACTTAGAAAAGATTTGCGTGAGATTTTGGCGGGAAAATCTTTCATTCAATGCTCTTTGCTTGAAAACGAAAACAGTGCAACTTATGAAACTTATGCCAATTTTAAACAAGAAGTTAAATCGCTTCCAAGTCACAGAATCTTGGCTATCAATCGTGGAGAAAACGAAAAATGTTTGAAAGTTGACATTGTTATTGATGAAAAGTTGACAATTCCAGTAATTGAAAAATATTTCAAAAAAGACAATGCTGACACAAACACTTTGATGGACGAAACTATTGCTGATGCTTATGAAAGACTTTTGTTCCCATCTTTGGAAAGAGAATGCAGAAACAATTTGACAGACAGTGCAAACGAACAGGCGATTAAGATGTTTGAAGTCAATTTAAGACCACTTCTTTTGGAATCTCCACTTAAAAACAACATTATTCTTGGTTTTGACCCTGGGTATCATAATGGTTGCAAGATTGCTGTTATTGACAAAAATGGCTCTGTTTTGGATACAACTGTTGTTTATCCAACTCCACCACGCTCTAAAACAGAAGAAGCGATGGAAAAATTGAAAACTATGATTGAAAAACATAAGGTTGACATTATTGCCATTGGAAACGGAACAGCGTCCAAAGAATCTGAAATTTTTGTTGCTGAACTTATTAAACATGTCAGTCATCCAGTAAGTTATGCAGTTGTAAGTGAAGCAGGTGCTTCTGTTTATTCTGCTTCAAAACTTGCTGCTGAAGAATTTCCTGAATATGATGTAAATTTGCGTAGTGCGGTTTCGATTGCAAGACGACTTCAAGACCCACTTGCCGAACTTATTAAAATTGATGTTAAGTCCATAGGTGTTGGTCAATATCAACATGATATGCCACAAAACAGACTTACTGAAGTTTTGACTGGGGTTGTGGAAGATTGTGTTAACAGTGTTGGTGTTGACTTGAACACTGCTTCTCCAAGTTTGTTGTCTTATGTTTCTGGGCTTAATATGTCAATTGCAAAAAATATTGTGGCATTCAGAACAAAGTCAAAAGGTTTTAAGTCAAGAGAAGAACTTTTGTCTGTTCCTAAACTTGGCCCAAAAGCCTATGAACAATGTGCAGGTTTCTTGCGTGTGGTTGGTGGAGATAATGTGCTTGACAACACTGCTGTTCACCCAGAAAGTTATGACGCAGCACAAAAACTTTTGAAACTTTTTGATTTAACTGAGCAAGATGTAAAGAATAACAACCTTGTTTTGCTTCCAAAAATGGTGGAACAAAAAGGAGAAAATAAAGTTGCAGAGGCTTGCGGAGTAGGTGTTCCTACACTTTCTGACATCACAAACGAACTTTTAAAACCTGGTCGTGACATCCGTGAAAGTATGCCAAAACCAGTGCTTAGAAGCGATGTAATTCATTTGGAAGACTTGAAAGAAGGCATGATTTTCTCTGGCGTTGTCAGAAATGTTGTCGATTTTGGTGCTTTTGTTGACATTGGTGTGCATCAAGATGGACTTGTGCATATATCTCAACTTTCAGATGGTTTTGTTAAACATCCAAGTGATGTTGTGAAAGTCGGCGATGTTGTGGAAGTTAAGGTTATGTCTATTGATGTTGCTAAGAAAAGAATTTCTTTGACTATGAAAGGCATTGAAAAGGAATAGTTATGGAAGAATGTCCAATTTGTCACACTTCGGTGGAAGAAATTTTGGAAACTGGTTTTGTTGGTTGTCAGTTTTGTTATGACTTACCGGAAATTAAGAAAGCAGTTGACAAAATGTATGGTGGAAAGAAACATAAAGAATAATTGGGGAGAGAATGGAAGAAAATTTTGAAAATATTGCAATTTCTTCAAGAATAAGACTTGCCAGAAATTTCTCGGGCTTCAATTTTTTCACGAAATTAACAAGTCAAAATGATGCTGAAAATATTTTACAGCAGGTTTCAAGTGCGCTTGTTAAATTTGCCGATTTTGACTTTATTAGACTTAACAATTTGTCACTTAATGAATGTAATGTGCTTTTGGAAAGGCATGTTATAAGCAAAGAACTTATTAAAAATAAAGATTATTCCATGGTGGCACTGAGTGATGACGAACATATGATTGTCATGATAAATGAAGAAGACCACATTAGAGAACAATTTATTGTAAATGGTTTTAATCTTTATTTGCCATACAGAAAAATAAAAAAAATGGATGATTTTTTGCTGTCAGAGATTGACATGGCTTTTTCATCCGATTATGGTTTTTTGACATCTAGTCCTGCAAATCTTGGGACAGGGATGCGTGCTTCAGTTTTGTTGTTTTTGCCAGCGTTGGAAAGATGTAAAGATATGCAACTGATTAAAAAGGAAGCAAGAAAATCTGGTTTTACTGTTCGGGGACTTTATGGTGAAGGCAGTGACGACTTTGGAAGTTATTTTCAAATTTCCAATCAAAATTCGCTTGGAAAAAGTGAAACAGAAATTATTGACAGTGTGTCGGATTATGTTTTCAACATCATTCAAATGGAAGTTTCTGCCAGAGAAGACATTCTTTCCAGAGATCATGACAAACTTGTGGATGAAATTTACAGAGCATTTGGAGTTTTGAAAGAATGCACTTTTTTGGAAGAAAAAGAAATGATTAAATTTTTGTCACTTATAAAGTTTGGAGATGCGCTTGGATTTATTAAAATTCTTGACCATAAGGCTTTTGACAGGCTTGCTGTGCAGTGTTCCAGTGCAAATTTAAAGGAAACAGAAGATTTTTCTTTTAATTTAAAGGAAGAATATGTGCGAAGCAAGTATATAAATAGAAAGATTAAAGAACTTGTTAAAAAATGATAAGTTTTGGATAAAATCTTTGGAGGTGGATTATGGCTTTAAATAATGGTTTGTTTTCTGACAGCATAGAAAAGGTGATTAAAAATGCAAGCAAAATTGCTTTGCGTTTTGGCAGTAATTTAGTTGGCACAGAACATATTTTATATGGACTTGTCAGCGTCAGTGATTGCACTGCAAGCAAACTTTTAAACAGTTATGGAGTGACAGAAAATTCACTTTTTCAATTGTTTGAAGAATCTGCAAGCGGAGTGTCTTTGTTTGGAAGTGTGGAATTGACACCGAGAACAAAAGAGTTATTTCAAATTGCACAACAATTGGCGCTTGATTTGGGACATTCTTTCATTGGCACAGAACATCTGTTACTTTCCATTCTTTCCAATAAAAGTTGTTATGCAACCAAAATTTTGGAAAACTTTTATGGCGTAAACATAGATGAAATCAGGGGAAAACTTTTGGCTTCTTTGCAAGTGGCTAAAAGTTCGGAGTCAAGCAAAAGAACGGAAGATAATTCGCAAGTAGGAAGCACTTTGCCAGAAAAATTGTTGGAAATGGGAAGCGATATAACTCTTAAAGCAAGGCAACATAAACTTGACCCTGTCATCGGCAGAGAAGAAGAAATTCAAAGAGTTATTGAAATTTTATGTCGTAAAACAAAAAATAATCCTTGTTTGATTGGTGAAGCAGGGGTTGGGAAAACTGCCGTTGTTGAAGGTTTGGCTCAGGCTATTGCAAGTGGCGATGTTCCAGAAGAAATTAAGGACAAAAGTGTTTATGCTTTGGAAATCGGCGGACTTATGGCAGGAACGAAATATCGCGGTCAAATGGAAGAGAAATTGAAAGATGTGATTGAAACCATTATAAGCAGTGGAAACATCATTGTCTTTATTGATGAAATTCACACTCTTGCACAAGCGGGAAGTGAGAAAGGTGAAACCAGCCCTGCTGATATGTTGAAGCCTTATCTTGCAAGGGGAGAGTTGCAAACCATTGGTGCGACAACAACTGATGAATACAGAAAATATATCGAAAAAGATAAGGCTTTGGAACGAAGATTTCAACCAGTTATGGTTAATCCTCCTTCAGTTGAGCAAACTATTCAAATTTTGAAAGGTTTGAAAGACACATATGAAGCATTCCATAAAATTATGATTACAGACGAAGCAATTGTTGCGGCAGCAAATCTCTCCGACAGATATATCACTGACAGAAGTTTGCCAGACAAGGCAATTGATCTTATTGATGAAGCGTGTTCGCGTGCAAAAGTCAATTTTACCTTAAAGCCACAGGTTGTTCGTGACTTGGAAGAAAAAATTAAATCACTTTCAGCAAGTCGTGATGAAGCGTCACTTCAAAGAAATTATGAAAAGGCTGCAAAGTTGCAATCTGAAATTGCGGGCCTTGAAATTGAACTTAAAAAGCATAATGACAAGATTGTCAAGAAAAGCGGAAGCGGACAAATTGGAGAAAATGAAATTGCTGAAGTGGTTTCAAAGTGGACGGGAATTCCTGTTACGAAACTTACTGAAGGTGAAAAGGAAAAATTGTTGCGTTTGGAAGAAATCTTGCACAAGCGTGTGATTGGGCAAGATGAAGCGATTAACGCTGTTTCAAAAGCAATCAGAAGAGCAAGAGTTGGATTGCAAGACAGTAAGCGTCCGATTGGGTCTTTCTTGTTTATGGGACCAACTGGTGTTGGTAAAACAGAACTTTCTAAGGCAATTTCTGAAGCAATGTTTGACAATGAAAACAACATAATAAGAATTGACATGAGTGAATATATGGAAAGTCATACTGTTTCCAAATTGATTGGCTCTCCACCAGGATATGTTGGTTTTGACGAAGGCGGTCAGTTGACTGAACAAGTCAGAAGAAAACCTTACAGTGTTGTTTTGTTCGACGAAATTGAAAAGGCTCATCCTGAAATTTTGAATGCGTTGCTTCAAATTTTGGATGATGGCAGACTTACGGACAGCAAGGGCAGATTGGTTAGTTTTAAAAACACTATTGTGATTATGACCAGCAACATTGGTGCAAACGAAATCAGACAACAACGTCAACTTGGGTTTGGCACTGAAAGCAAAGAAAAGGCAAGCGAACGCGACATTTATATGGATGCTTTAAAGAAAAAGTTTAAACCAGAACTCATCAACAGAATTGATGTGATTTGCATATTTGATTCTCTTTCAAAACAAGACCTTATTAAGATTTCCAACATCATGATTGACAATTTGAATAAGCGACTTGCTTCAAAGGGATTGAAGATTGAAGTTGCACCTAATGCAATTGAGTATATAGTTGCAAAGGGGTCGAATTTGATTTATGGTGCAAGACCGCTTAAGCGTTTTATTGAGCAAGAAATTGAAGATCGCATTGCTGAAAAGATTTTACTTGGCAGTCTTTCTGGACATGGAACGATTAAAGTAAGTCTTGTTGGAGAAAAATTGGTTTTTGATTCTGAAAATGTGTAAATTCGTTTGGCAAAACGCATATAATTTGTTAAAATTATCTTAATTAAAGGAGGTCGTTATGAAAATAACATTTATTGAAAAAAAATATAAAATAGCCAGCCGTTTTAAGGATGTTTTGACAGAAAAATTGCAAAAATTAGAAAAATATTTTGGCGAAGATGCCACAACAAGAGTTGTTTGTTCTAAACAAGCAAACAACGAAAAATTGGAAATAAACATCACAAACAAAGGTGTATTATACAGATCTGAAGTTGTAAGCGGAAATATGTATGACAATATTGATTTGGCACTTCCAAAACTTGAAAGACAAATTGTCAGAAACAAACAAAAATTGACAAAGAGTAAGCGTGCTCCTAAGCCACAATATGAATTTCTTGCAGAAGAACCAGAAACAAAATTGCCAGAAATTATTCGTAAAAAATCTTTTACAATCACACCTATGCTTGTTGAAGATGCAAAGGATGCCATTGAAAGACTTGATCACACATTCTACATTTTCCTTAATGTTGAAACTGGAAAAGTTAATGTAATCTATAAGCGTGCCGACAACAAATATGGCTTGATTGAAGTAGATTTCTAAAAATTTGATTTAGATAAATATTTTAACGCAAAACGAACACAATATGAATATGAAAAAGTTTATTTTGATTATTCTTTGTGTTTGTTTTTGTTTTTTGACAACTGCTTGTGAAAACGAAACTGTGATAAGAACTGCACATATAAGCGAAACCACAGGTGCTTTAAGCACGGATTATTCCATTAAACTGGTTGTCGATGAAGATGAAAGATTGGAAGATAAATATGCAGATGTGCAGATTAAAGCAAGTGTTGAAGGACAGGTTTTAAATTTCAATGAAGAAAATAAAAAGCCTGTTACGCTGGTTTTTGCAAAAAAAGATTATTGGTATAATCTTACTTATTTAATTGACATGGCAAACGGAGTTTCAGCCGAAGGTGACTATGTTAAATATAAAGAATTTGGCAATCATGTTTATATGTTTACATCAAATAATGATGTCGATTTAACTTTCAGAGTGGTGGCTGGGCAGATTAAAGAAAATCCAGAAACCAAAGAAAAGATTTTGGTTTTAAGTGAAGAAGTTTCTGAAGAAGTGACTGTAAATGTCAAAAAACATAAAGAAAAGTAAGGGTTTTTGATGTTATTTTTTGAATTTGCTTTTATTTTTTGATTAAATATTGTATTCTTTATATAGGAGTATGATATGTTATCAATCAAAAATTTGAATTTGAAATTCACTAAAGAATTTAATGCACTTGAAAATGTTTGTCTTGATGTTGACACTGGCGAAAGTGTTGCGTTTATTGGCGAAAGAGACAGTGGAAAAACAACTCTTCTTCGTGTTATTGCCAAACTTGAAGATTTTGACAGTGGTGAAATTTATATAAACAAAATTCCAATTAAAAAAATTGATTTCAAAACTGACATCAATGTTGGGTATGTGGCCTATTGTCCTGTGTTTTTGGAGAATAAAACTGTATATGAAAATTTTAAATATATCTTAAATAAAAAAGGTTACAAACCAGCAGAAGCAGAAAAGATGATTAATGACGCCATCATTGAATATTCGCTTGAAAGAATTCGCGATGAAAAACTTAAAAACATTCGAAAAGAAGATAAATATATTTTGTCGCTTGTTCGTCTTGCTTTCAGAAAAATTGATTTGCTTTTGGTTGACAACATTTTTGATGACATTTCTGATGTCTATGTGGAAGCAATTTTAAGTATGATTAAAAAATTGAAATCTCAAAACACAACTCTTATTTTGGCTTGCACAAGACCAGAAATCGCCGAAAAACTTTGCAAAAGAAAGTTTTATTTTGAACATGGAAAAGTAAGCGAAGAATAAACAAAAAACTCAAAACAAATAGTTTTGAGTTTTTTGTTATTCCAAAATTTTGTCTGCTTTTACTTTTGTGCTGTCATTTGTTTTAATAAATAACATTGTGTCTATATGGTTTTTTATAATAGGACCTAATACGGATATACAAATTGGTTTTGATGTTTCATTGTTTTCTGAATCAAAATATCCATTTTGTTTGTTAATTTCTATAATACCTTTAGTTCTAATATTTCCTGCTTGTGGCTTATATTTATTGAAAGTCAAGTCTTGACCATTTGCTGTTAAAAAGTTTGAACCCCAAACAACAGCATCAGCCATGGCATATGCGTCGTTTGATGGAGTGATTTTTTGTATGGCAGCATTATAAATTTTTTGAAGTGGAGCGTCATATTCTATGTTTGATTTTTTATAAGGTAAACAATATAAGTTTGCAAGTTTTTCCACTTCAGCAAGTTTATCACAACAATTGACCATGTCAATGTTTGGAAAATAACAATATTTTTTCATAAATTCTAATCTTGTTTTTGAATAATTGTTTTCATGAAAAATTGTGTTTCCAATTGAAAGGCGTATGTAATCATTTTTTGCTGCTTGAAGAACTGAATAGAAATAACCAAAATATTTTCTTACAAGCGGAATTTTTGATGTTGTATAATCGAAGTATATGCCGTCCTTGGTTTCTTTATCAATTTCAGATAAAATACGCAAAGCATCAGAGTCAAGGTCAAAATAGATATGTTTATCTTTTTCCATTTTCTTCTCCCTTTCTTTTGCAGTTGTTTTTAACAATAAATTCAGCAAATTCTTTATATTGGTCTTTTAAATATTGTGGAACTTCAAATTCATTTTTGTTCATTTTTTGCTCCTTTCATAATGACATCATAACATAACGGGGTGGGGTTGTCAATAGCCAATTTTAGTTATTATAATCCATAAATTCGTTTTGATGTAAAATCGTGTTGTGTTATAATTTGTTTGAGGTGAATGATGAAAAAAAATACAACAGAAAAAACTGTAAATAAAAGTGAAGAATTGAAAATGTTAAAGTCTTGGCTGAAAGATGAAAGACTTTGTCTTGAAGCACAAGAAGAACTTAAAGCAATTGAAAAAGATGCTGAAGAAGTGGAATATCGTTTTGGAAAAGAACTTGAATTTGGCACGGCTGGGATGCGTGGCATAATTGGTTATGGCACAAACATGATGAATATCTATACTGTTAAAAGGGCAACACAAGGACTTTGTGAATTTCTTAAAACGCTTGGCAAAAAGGCTATGGCAAAGGGTGTTGTGATTTCTTATGACACTCGTCTTAAAAGTGAAGAGTTTGCTTTGGGTGCTGCTGAAGTTTTGGCTTCTTATGACATTCCTGCATTTGTTTTTGATGATGTGCATCCTGTTCCAATGCTTTCTTATGCTGTAAGGGAAATGAAAGCAATTGCTGGAATAATGGTGACTGCTTCACACAATCCTAAACAATTTAATGGTTATAAAGTTTATGGGCAAGATGGTGCTCAGATGAGCGTGGAAGACACAAAAGTTGTGGTGGATTTCATTGATAAAATCACGGATTATCTTGGCTTTCCAATTCCAACAGAAGAACAAAAAAAGAAATATATAAAAACTGTGCCTGCAAATGTTGATAAAAAATATTATAAAGAACTTACAAAACTTACACTTTCCCAAAAAGCAATAAAAAAAGTTGGAAAAGATTTGAAATTGGTTTACACTCCTATTCATGGGTCGGGTTATGTTCCAGTGACGACAATTTTGAAAAAGATTGGAATAAACACAACTGTTGTTATTGATCAAGCAACCAAAGATTACAACTTTTCAACTGTTGAAGTGCCAAATCCTGAATATAAAGAAACTCTTTCAATGGGAATTGGTCTTGCAAACAAGATTGGTGCAAGTGTCGTGTTTGGAACAGACCCTGATTGTGACAGACTTGGCGTTGTTGTCAAAAACCTTCAAGGCGAATTTGAAGGTTTGTCGGGAAATCAAGTCGGAATTTTGCTTTTAGACTATGTTTTAACAAGACTTAAAGAAGACGGTAAACTTCCTGCAAACGCTGCGGTGGTTAAAAGTTTTGTTTCAACTGGAATGGCAAAACCAATCTGTGAAAAGTTTGGTGTTGAACTTTTTGAAACTCCTGTTGGTTTCAAATTTATTGGCGAAAAAATTAAAATTTGGGAACAAGACCATTCACATGAATTTGTTTTTGGTTTTGAAGAAAGTTGTGGTTATCTTCGTGGAACTCACGCTCGCGACAAAGATGCAGTTGTTGCTTCAATGTTGACTGCAGAAATGGTTTGTTATTATGCCACACAAAACAAGACCGTTTACCAAAGATTGCAAGAAATATATGATGAATATGGTTACATTTTAGACTGTAATATTTGCATTCCTTTCAAAGGTTTGAATGCCATGAAAGACATGAACAAGGTTGTTGATCCTTTGAAAGTAAATCCTGCAAAAAAGATTGGAACTGCAAAAGTTGTTTCAGTAAGGGATTATTCTCAAAACTTGAAAACTGATTTGAAAACTGGAACGCAAACTGAAATTGAAAAAGATTTTCCTGTGACAAATTGTTTCTATTACGAACTTGAAGGTGGTAGTTTTATTTGTGCAAGACCATCTGGAACAGAACCTAAACTTAAGATTTACTTTTCTGTAAGGGCGAAAGACAAAAAGAGTGCCACAAGCACTTTGGAAAAATTGCAAAAAGCATTTAATGACTTGATTTCAAAAAAATAAGGAGAAATTTATGAAAATTGCACTTATAAATGAAAACAGCCAAGCAAGCAAAAACGAACTTATTTTTAATGTGCTTTCAAAAGTTGCAAAAAAGTATGGCGATGAAGTGATAAACTTTGGTATGTTTGGCGACAATGATGCACACAGTTTAACTTATGTAAAGGCAGGGCTTTTAGCAGGAATTTTGCTTAACAGTAAAGCAGTGGATTTTGTGATTACTGGTTGTGGAACTGGACAAGGGGCTATGCTTGCACTCAACAGTTTTCCAAATGTTTTGTGTGGACACATAACTGACGCAAGCGATGCGTTTATGTTTCGTGAAATTAATGACGGCAACGCAGCAAGTTTTGCTTTTGCAAAAGGTTTCGGTTGGGGAAGCGAACTTGACCTTGAAAATATGTTTGACAAACTTTTGTCAACAAGCGGTGGAAACGGTTATCCAAAAGAAAGAGCAGTTCCAGAAAAACAAAATAAACAAATTTTGGATGAAATCAAAAATGTTACTCATAATGATATGCTAAGCATTTTGAAAGAGATTGATCAAAAATTTCTGAAAGACACAATAGATTATGACTTTTTTAAAGAGAATTTCTTTAAAATGTGTAAAGATGACAAAATCGCAAAGCATTTGCAAAAAGTTTTAAATAAAAGATAAGGAGAGTAAATATGAAAATTAAAAAATTTCCACAAAGTTGTGTTCAAATTACGTCTAAATCGGGGGGGGTAATTTTAATTGACCCAAGTAAATTAAAATACCAAGAGAGATTTTTAGAAGATTGGAAGAAGGCTGATGCGGTGTTTATTACACATAAGCATGGCGACCATTTTTATACCGATGTAGTAGGTCAGTTGAATGCACCTTTATTTTCTACAAGCGAAGTTGTAAACAAATACCCACAATTTAATTTTACAGTTGTAAAAGCAGGTGACAATTTGGATTTGAAAGATTTTCACATTGAAGTTGTTAAGGCTGTTCATGGTTTCTTGCCAAAAATGAAATACAGTGGTGGGGAAGTTTTTGAAAATGTTGGTTTTATTGTTTATGCAGATGGTGTAAGTCTTTATATTTCTTCAGATACGATTTGTTTCAATAATGATTATAAAGCCGATTATATGTTTGCTCCTGTTACAGGTCATGGTGTAACTATGTCTGCTTATGAAGCAGGGCTTATGGCAAAAGATATGGGTGTTAAAAAATTGGTTTGTTGTCATTTAGATAATGAAAAAGATTATCCTGTTGACTTAGAAGCCGTAAGAAAAACTTTAACTGAAATTGATATTGATTTTATTTTGCCTGAGATTGGGCAAGAAATTGAACTTAAGTAAAAAAAAGTAGGATTTTAATCCTACTCTTTTTTTTATTGTCTTTTAAGATTTTCAATTGTTATGCCGTCAAATTTATGGATTTGGTTAAACACAATCTTCATAAACTTTTTGCGGTTTACTTTCATGATAAATTTTGCATTTCCGTTTTTGTCAAATTTAGCGGTTACTTTTCCTGGGTTTTTGTCTACATCAACATCAATGGTTGCATTTTCTGTTTTATAGATTTCAGGGTAAAGCAAATAGTAAATTGTGCTTAGGTCGCAGTTTGCAATTCGTTTATCTTTATAGTGTGGTTCCCAATATGTTTGATATGTGAGTGACAACATTTTGCCGACATCGTTCATCTTAGAAATTTGATTAACTTGTTTGAAAGTGAAGTGTGTTGTGTCTCTTCCAATTCTTGAAGGGCAAAGTGTGATTGGCAATTTTGCGTCGACAGTATATTTAAATGCGTTAGGGTCAGTGCGAATGTTGAAAGATTTATGGTTAGGGTCAACCTTAATTCCATTTGGAGATGCACCCATCATCAAGACATCTTTAATCAAATCTTTTGCGTCTGGGTGTCTGATGAGAAGTCTTGCAAAGTTGGTGTGTGGTCCAAGAATTACCATTGTGATTTCATGTGGGTTTTCAAGCAAAACTTCATACATGGCGTCAGCAACATCTTTTTTGATTGGTTTGCGGATGGTTTCTTTTGGTGGAATATATTTTCCTGTTCCATCTCTTCCATGCAAGAAAATTGCATTTTCCAAACTGTCAGAATATCTTTTTGGATAGCCAGTAACAAGTGGAATGTCTTTATTGAAAATGTCAAGAAGGTGACAAGCATTTCTTGTTTCGGTGTAAACATCAAGGTTACCATAAGAAATTGTAAGAAGTTTAATGTCTAGTCTTTCTTCAACAAAAGCAAAAGAAAGAGCAGTGATGTCGTCGACACCTGGGTCAGTATCAATAATAACTTTGATTTTTTCTTTATCCATATAATTCTCCATAACTTTAAACATTATAATATTTTTTTAACCATTTTGTAAAGTAAAATAACTTATTTTCTGAATTTTGCAGTTTTTCGATTGTAAAATTGGTTTAAATTGCTTTGTAAATGAAGTTTTTTGTGCTAATATATTTATATGAAAATGGAAAATAAACAAAAAATTAAAACAATCACATTATTTGTTTTTGGTCTGTTGATTATTGGGCTTATTTTGTTTCGCGTTTTTGGAAATAAAATTGAAAATATTGATATGATTTACAACAACATTATTCTTATTGCTATTGCATTATGTTTTGTGCTTTCTATGCTTTTCTTCAAGTTTACAAAAAAGAAAATTCTGTTGTCAGTTTTTTTGTTGTTTATTGTTGCACTTGTTTTCTGTCTTTCATTCTTGAAACCAGAACAATTAATATACACCATTAAATTCAAGGTTGGGGAAGAAGAGAAAAGTGTTATTTTGGCTTTGGCAGACATTTTGTTTTTACTTGCACAACTTGCCCTTATTATTTACACTTTGTGTGTAATTAAGGGTGTAGGCTTTAAAATTATCAGTCTTGGCGTAAGAGTGGCTGTAAGTGTTGTTGCTTGTGTGGTTATGAAATATTTTTGTGGAATAACGTTGGCACAAGTTTTGTATGTTGTAAGTTTATCTAACCTTGTTTGCACCTTGTTGTTTTTGTGTTTCAGTTTTAAAAACAACTGGTTGCTTGTGTTTGCTGTGCTTTTTATAACTCTTGCAGTTTGCTTGATGGCATTTAAAACAGGACAACTTGAAGTGTTTGCAACATGGGAAGGAAAAATTGCTGAATTTTTAAGAACTAATGAAGTTGAAACTTGGTTCTTTGTTGCTGGAACATTTCTTGTTTCTGCAAGTTCTGTTATGGGAGACAAACAGAGCAATTAAATTAGGAGATTTTTATGGACTTCGTTGAGATTGAAAAGAAATGGAATAAAAAATGGGAAGAAGATAATCTTTACAGATTTGATGATAAAAATTTAAAAGATAAATTTTATTTACTTGAAATGTTTTCCTATCCAAGTGGGGCAAATTTGCATCTTGGACATTGGTGGAACTTTGGTCTTTCTGACAGTTTTGGGCGTTTTAAAAGATTGCAAGGCTTCAATGTCTTTCAACCTATGGGTTTTGACGCCTTTGGTCTTCCTGCGGAAAATTATGCTTTAAAAACTGGAATCCATCCAGAAGACAGCACCAAGCACAATATTGCTGTTATGGAAAAACAGTTGCGTGAGTTGGGTGCAACTTTTAATTGGGAAAATGAACTTGTCACTTGTGAAAGCGAATATTACAAATGGACACAATGGCTTTTTGTGCAACTTTATAAACATGGTTTGGTCTATCAAAAAGAAGCACCAGTAAACTTTTGTCCGCACTGCAACACAATTATTGCCAATGAACAAGTTGTGAATGGGCATTGTGAGCGTTGCGAAAGTGAAGTTTTACACAAAAACATGAAACAATGGTTTTTTAAAATTACTGATTATGCTGAAAGATTGCTTGAAGGACTTGACAACATTGATTGGCCAGAAAAGACCAAAAGTTTGCAAAGAAACTGGATTGGCAAAAGCGTTGGGGCAGAAGTTGATTTCTATACTGAAGATGGAACAAAACTTACTGTTTTTACTTCTCGTGCTGACACCCTTTTTGGTGTAACTTTTTTGGTTATTGCGCCAGAAAATCCTTTGACAGAAAAATTGGTTAAGGAAGAATTTAAAAAAGCCGTTGATGAGTATGTTTTGCAAGCAACTAAAAAAGACGAAATTGAAAGAACCAGCACAACAACTCCAAAAACTGGAGTGTTTACTGGTACATATGTGATAAATCCAATTACTGGAGAAAAAGTGCCTGTTTTTGTGGCTGATTATGTCATAGCAACTTATGCAACAGGTGTGGTTATGGGTGTTGGGGCTCATGACGCCAGAGATTTTGATTTTGCCAAGAAATATGGTCTTGAAATCAAAAGAGTTATTTGTGACAAAAATGGGAAAGAACAAGAACTTCCTTACACTGAATATGGAAAACTTGTAAACAGTGAAGAGTTTGATGGACTTTCAAGTGAAGAAGCAAAAGTTAAAATTGTTGAAAAACTTGAAAAGATAGGCAAAGGTCGATATAAAACAAATTACAGATTGCGTGACTGGTCGGTTGCAAGACAGCGTTATTGGGGATGTCCTATTCCAATTGTTTATTGTCCACACTGCGGAATTGTGCCTGTTCCTGAAAAGCATTTGCCTGTTGTGCTTCCACATGTGACTGATTATAAACCAGAAGGTGAAGGTCCACTTGGTAAATGCGAAGAATTCATCAACACCACTTGTCCAGTTTGTGGTGCAAAAGCAAGACGCGAAGCAGACACTATGGACACTTTTGTGGATTCCAGTTATTATATGCTTCGTTATCCACAATCTCATTACTGTGATGATGAAATTTTCTCTAAGGATTATGTAAATCAAATCTGTCCTGTTGACTGCTATGTTGGCGGAATAGAACACGCAACTGGGCATCTGTTATATTCTCGATTTATAACAAAATTTTTGAAAGATATTGGTAAACTTGATTTTGAAGAGCCATTTAAGCGTCTGGTGCATCAAGGTATGATTTTAGGCTCCGACGGCAAAAAAATGAGCAAGAGAAACAGTTCTAAAACAGCAGATGACTATGTTTACACATTTGGCAGTGATGCTTTAAGGCTTCATATGATGTTTTCTTTGAAATATCTTGACGGCGGAATTTGGGCTGACGATGGCATTAAACATATGAAAGCATTTATGGAAAGAATCGAGCGTATTTGTGTTAAATGGGCAAAACTTGAAGGTGATTGTGATGTTTATGGTGATTCGGAAAAGGCTTTGGAATTTGCTTTAAACAGAACAATTAAAGATTATGCTGAAAACTTTGAAACTTTCAGTTTTAATGTTGCTGTTGCAAGACTTATGGAACTTGTTAATGCCATGTATAAATACGACGCAGAAGAAAAGAAGAATGTGGCTCTTTGCAAGAAAGTCATGAAAGATTTGATTGTGCTTCTTGCTCCACCTGCACCACATTTTGCCGAAGAATTGTGGGAAGAAATTGGTGAAAAATATTCTGTTCACAATCAAAAATATCCGCAATTTGATGCTTCTAAGGTTATGCTTGACACTGTTGAAATTGCAGTGCAAGTAAACAGCAAAATTGTTGCAAGAATTGAAGTTGGTGCAGATGATTCCAACGATCAAGTTTTGCAAACAGTAAAGTCTGATGAAAAAGTTTCCGAACTTTTAAATGGGAAAACAATTGTTAAGGAAATTGTTGTTCCAAAAAGACTTGTCAATTTGATTGTTAAATAAAAAAATTAGGAATATGCTTTCCTAATTTTTTATTAAATTTCTTCAAATGAGTCTTTGGTGTTTAAAGACTTTTCTTTTTGTTGTGTTGAAGAGTTTTTTGTGTTATTGTTTGTCAGTCCACTGGAAAGCAGAGATGTCAGCGGATTGGTGTTGTTTCCTAAAATTTTGGTCAACATTTCTGGATTATTCATAGAGCCTAAAAGACTGGAGATGTTCATATTTGAAAATGGAGATGACATGGTGTTTGATGCCGTTGCTTTTTGTTGTTCTTGACTTGTTGTTTCTTTTTTAGAAAAAGACATAGTCTTGGCGTCAAAATTCATTTCATCAGGATAATAAGAAGGGGAATGATTGTTGTTCAAGTTATTTTCGTTCATGCTTATTTATATGCTGGAAATTTTGATTTAGTGTAAATTTTTTGTTTTGTTTCATATATTAGACTATTGGAGTGAAATATGAAACTTAGTGAAATGCCAAAAAGTGAAAATACGGTTAAAGAAGATAAAAACCAAAACATGAAAAAATCTTATGAGGATTTGAAAGATTTGGGCTCTGATGAACTTATGGAAAGGTTTAGGAAAGAAGTTCAACAACAAAAAGAAAATGGCACTTTTGATGTGAACTTGCTTGTAAACTCTATTGACAAAATAAAGATGTATTTACCAGAACAGACTTACGAAAACATAAAAAGGATTATTGAAAGCATAAGATGAAAGCATTTAAAATTGACAAAAGGATTTTAAAGGAAATTGAGATTTTAGACACTGCTCATAAAATTCCATGTTTCGTTTTTGGGCGAAATTTACAGGCAACTAAAAATCAATTAAAGCAAAATGATATACATATTTTAGATGAATATTTATTCATAAATTCTTTTTATTGTTTGGCTTCAAAGAAAGAAATTATGGCTCTTTCTGACTTTGAATTTGTTGATTACATTTCTTCTCTTTCGCATGTTGACTCGCTTATGTATCTTTCCAAAAAGATTCTTTCTGTTGAAAAATCAAAATTATTTGGAAAGGGCATAGGGGTTGCTTTCATTGATACAGGAATAAACCCACATTGCGATTTCATGATTGGGAAAGACAGAGTTGCTTTTTTTAAAGATTTTGTAAACAATAAAAATCAATGTTATGATGACAACGGGCATGGCACATTTGTTGCAGGAGTGTGTGCTGGAAGTGGAGTTTTGTCTGGTTTTAAATATAGTGGCATTGCTCCTAAAGCAGACATCTTTTCTTTAAAGGCTTTGAATGGTCAAGGTGAAGCAAGTGCAAATAAAATTTTGGATGCTATGGAATGGATTTTCGATAACCATAAAAAGCACAACATTAAAGTTGTTTGCATGAGTTTTGGAAGCGAACCACTTGGAGTAAATGACCCTATTATGCTTGGTGCTGAAGCATTATGGAAAAGTGGAGTAGTGGTTGTTGCAGCAGCAGGGAACAGTGGACCAGAATTCCAGACAATTAAATCTCCTGGAATAAGTCCTTACATAATCACTGTTGGTGGAATTGATGACAATAGATATGGCAAAACAAATTATGATAAACAATTTTTTGAAATGGCAGAATTTTCTTCTCGCGGACCTGCGTTGAAAAATGTTAAGCCTGACATGGTTGCACCAAGCGTGGACATTATTTCTTGTGGAGTAAACAATTTTTATACAACACTGAGCGGAACATCTGTGGCAACCCCTATGATTGCAGGACTTTGTTGTTTAATGCTTGAAAAAAACAATTCTTTATCGCCTTTGCAGGTGAAAAAAGAATTGATTAAAACTTGCAGACCGCTTGGTTTTGAACTGAATAGTGAAGGTTATGGAATGCCAAATTTTTCTAGTTTTAATTTTTAATTTTGTCGTTTATTATTAAACAAATTTTTTCGACTGCATTGTTTTTTGCAGTTTTTTTCATGTTTTTTTCAATTTTTTCATGAAATTTTGTAAGAAAATCTAATTTCATAGAAAATTTTTCAAAAGTATATTCTTCTTCCTGCAACACTTGAGCATAACCTAGTTGTTCAAAAAGTTTAGCGTTGTCTATTTGGTCACCACGAGAACATTTTTTTGAAAGTGGAATTAAAAGCATTGGTTTTGCAAGAGCAAGAAGTTCGTTTATTACGCCACTTCCAGCACGAGCAACAACTATGTCAGCAGATTTGTAATAGTCTTCTATATTTTCAGCATAAGGAACAATTTTATAGTTTTCATGTATGATGTTTTGAAAATTCTTTTTTCCGCTTATGTGAATGATGTTGAATTTCTTTGTCAGTTTGTCGAGATTGTCAAAGATGATTTCATTTAGGAATTTTGCTCCTAGACTTCCGCCAAGCACCAGCATGCAAGGAAGGTTATTTTTAAAAAGTCTTAAAGGTTGACCTTCAAAAATTTTTTGACGAATAGGCTGGCCTGTGTAAATACACTTTTTGTTTTTCTTTGCTGTGTCAGAAAAACTTGTGCACATTACATTGCAAGATTTAAGAATGATTTTATTTGCCAGCCCAAATGTTAAATCGCTTTCATGACTGACAATTGGAATGTTTAATTTTTTTCCAGCCATGGCAACTGGCACGGCAACAAATCCACCCTTGGAAAAAATTATGTCGGGTGCAAGATTTTTAAGTTTTATTTTTGTTTGTTTAATTGATGAAATAAGTTTGAAAGGTATAAGCAAGTTTCTTAATGTCAACTTTCTTTCCAACTTAACAGCAGGAATTTCATGATAGGTTATGTTTTTATGCTTTGACAAAATTTCTTTTTCGATGCCGTTGCTTCCAAAATAATGAATTTCAAAGTCTTTTAATTTTTCTGCAACTGCAAGTGCAGGATAGACATGTCCTGCAGTTCCGCCACCTGTTAAAACAATTTTTTTCATATAAAACCTCTTGATTTATTATATTGTTTGAATTTGTTAAAAAGAATATACGAATTTTATTTAAAGAATAAATATACTTAAATATGTATAAATATACAACAAATAAAATCTTGATAAAACGCGAAATTTGTTTTTTTTATTTGATGTTTTATGTTATAATAAACTTAGTTATAATTAATAATGGAGTTTATATGGCAGAAAAAGAATATGAATCAAAAGACATAGTTGTGCTGGATGGACTTGACGCTGTTAGGTTGCGTCCAGGGATGTATATCGGCACAACAAGTTCAAGGGGTTTCCACCATATCCTTTGGGAAATAGTGGACAATGCCATTGATGAAATTTCAAATGGTCATGGCGACACAATTAAAATTACTTTAAATAATGACGGCAGTGCAACGGTGGAAGATAATGGCCGTGGTATTCCTGTTGACATTCATCCAACTCTTAAAAAGAGCGGTGTTGAAGTTGTTTACACTACTTTGCATGCAGGCGGAAAATTTAATAATGAAAACTATAAATTTTCTGGTGGGCTTCATGGCGTGGGGGCGTCAGTAACTAATGCGTTGTCTGAATGGTGCAATGTAACCATCAACAAGGGCGGGAAAAAATATTATATTGAATTTCATTCTTATGCCGATGAAAATGGAAAAGTTCACAGTGGGATTCCTGTTGGTCCGCTTAAAGAAATTGGGACAAGCACTGAAAGTGGAACAAAAGTTACATTCCTTCCTGATAAGCGTGTGTTTGGTGACCAGAAATTTAATTTTGAAACCATTTTAAGACGTGCAAGAGAATTGGCATTTTTAAATAAGGGTCTTAAAATAATTGTTACAGATCAACCAACTTCGCAAGTAAGTGAATTTCACTATGAAGGTGGAATTAAAGATTTTGTGTCATATTTGGTTGAAGGGAAAAATCCTTTGTTTAAAAATCCGCTTTATATCACAGCAGAAAACAAAGTTGTTTATTTGGAAGTAAGTTTTATTTCAACTGACTCATACACAGAAAACACTTTCTCTTATGTCAATAACATTCCAACAACAGAAGGCGGAATGCATGAAATTGGCTTTAAAAGTGCTTTCACTAAAGTGTTCAACGATTATGCAAGGGCAAACAACTTTTTGAAAGAAAAAGAAGCAAATCTTTTGGGGGAAGATTTCCGTGAAGGTTTGGTTACTGTCATCAACATCAACATGAATAATGTTCAGTTTGAAGGTCAGACCAAAACAAAACTTGGAAATCCTGAAGCAAGAACGGAAGTTGAAGCCTTGGCTATTCAAGAATTAAACAAGTTGCTTGCAGACAAGAAAAATGCCACTTATGCTGAAGTTATTGTCAACAAAGCGATTCAAGCGGCAAAAGTTAGATTGGCGGCAAAAAAAGCAAAAGAACTCACCAGAGCAAAGAACAGTGCTGAAAACTTTAATCTTGTTGGAAAACTTGCTGCTTCAACATCTAAGAATCGTGAGAAGAACGAATTGTTTATCGTGGAAGGAGATTCTGCGGGTGGAAGTGCTAAGCAGGGAAGAGACAGAAGATTTCAAGCAATTTTGCCACTTCGCGGAAAACCTTTGAATGCCGAGAAAAAACGTGTCGACCAAGTTTTGGCAAATGAAGAAATAAGAACGATTATTTCTGCGTTGGACACAGGCTTTGGAGAAGATTTTGATTTGTCTACTTTAAGATATAACAAAGTTATCATTCTTTCCGATGCTGACCAAGACGGCGCTCATATCCGTGCCATTCTTTTGACTTTCTTCTATCGCTATATGCGTCAACTTATCACTGATGGACATGTCTATATTGGGCTTCCACCACTTTATAAGGTTTATAAAAAAGATTATGAAAAATATGTTTATTCGGATGCTGAACTTCCAGAAGCGGTTGCTCATGCTGGAAAAGGTTATTTAATTCAAAGATATAAGGGGCTTGGTGAAATGAATCCAGAACAACTCTGGGAAACAACTATGGATCCAGAAAACAGAACGCTGATTCAAGTCACCATTGAAGATGCTGCACAAGCAGAAAAGATGATTACTACATTAATGGGTGATGCCATTGATGAAAGAAAGGCTTACATCAACGAGCATGCAAACTTTGACAGAGAAGATGCCTTTATGAAAAACTATAAAAAAATCGATTAAATATGATTTGTTTTTAATTTTAATTAAAAGTTGAGGTTTTTGATGTTTAACGACCAACATTATGACGATGATGAGTTTGAAAAACAGTCAATCGAACCTATTGACGGGCAAATGTGTTATGATGAACTTCTTCTTCCACCAAGTGAAGAAGAAAATTCGGAAGAACATGAACAACAGCCTGTTGATGGGCAGATTGATATATGGTCTTATTCGCAAAATTTAAAATCTCAAAAGGAAGAAAAAACAATGGAATATAAAGAAAATCAACAAAACTTTGAAGAAAAAAAAGATGAAAGAAAAACTGAAATTTTGGTTAATAACTCAAATGATGTTTTAAATTTAGAAACAAATTCAGAAGTTTCAGAAGAAATTTTGGAAGAAGTTGTTTCCGAAGAAGAAAACAATGAAACCACTTCAAATGAAAATAATGGAAACAACGATTCTAATGGCGGAAACAATGGTGGCTCTGATTCTGGCGTGCTTTTTAAGTCACTTGAAGATGTGCTTCATGACAGCATGATTCCATACACAGAGCATGTTGTTATGGACAGAGCATTGCCAAGAGTGGAAGACGGTTTAAAACCTGTTCAACGTAGAATTTTGTATTCTATGCTTGAACTTGGTTTGTCGCCTGACAAACCTTACAGAAAGTCAGCGAGAATTGTTGGTGACTGTATGGGTAAATATCATCCACATGGTGACAGTTCCGTTTATGATGCCATGGTCAGAATGTCACAAGACTTTGTTTTAAGGGCTACTTTGATTGATGGGCATGGAAACTTTGGTTCAATCGATGGTGACAGCGCTGCTGCAATGCGTTATACTGAAGCAAGAATGACTCCACTTGCCATGGAACTTTTGCGTGATTTGGAAAAGGATACTGTTCGTTGGGGACTTAACTTTGATGACACTTTGAAAGAACCTGATGTATTACCAGGAAGATTTCCAAACCTTTTGGTTAACGGTGCTTCTGGAATTGCAGTTGGTGTGGCTACTAACATTCCACCACATAATCTTGGCGAAGTAATTGATGGGGTTGTGGCTTATATTGACAATCCAAGAATTAAACTTGATGAAATGATGAAAATCATCAAAGGTCCAGATTTTCCAACAGGTGGCGAACTTATTTTTGGTGATGGACTTAAAAGTGCTTATGAAACTGGTAAGGGTAAAATAACCATTCGTGCCAAGGTTGGAATTGAACAGAATGGTGATAAACAGAGTTTGGTTATTACTGAAATCCCTTATCAAGTAAATAAGGCGTTGTTGCTTCAAAAAATTGCCGAACTTAAAGAAAAGAATAAAGAAAAACTTTCCGTTATAAGCGAAATTCGTGATGAAAGTGACAGAAGCGGTATGCGTGCTGTCATTCGTTTGAAGAAAGAAGCAGATGCAAAGAAAATTTTGGCATTTTTATATCAATCAACCAATTTGCAAGTTACTTATGCCATAAACATGGTTGCCATTGCTGGCGGTAAGCCAAAACTTATGGGGCTTATGGACATCATTTCTTATTACACTGCTTTCCAACGCGATGTCGTTGTCAGAAGAACTAAGTTTGATTTGAATGTCGCAAAAGAACGCGCACATATCGTTGAAGGGCTTTTAATTGCCATTAAAAACATTGATGCTGTCATTAAAATCATCAAAACTTCTGCCAATGTTGCAGAAGCAAGACAAAGACTTAGGGATAAGTTTAAACTTTCTGAAAAACAAGCACAAGCAATTTTGGATATGCGTCTTGCAAGACTTGTCAATCTGGAAGTAACAAAACTTGAAGAAGAATTGGCTGCTTTAAAAGAACGCATTAAGGAATTGGAAACTATTTTGGGATCTCACAAACTTCAACTTGAAGTTGTTAAGCGTGAAATCTTGGAAATTAAAAGAAAGTTTGCATTGCCAAGACGCTCTCGCGAAAGTAAGCATGGGGAAGAAATTAAGCTTGAAAAAGTTGAAGATGTTGAAGATGTAAAAGATTTCTTTGTTGCTGTGACTGCTGGAAAAACCTTGAAAAAAATCAGTGCAAAAAATTATTCAAAGTCACAACGAACATTAGTTGATGGCTCTACACTGTTTAATGTTCACACATCTCTTCTTCCTGTTAAACACACAGACACAATTTTGATTTTCACTGACCAAGGTAATTGCTTGAAAACCACAGTGGAAAAATTGCCAGAAGGTAAGTGGCGTGACAAGGGTTTAACCCTTAAACAGATTGATAAATCTGCAGATGTAATTGAAAGTCCAGTTGCTGTTTTGAAGGTTGAAGGAAGCGGAGATATTGCTTTCTTTACAAAAGAAGGAATGATTAAACGAAGCACCGAAAAAGACTGTGTTGTAAATAAAAGTTTCTATCAAGTTGTTAAACTTTCTGGAAATGACAAGGTCATCAATGTAGAACATGAAATTAAAGGCAAAACCTTTGGTGTTTTCAGTAAAGACGGAAATGTTGTAAACTTTGATAAAAGTGAAGTGCCAATTCAAGGCAGAATTTCTGGTGGTGTGAAAGCCATCAACATTGAAAAAGATGACTATGTTGTTTACGCTGGTCAAAACTTGTCAGATGACTTTGTGGTTATGACAAGTGATGGTTTTGCTAAGCGTTTGAATTGTGTGGTTGTGCCAATAAGTTCAAGAAACAGAAAAGGTGTTAAATATGTCAATTTCTCTGGCAAAAATGCTTATGTTGTTTATGTTGGACTTGCCGATAAGTTTGTTGTTGACCATGGTCTTGATTTCAGTTTGCTTGAAAAGAAAAAAATGAAGCAAGCAGACAGATTAAATGTTGGAAACAATGAAGTTAAAAAGAAATTTTTAGGAGTTTACAATTTTATTGATTAAAAGGTGGAGATGTCCACCTTTTTTATTTATAATTAAAATAAATAAATGTAAAATTGTCGTAATTTTTGTTTAATTTCTTGGAATTTTGTTAAATTTTGTTTATAATAAATATATGAAAAAAGTTCTGATGGTTGTCCTGTCAGTTTTTATGTTTATGTCAATAAGTGTTGGCATAGGTTTTTCTGTTGGTTTCAATTTTCAACCACAACAAGCAGAAGCGGCAGATTCTGAAAATGTAGACACAAATATTGAAAATCAAAATTCACTTACTCAAATTAACCATTATTTTTCAACTGAAATAAACGAATCAGCATCAATTCCAATCACAGGTGAAAATATTAATGATACAAGTGAATATTCAGAATATAAAGGTTATGGAAAAATTTATAAAGCAGTTATTTTTGATCAAAATGACGGTCTATATAAAATAAAAATAGAATTAAATTCTGGCATTAAAATTAATGGTTATGTAATTCATTTTTTTGATACTGTTGACCGTATAAGACCTGTGACTAATCTTATTACAAATACAGAAATAGATACTAAAACTGAAGAAATAACTTTTGATAGTGCTGGATGGAAAGGGATTTCTGTTTTTTGGGGAGAAGAGGCTGTTGTAAAATATGGTTTTTACGATGGGAATAATAGTATTGATTATAATGTAAGTAATACACATGGCAGTTACAACGGAACAGAAATTGGAAATGGTAATGTATACACTGTTTCTGTTTCTGCGGGTGCAGGTAAGATGTTACATAGCATTGAGTGGGTGTATAAATCAGATAATGCAATATCTAACAGCGATGATGTTGTTTATCCAAGTGAAAATAGAATTGTTTGGGATGACAAAAGTGAAAATTTGACTGAAAATCCGTCTAGTTTGAAGAGAGAGAATGGGAGTAAATATTCAACTATTGAAATAACTGGATTTTCAAAGTTCCCTAAATATTTAAGAATTGTTTTTAGGGAAAGTAATGAAATTTCATTTGATTTATTGGTGTCTACTGATCCTAATACACGGCATCATTCTGTATTAGAACCAAGCCCAAATGGATTTCAAAGTGTTTACACTGGCAGCACTGGGTTTTCGGTTGGAGAAATAAACAACAATATATATTCAGAAAAGCAAATAACAATTGGAGATATGGAAGAAATTAAAATTGGACCAAAAGTTTATAATCATGAATTAGGTTTATTTGCAATTGGATTAAAATATAAGATTTATTATAAAAATAAATCCCAACAAAAAGTCTATTTGACTGTTACTGGAAGCAATGATAATGAAATAGTCTTATATGAAGATGGATTTAAAGCAAGTTCAGATTTAGAGAAATATAAGTATGTGAATGTTAAGTTAACAACTAATGATCTTAAAGATAATTTAAATAATCAAGGCTACATTGAATTATATCTTGAAGAGAGTGGGACGGAAGTTGGGCTGAATGCTCATGCAATGTCGGATAAGTTGACAAGTCTGGGACAATATGAATCTTCCAATTTTGGAGGGAAGATTGAGATTTCAACAAATTCAAATATTTATAATGTTTCAGCGAATTATTCTCAAGGCTATGATTTTTCTGCAAGGATAATAGACACTAAAAATGTTGGTTATGTAACATTCTTTCCAAGCGAAATTTTAAATTCAAGTGACATTGGGAAACAAGATTCTAAAAGCGTTTTTGCAGTTTCTATGGATAAAGCGGGAAGTGATGGTAATTATAGTTTAAAGGCACATGGAAGCAGCAGACCTTTAAAAGAAGAAAATAAAGAAAATGGGTTTGTTTATTATGACAATATTTTTACAGCGTTTATTTATTACACGATGAATGCATATGACGAAGCAGGCAATGAAGGCCAATTTATTATGAATTTGCCAGATGATTACAAAATTGAAGTTTATTGTTATTTTTCTCTTCAACAATTTCAATTTAATGGTTTAAATGTTGTTGATGATAAAGTTGTTGAAGATAAAAATGAAGAAGAAATGTTAAACAAAGAATTTTCTTTCAGCAACAAAGTTAAAGTAACTTACAATTTGCCAAACAATGGTGGTGAAGTCATTATGTTTGAAAGTGACTTTAAAAAAGACCTTAAAGTTTATTATGGTGCAACAGTTTCTTTAAGTCTTATGGATGGAAAAGAGTTTAGATTTGTTGGTCTTTATTACAGCAATGAAACAGAAGACAAACTTATCAGTGTTCCTTCTCAAATAGAAGAAATTTCAGGGAACATTGTTTACAACTATGAATTTGATTTCACAACAAACAAGCCTTTAAACTTAAAAGCAAAATATGTTTCTTATTCTGTGACAGACAAACGAATTTATCCAACCAACAGAGTTTACAGCATCAGTTCTGCTGAAGATTTAATTTGGCTTAGCAACAGTGTTTTGAATGGAAACACTTTTGAAGGTTATATTGTTAAACAGACAGGAAATATTGTTTTTAGTGATGATGAAAATTTGCATCCTATTGGAACTGTTAAAACTCCTTTCAAAGGCGTTTATGATGGAAATAATTACACTATTTCAAATTTGAAATTCTTTGCTGTGGATGATTATACTTTAAACCTTAAAAATGTCGGTTTGTTTGGATGCACTGAAAATGCAACCATTAAAAACGTCAATATTGTTTCTAATGGAAATGGTTTGGTTAAAGGGCTTTCAAATGTTGGCGGAATTGTTGGCTATGCAAAAGGCACTAAATTTAAATTTGTCAGAAATTTCAACTTAAATGTAGATTTAAAAAATAATGGTCAATATATTCCAGTTGAACTGTTTGATTTTAAGAAAGAAATTCTCAAAAATTCTAATGTCACTTTGGTTAATCCAGAAATGAACAATTTTGGTGGAATAGTTGGTCTAGCAGAAAATTGCAGTTTTACAGCAGTTTCTTGCAGTGCAAATGTTTTGGCTGGTGGAAACATGGAAACATCAGGTGGAATAGTTGGTTTTGCAAAAAATTGCAATTTAGACAAATGTGTTTATGATAAAAGTCAAGCAAATTCAATGTCTGAAATTGATTTAAAATTGCTTAATTGTGATGCAAAAAGCGTTGTGTCTAATTGTTGTGTTTATAAAGATCAACAAACCAATATTTATTATACAACTGTTAAAAATGTTTTGTATTTTGGTGAAATTCAAAGTAGTGACGATAAACTTTCTGTAAATATAAACGGAACAGAAAATGAATTGTCGAATGATATTTGGTTTATTTTAAATGGCAGGACAGAATTAAAAATTTTCTATTGGGGTTATTAAAAGAAGTAAAAATTTTTGCTTCTTTTTTTATTTAGGACACAACAGAATGTTCTATTTTTTTGTTTATCCAAATATATTATTTTGTGTAAAAGATTGATTTTCGACATTTTTTACTGATTTGAGAAAATATCAGACAAAATTTTGGTTGTTGAAGTTAATCTATATATTTAAAATAAAAGGTAGGTTTGTATGCATTTCTGTGTTATCAAATCAAAAACAATCAGAATCTTTCTTGCAATGGTTTTAGTTATGGTGCTTTTGGCGATTTCTATTAATGGGACAACTTCCGCTTCGGTTTATTTTGGATATTCAACGCGAAAGGTGCCGATTTACAATGTGGAAACAACCGAAAAGCAAGTGGCAATTTCTTTTGATGCTGCGTGGGGTGCGGACAAAACACAAGGCATTATTGAAATTTTGAAAGAGTTTGATGTCACTGCAACTTTCTTTCTTGTAGGTTTTTGGGTGGATGATTATCCAGAAATGACCAAAGCGATTGCGGACGCTGGTTATGAAATTGGAACTCACTCAAACACTCATCCTGACATGGCTAAACTTGACAAAAACACCACAAGAAGTGAATTGGAAACTTCAATTTCCAAGATTAAATCAGTTACAGGAAAAGATGTAAAACTTTTCAGAGCGCCTTTTGGCTCTTACAACAACACATTGCTTGAAACAGCCGAAGAACTGTCTTTAAAGACCATTCAATGGGATGTTGACAGTTTGGATTGGAAAGGACTTTCTGCTGGCGAAATGGCAGGAAGAGTGACTTCCAAAGTTAAAAACGGCTCTATAATTTTGATGCATAACAATTCTGACAACATCCTTGATGGACTTAGATTAATTTTGAACAAACTTAAAGTTCAAGGTTACAAAATTACATCAATTTCAGAATTGGTTTATCAAGACAATTACACTGTGGATAGAAATGGAATACAACACAAAAACTAGGAGGAAAATTATGAACATTATAAAAGAAGAAACCACAAATTTTGCTTTGATTTCAGGAAAAATTTGTTCGACACTTGAAAAATCTCACCAAGTTGAAGGTGAAGAATTTTATGAATTTAAGGTTGCTGTTGACAGGCTTTCAAAGGTGACAGATGTTGTGCCTGTGACTGTAAGTGAACGCTCTTTGGTTGGAAAAACACTTAAAGAAGGTGACCTTGTTAAAGTTTGTGGGGAGTATAGAAGTTATAACAAACTTGTCAGTGACAAGAGCAGACTTATTTTGCATGTTTTTGCCAAAGAAATTGAACTTTGTGAAAGTTTGGAAGAAAATTTAAATGAAGTTAAACTGACTGGCTTTTTATGTAAAAATCCAGTTTATCGCAAAACTCCTTTTGACAGAGAAATTTGCGACATTCTTTTGGCTGTAAACAGACCAAACTATCATAAGACCGATTATGTTCCTTGCATTTTGTGGGGAAGAAATGCCAGATTTATGGCAGAACAAAATGTTGGTTGCAAGGTGGAACTTACAGGAAGAATTCAATCTCGTGAATATTCCAAAACTTCGCCTGATGGTCAGATTGAAGTTAAAACCGCTTATGAAGTTTCTTGCCGAAGAATTTCAATTTCATCAAATATGGTTAAGATTGAAAACAATTCTGATGACAGTGACAGAGCAGCAAATTAAGAAAAATTTTAAAATTGTTGAAAATTCAACAAAAATTGTTGACATTTCAACAATTTTTTTATATACTATATAAGTGTAAGGATGGTTATATGAACGAACGTTTTGATAAGTTTACTTTTTTAATTATGGAAATAAATCGTTCCATTCAAAGAATTAAAAAACAGGAAATGGAAAACTGGGGTTTGAAAGGAACTCATGTTTCTTGTCTTTATCAACTTTTTAATCACAAGGAAGGGAAAACTTCCACCGAACTTTGTGTGTTATGCGGGGAAGATAAGGCGACAATTTCACGAACACTTCGTGAACTTGAAAAAGAAGGCTATGTTTTTGTGGATGAAAACAGTTTGCAAAAATATAAAAATCCTTACAAACTTACTGCTGATGGCAAGAAAGTTGGCAAGAAAGTTTCTGATAAGATTGACCAACTGCTTAAAGCAGGAAGTGCGGGGATTAAAGAAAGTGAAAGAGAAAAGTTTTATGAGCAACTTTCCTTAGTGCTTTCAAACTTGCAAAAAATTGAAGAAAAATATGGAGATTAATTATGGCTGTAAGAATTTTAATTGATTCTGCTTCTGACATTGACAAAAAAGAAGCGGACGAAATGGGCATAGATTTCATTCCTATGCAAATCCAAATTGGAGATGAAGAGTTTTTGGATGGTGTTAATCTTTCACATAAAGAGTTTTATGAAAAACTTATTGAATGTGATGATTTGCCAAAGACAAGTATGATAAATGAGTTTAGATATGAAGAATGCTTTGCAGAACTTACCAAAAATGGTGATGAAGTGGTGGCAATTGTTTTGTCGTCAAAACTTTCAGGATCATATAATTGTGCCAAAGACGCTTCAAAGAAATTTAAAGATAAGGTTTTTGTGGTTGATAGTTTGAATGCTTGTTTGGGCGAAAGAATTTTATGCCAATATGCTTTAAGACTTGTTCAACTTGGCAAGAGTGCCAAAGAAATTGCTGAAATTTTGGATGAAAAGAAAAACAAGATATGTCTTTTGGGGCTTCTAGGCACTTTGAAATATCTTAAAAAAGGTGGCAGAATTTCATCTACTGTGGCATTTGCTGGAGAAGTGTTTTCCATTAAACCAGTAATTCAAGTTGAAAGTGGAAAAATCAAAATGGTTGGAAAAGCAGTTGGGTCTAAGAAAGGTAACAATTTGCTTGTTCAATGCATCAACAACAATGGCGGAATTGATTTTTCAATGCCTTATGCTGTGGCTTATACAGGGCTTTCAGATGATGTTTTAAAGAAATATTTAGAAGACAGCAAATCTCTTTGGGAAGGCAAGACGGATAATGTTCCAATTTACATGGTTGGAAGCACTATAGGAACTCATATTGGACCTGGGGCAATCGCTGTTGCTTTCTTTGCAAACTAAATAAAAAAAGATGCTTAAATTATTAAGTATCTTTTTTTATTTAGTTAAAACAATGGTTCGTCATATGTGTTTGGAATTTCTATGTCCATAAGTTTAAGCACAGTTGGTGCAATTGATGTCAAAGATTTACCTTTTTTCAAACGAACTTTTTTGTGTTTTTCGCTGACCAAAATGACAGGAACTGGGTTTGTTGTGTGATTTGTAAGTTTGTTTCCATCTTTGTCAAACATTTCTTCAATATTGCCGTGGTCAGCAGTTATTATGCATTCTCCACCAACCATAAGTGTGGCAAGGGCGACTGCATAGGCTTGTTTATCGATGCATTCAATGGCTTCTTTGGCGCTTCCAAAGTTTCCGGTGTGACCAATCATGTCTGGGTTGGAAAAGTTTACAACTACAAAATCATATTTTTGTGAAGCAATTGCATCCAATACAGATTGAGTTATTTCATTTGCACGCATTTTTGGATAGTTTTCAAAACTTTTTGCATTTATGCTGTCAATTAAAACTCTTTCTTCGCCTTCATATGGTTTTTCAATTCCACCATTCAAGAAAAAGGTTACATGTGCATATTTTGTGGTTTCTGAAATGTGGAACTGTGTTTTTCCATTTTCTGAAAGCACGCTTGCCAAATTATCGTTTATTATTTTTGGTGGATAAAGTGTGTTCAATTTTTCAAACTTTTCGTCATATTGTGTCATGCAAGTATATAAAAAGTTGTTGAGTTTTTTCGTTTTAAATTCGTTAAAGTTTTCGTCAGTGAATGCAGATGTAATTTCTCTAGCACGGTCGGCACGGAAATTAAAGAAAAGGAAACTGTCGTTGTCTTTCAAAATCGATTCTTCATCAAAAATAAAAGGTTCAATAAATTCGTCTGTTATGCCATTATCATAACTTTCTTTTAAAGCAGACATAGGGTCAGTTGATTTTTGTCCTTTACCATCCACAAGCAAGTCATATGCCACTTTAAGTCTGTCAAAACGCTTTTCTCTGTCCATGGCATATATGCGACCAACCATTGAACCAATTTTAGCGTTTGTTCCTTCAATTTTTTCAATAAGTTTAGGCATAAAAAGTTTGAATGCATCATTTATGCCAGTGTCACGGCCATCTGTGATTGGATGAATATAGATGTTTTTTATGTTGTAATTTTTTGCCAAATCCAAAATGGCGAAAAGGTGTTCCATATTGGAATGAACAAGCCCTGGTGCAAGCAAGCCCATAAGATGCAAAGAAGAATTGTTTTTCTCTGCATGAGTAAGTGCTTTTATAAGGGCAGGGTTTTCAAAAAACTTCCCACTTTCAATTTCACTGTCAATTAGTTTAAGGTCTTGCAAAATCACTCTTCCACTTCCAAGTGTAAGGTGACCAACTTCGCTGTTTCCCATAACTCCGTTTGGCAAGCCAACATATTCTCCGCTTGCTTCAATTTGAGTGTAAGGAAACATCTTTTTAAGTTTGTCAAGGTTTGGTGTGCCTTGGCTTAAAACGGCATTGCCAAGTTTTTGTTTGCTTATTCCAAAGCCGTCAAGAATGACTAATGTTACCATAATTTTCTCCTTGAATTAAGAATACAATTTGCAGAGAAAAAAGTCAATCAAATTGGTCAATTATCACTTTTTAAATGTTCGTCAAACAATCCATTTTGTTCATAATTTTCTTCATGCTTATATTCTTTTTCGTGTGTTTCAGAATGTTGATGATTTTCTTCTGATTTAATTTGTTCTTTTCCTGCTTCAACATTTGCTGTGGCAAGTTGTTGATTTTTAACTTTTTTCTTTTTCTTTTCATAAATCTTAAATGTGCCTTTGTTGATGATTGTTCTTATCACCATGTAAACCGCACCAATTCCGAAAATGATGTAAATTATTCTGGAAAAAATGCTTGCTTGAAAACCAAACAAACCTGCAATAAAGTCATATTGCAAAAGACCAATTAAAAGCCAATTTACACAACCTAGAATTGTTAATACGAATGCGATGAAAGTTATCATAAAAGTTCTCCTTTTGCTTTATTGTTTGAAAAATGCGTAAAAAAATCACAAACTTTGAATATTTTTTTGCTTAATTGAATATATTTTAAGAAATTCGCAAAATTGGTTGACAAAATTGCAATCATTTTGTATAATATAGTGGTTTAAATGAAAGTGGGAACATCGACCTTTTCCTTGGGTCATTTTTTTAAGTCACTATTACTAGAAAAAAGGAGATAAAACATGGAAAAACATTATTTAACACCAGAAGGGAAAAAACAACTTGAAGAAAAATTAAATTTTTATAAAACAGTTAAAAGACCAGATGTTGTAAAGCGTATCGGTATTGCCAGAGAATTTGGCGATTTATCTGAAAACTCTGAATATGATGCAGCAAAAGACGAACAAGCACAAATTGAAGCAGAAATCAATGAAATGGAAAACATTTTGTTAAATGCTGAAATCATTGATAAAAAGAAAATCAATTCTGATGTGGTAAGCATTGGTTGCAAAGTTAAAATTTATGACGAAGAATTTGATGAAGAAGTGGAATATCGCATTTCTGGATCTTCTGAAAGTGACCCAAGAAATGGGATTATCAGCAATGTTTCACCAGTTGGAAGTGCTTTGATTGGTCATAAAGTTGGGGAAATCGTTAAGGTTAACACTCCAGACGGCGAAACAGAATATAAAATTGTTTCAATTAATATTTAAAGATTTTTGTCACTTCTTGTGGCAAATTCTTTATTTTTATAAACTTTAAATTCAACTTTTGCAATTTTATTTTAAAAATAACTTTTGATTGGTTGTTTTTGTTTACTTTTTTATTTTTATTTGTTATACTTTCAATATAGTAAGTTTTTTGTATTTGAAATTTTTAAAGGAAAATTATGGCATTTTTAAACTCATTGAAACTATTTGGAACAAACTTTGTCAAGATTCTTAAATTCTATCTTGCTTATTTTGTCGTTTGGGGAATTTCTTTTGCTTTGTTGTTGCCATCTTATTTCCAATTTTCTGATTTAATCTTTTCAAATTTCCAAGCACAAATGACTTCAGCGACAGGTGTTTTTCAGGGCACTATTGGCGAAAATCTTCAAAACATAGCCAATTTCTTTTTTAAATCTTTAGTTGATGTTTTCAACACAAATGTTGGACTTGCTGTATATGGTTTGATTGTAATTTTGGTTGTTATGCCAATTTTGCTTAATGTTGTTAAATACACTTTGCAATTTATGCTTTATTATTATATGACAAGCAAAATCAAAGTTGGTTTTTTCAGTGCACTTGTTAAAGGACTTGGAAAATCTATTGTCTATGCTGTGATGAAAATGATTTATGACCTGTTCTTTGTCGGGGCAACATTTGCCATTCTTTATGGGCTTTCTGTTGTTGAAAATCAAATTTTTGTCGACTATCTTTTGCCAGTGCTTTTTGTTTTGGTGTTGGCTCTTATGTTTTCCATCAGCGAAATTTTGGTGCTTGGTTGGTCTCCAGCGCTTATTGTTTTTGACTGCAATGATTTTTCTGCGTTCAAAAAAGGACTTAAAGCGGTTAAAAGACATTTCTGGACAATCTTTGGTGTGTCTGTTTTGCAATTCTTATTGTTCTGGCTTATTGTGTTGATTTTCGGCGTTTATCCACTTATTGTTTTAATTCCATTTATGACTTCGCTTCTTTGTGTCTATAATATGGTTGTATTCTTCTATAGTCAAGGCATGAGATTTTATGTAAACAAAACAACCATTCTTACACCTAAAAAACTTGAAGAAGTTGACAACATTAACAAAACTGCTTATATTTTATAATTTATAAGTTTTAAACCAATTTTGTTTTACAACGCTTTTTTAGCGTAATTTTATATTTTAATTAAGGAGAAAAAATGAATAACAAACTTAAAATCACCTTTCTTGGCGGTGTTGGTGAAATCGGCAAAAACATGACCGCTTTTGAATATAACGATGAAATAATCGTCGTTGACGCTGGACTTACTTTCCCAGATGATGAGTTACCAGGGATTGATGTTGTCATTCCTGACATAACCTATCTTGTAAACAATCGTGAAAAAATTAAAGCGATTATTTTAACTCATGGACACGAAGACCATATCGGGGCATTGCCTTTTGTTTTGCAACAGATTAAAGCACCAATCTATGGTTCTAGGCTTACTCTTGCTTTGGTTGAAAACAAAATGAAAGAACATCAAAATGTAACTTTCAAGGCTATTTCTGTTAAGCCAAAGAATGTGCTTAAAATTGGCAATTTTTCAGTGGAATTTATTAAAGTTTCTCACTCTATTGCTGGCTCACTTGCACTTTGCATTACAACACCTGCGGGGAACGTTGTTCACACAGGTGACTTCAAGATTGACTTTGAACCTATTGACGGTGTCACAACAGATTTGCAGAGATTTGGAGAACTTGGCAAAAAAGGTGTTAATCTTTTGATGTGCGAAAGCACCAATGTTTGCAAAGCAGGTTTTTCCATGAGTGAAAGCAATGTTGGCAGAGTTTTGGAAGATATTTTTAAAAATCATACTCAAAACAGAATTTTTGTTGCAACCTTTGCTTCAAACATTCACAGACTTCAACAGATTTTGAATTTGGCGGAAAAATATAAACGAAAAGTTGTTTTCACTGGCAGAAGCATGGTTAACATCACTGAAGTTGGTTTGAAAATTGGCGAAATTTCTTGCAACAAAGAAAACATTATTGACATCGACAAAATTGACAAATATGCTGACAGTGAACTTTGTATTGTGACAACAGGAAGTCAAGGCGAACCACTTAGTGCGCTTTCAAGAATTGCCACAGGGGCATTTAAGCAAATTAAGATTACAAACAATGACCTTGTTGTTTTTTCTGCTTCTCCAATTCCTGGAAATGAAAAAAGAGTTTACACAATCATTAATTCTCTGTTCCAAAAAGGTGCAGATGTAATTTATGACGAACTGTCAGATGTGCATGCTTCTGGACATGCTTGCCAAGAAGAAATCAAAACTATTCACACACTCGTTAAACCAAAATTCTTTATTCCTGTTCATGGGGAATACAGACATCTTAGAATGCACAAGCAATTGGCTATGTCACTTGGCATGGAAGAACGCAACATTGTGATTGCTACTATTGGTGTACAAGTGGAAATGACTCCAAATTCTATTAAGCAAGTTGGTTTTGTAACTGCTGGTCAAAGACTTGTGGATGGTTATGGACTTGGCGACATGGACAGCAACGTTTTGAAAGAAAGAAAACAACTTTCTGAAGATGGAATTTGTGTTGCTGTTGCAACAATCAACAATGTTTCTGGCGAAGTGGTTGGTGACCCTTTCATCATCACAAGAGGTGTTGTATATCAAGACGAAGCGGAAGCGTTTGTTCAAGACACAAAGGCTATGATTGTTTCGTCATTGAAAGAACAAGATTTGCGTGGTTGCGACCCAACTGTAATCAGAAACAATATTAAACGAAACATCTCAAACTTTATTTACAAAAGAACAAAGCGTAGACCTATGATTTTGACTATTGTTACTTTGGATTAGTTTATGTTGAACAAAGAAGAATTTGCTGGCTTTGAAAGCCATGAATACAGACCAATCATAAGGTCGCAAAGCATGAAAGTCTTGCGACAACTTGTTGAAGAAAGAAAGCCTACAAAAATTCTTGAAATTGGAACTTTTATTGGTTATTCTGCTTCAGTAATGTTGGACGCAAATAAAGATGCTTATCTTATTACTTTGGAAAAAGATAAGCAAAACAGTTTAGATGCTGTTAAGAATTTAACAGAACAGGGGTTTGTAGGACGATTTGAAGTTGTCAATTGTGATGCTTTAGAATATCTTCAAGAAAATTTGCAAACACAGTTTGATTTAATTTTTTTGGATGGACCAAAAGGTCAGTATTATAAATATTTTCCTTATCTTAAAATGATGTTGAAAAGTGGCGGAGTGCTTGTTGCTGATGATGTTTTGTTTTATGGACTTGTGGAATCAAAGGAAAAAATTGAACATAAACACAGAAGCCTTGTAAACAATTTACGCAAATTTTTGGCTGTGCTTGATGAAGATGAAGATTTTGAAACTGAAGTGTTAAATTTTGATAATGGCATGAGTGTAAGCATTAAAAAATAAAAATGTCTTTTGACATTTTATTTTTTTATAAAAGCAATTTTTGATTTATTTATTTGTATTTTTGTTAAATATTTGGTAAAATATATTCATGGATTTTGAGATTAAAATAATCGAATTTTTACAATCTGGAAAAAGTCCGTTTTTTGACATTTCTTTTCAAGTTATTTCTCAACTTGGGGCGATTTGCGGAGTTGTTTTTTTGTGCTTAATTTTGCTGTTTTTAGACAGAAAACTTTGCTTCTGGTATTTGTTTTCCTATGGCTTTGCTGGGCTTACAACAAGAATTATTAAAGGGCTTGTAAGGCGTCCAAGACCATTTGTCGTTTCGGAAACAATAACCACCATTGGCGATGCGGTCACTGATTTCAGTTTTCCAAGTGGTCATGCCACTTGTGCCACTGCGATTGCCATATTTTTGTGTTATTTCTTGTTTAAAAAATATAAAACTAAATGGTCAAGGTTTTTCATTGTGTTATGTGGTGCTGTTTATGTAGGTTTGGTTTGTCTATCAAGAATGTATCTTGGAAAACACTATCTGACTGATTTGCTTGCAGGAATAATTGTTTCTGCTGTGTTCTGCACACTTGGAATTTTGTTTATGAATTATGTAAGGAAGAAAAAGGAGTTTTACAAAGGTGAAAATAAAAATGGAAATCAGTAATTTGCGTCAGACAAGCGAACTTGCTTCTGTTTTTGCCAAAGTTATTAAGCCACCAATGGTAATTCTTTTGAACGGCGACCTTGGCAGTGGAAAAACTACTTTTGTTAAAGAAGTTGTAAAGGCTCTTGGAAGTCAAGACTTGGTGACAAGTCCAACCTTTACTCTTCTTAATACATATAATGCCAATTTCCCTGTCTATCATTTTGACATGTATAGACTTTCTTCTGCTGAAGATGCTTTAAATGTTGGTTTTGAAGAATATTTTGACAAAAAAACTTTAGATGGTGTTTGCTTTGTTGAATGGTCAGAGAATGTGGAAGGGCTTATTCATGAAGTGGATTATGTAATTGACATCACTAAGAAAGGTGACAAGCTTCGCACTGTAGTCATCAAGGAGGGGAAATAATGCTTGTAATTAACACAGCGTTTAAAACGGCAAATATTGGCTTAAAAACGGCTGATGGCAGAGTTTTTGAAAGACAACTTGATTCTTCGGCTAAGCATTCAGAAAATGTTTTAAAAACAATTGATGAAATTTGTGAAGAAGCGGAGGTAGATGTGCTTTCTGTTGACACTGTGGCAGTGGTGACAGGACCTGGTTCGTTTACTGGGCTTAGGATTGCAGTTTCCATCGCTAAAGCACTTGGATGTGTCAATAAAAATCTTAAATTTTTATCTTTATCATCTTTGCAACTTATGGCATATATATCATGTAAAAACCATAAACATGAAAGTGATTTTGTTTGTGCTTTGGATGCTCTTTCAAAACTTTATTTTGTGGCTGAATTTGACAATAATGGAAATTTGTTGAAAGAAGAAAAAATTGTTGGCGAAAACGAATTTTTAAGTTTAAACTTGCCAATAATTGGGCTTAAAGGTGACTTAGATGTTTGGCAACAAGTGGAAATTTCCACACAAGATGTCTTGGAATTTGCCTTAATTAAAGAAAAAGAGAAAAATTTTGTTTCAGCCGACCAGTTGATGCCAGTATACTTAAGATTGTCACAAGCGGAAGATAATTTATTGACAAAAAAATCTGAAAAAGTTGATTAAATCAGTTGACATTCAATATAAATGTATGTAGAATACATAACGAGATAAAGGAGATTTTATGAAAAAACCTGTTTATGTCAGATGTCCAAGATGTGAACTTAATTACATTGAAAAGAAAGACAAACTTTGCAGTGTTTGCAAGGCTGAACTTTCTGCAAACAGAGACAGCATAGTAAGTGACTTGGATTTGGAACTTTGCCCAATTTGCAAAACAAACTATATTCAACCAGACGAAATTATGTGTGCCACTTGTTTGAAAGAACATCAATCAGAAGATGGTGAAATCAATACAGACTGGGAAGAATATCTCAATCGTGACGAAGAAGAAGTTGTTTATGATGACGAAGAAACTGGAGATATGGCATCAGTTACTGATCTTGATGACGACACTCTTGATGATGACGACTTAGATTCTGACATTGGCTTCGACGACAGTTTGGAAGATGACGACACTCTTGATGAACTTGATGGCGAAGAATTTGATGAAGAATTTGAAGACGACCTTGATGAAGACGATGACTTTAATGAAGATTTTGACGAAGATGATGAAGAGGAAGATGACGAAGACGACGATTTCTAATTTATTAAAAACAAAAAAAGAGACTTAAATTTTAAGTCTCTTTTTCTTTATTAGTTTTTGTTGTCTTTTTCTGAATTTTGCTCTTTAGAAAGTTTTTCTTGTTCTTTATTAAGTTTTTTAGACATTTTTGCAAGTTCTTTTTGTTTCATTTCTTCTTTTGTGTAAACTCGTCTTTCAACATTAAGCAAATAATCAGGTGACTTGATTTCTTCAATTTGCTTGTTCAAAGCGTCAATTCTTTCTGAGATAACAGTTCTCTTACGAGCAAATTGTTTGAATTCTTTGTCAGTATCTTTAGAAATCTGATTTTTGTCTTGGCTTCTAAGGTTGACAACTTTTTCTTTGTGTTCTTGTTCCATCATATCAAGTTCTTTCTGGAATTTGTTTCTTGTTTCTTCAACAGATTTAAGTTCGGCATTTCTTTCTTCAAGTGCTTTTTTCTTGATGACGTCGATGTTAAGACTTTCTTTTCTGTCGTAAGTTTCTTTTCTCTTTCTTTCAATCTTCTTGATTTTAACTTTTCTTAAAACATAACCAACAACAGCAATTATGATTGCAAGAGCAGTAATAAGGGAAGGTGCCAAAATCCACCAGTTGCTGTCAGCAGTGTTATTGCCATTTTCTGTGTTGTTGTCTTCATCTGGATTTGGTTTTTCTTCTTCCTGATTTGTAAGTTTTGAAACAAACACTTTTTTGTCGGCTTTATTTATATCATAGTCTTTTTCTGAAGCAGTGTCTTGTGCAATTTTATATTCAGTGTCATCTTCCAAAGTTTGGAAATCAAAGTCATAAATCACTGCAACGCCTGTGGTTTCAATTGTGTCACAGATAAGCGCGAAATATACATTTTCTGAAACGGTGTCTGATGATGTGTTGTGGAAATAAATTGTGTATTCTTGATAGCCTTTCTTACTTTCTGTGTTTAGTTGTGTGGCATAGTCGAAGCCTGTAAGTCCAGCGGTGACACCAAAGTTGTAAGTTTTATCTTTGTCTAAAGCATTTGATGAGTCAATTTGATAAGCAAAGTTTGTTCTCAATTTAAATGACAATTTTGCATAAGCATCCGCACTTAATGAAACTTTATAGTTTGATGTCATTGTGTAACTGCCTGCGTTTTGAACGCTCATATACATTACATATTTGACATCTTTATCAGAAATATATAATGAACTGTTTTTGTCTGTGAAACTGTAGTTTGTGCTGTCTGCCTTTAAAATTCCGCCTTCATAAAGTCCGTCACCACTTGAACCTGCTTTGCCAGTAAAGGCGACATTGGTTGAAGTTTGAAGGTCATCTGTGATGTTGTTTGTTGGAAGGTTTAAGAAACTGTTTGTAAGGTCAACAATGGCACTTTTGGTGTTGATTTTGTCATCAGTTTCAAGGTCAAGTGTTCCTGAATAATTTTTAAATTCAAAATCATCAAAGTAAGCATAAGTGAATGAGTTTTTGTTTTCTGTTGTAACAAATTCAATTTGAATGTAATAATTAAATTCTGTTGAACCTGTATTGAAATAAATTTCATATTCAGACCAATCATAACCACTGAGTTTTGGAGTTTCAAGAAGCAAAACTCCGTCTTCTTTTAATACTTTAACAATGATATTTGCAGGTGTTTTATATTTGAAAGTAAGAAGTTGTGCACCTGATGTTCCCATTGTGATGTTGTCTGATTTAAGGATTTGTTTTGTTGCTCCATAATTTGCAAACATCATTACATTGTTTGGAACATCTTTACTTATAGGTGAATTGTTGGCATTGATTGTCCAAGCATAAGGATTTTCTTCGTCCTTAACGCCATTTGCTTTATATTCATTGAATTTGTCTACATATTGTTTATATTTGTCAGGTTTTGTGTTGATTACGCCATGGAAATTCAATTTGTTTTCACCACTTTCAATTGTCCAGTTTTGTGGGTCGTAAATTTTATCTTGGTCGGTGACTGTCAATTTATTGAAGTTTCCATTTGGAACTGTTGTGCTTGAACTGTTTGCATTAAATTCAATTGAGTTGCTGGCGTTGTTGAATGCTTCAGTTGTGCTTTTTTCGATTTTAATGTTGTCGAATGTAATGCAACCTGTGGTTTTTTCACCATCTTTTCCAAGGCTGAGCACTATGTTAAAGTTAGTGTCATATAATGCTCCACCTTTAACATAGAATTCTGCGGTTGCATATTTGTTGTTGAAATTGTCATTTCCTTTTGAAGTAAGGGCAGAACTGTCTTTGTTTGTAAGTGTGTAAAGGTCGAGATTATAGTCTTTAAGCACTTTGTCATTCTCTTTGATTGACATATATGCACTTCCAGATGAAATGTCAGAAATTTTGTAAGAAGCGGTGACTTTGTAAATTTCATTTGCACCAATGCTGACGCTTTGTGATTTAACACTTGCCATGCCATCCTTTGCCCAAAGAGTTAAAGCGTATTTGTTTGGTCTTAAAGTCAAGCCGTTCATTTTGCCGTCTGCATCATAACTGAAGTCAACATCGCAAGAGAAATCTGAACCAACGCTTTGATAGCCATCAACAAAAATTTCTGGGGCATTTGAGTTGAACACCTGAGCATGTCCATTATTTGTTTTAACTTCCCAATTGTTGATTTTGTCAATATTTGTTCCGCTGTTTTCAAAGTCAAAGTTATTGCCACTGAAAGCAAGATTTTCTTCTTGTCTTAAATCAATAAGTTGTTCACATGATTGTATGATTTCTTCTGTTCCAGTAATGTTGCCTAAGTCATCAGTGTAATTGATTTTTTGTGTGTAAGAAAGACCAAGTTTGTCTTTATATAATGACCAGAATTTGTTTTCGCTGTAACGATATACATGGCAATCATCAAAGAAAACTACACCAGTGCTTGTGCGGTCATGTGAATTTGCACCAAGCCACAAATCAAGGTTTACTGTTTGTTTTTCATTTCCAGTTGCAATATAGAAATAGAAATTTACCCATTCGTTGGAGTTAATTTTTTCAAAGTCAGCCTTGACTGTTTTGCCGTCTTTGTCTTTCAAACCATTGATATAGACAGAGCCATAAACATAGTCGTTGATTGGGTCATAGACATTCTTTTCTGTGTAATATGGTGTGCCTGTTTTGATGTCATAGCGGTTATCTTTTTCGTTGAAGTTGAAAGTTGTGCTTTTCTTAAGTTCTGCACCGCTTACAACCCTGTTTCCTACTTTTGTGTCTTCACTGTCCATAGGTTGAGTGTTTGTTTTCAAGGTGTAAACTGGTGTGAAAACATCTGTTGATTCTTCATACATAAAACCAACATATTCATCGTCTTCATAGAAAAATTGAATGTTTTCAAGGTCGCTTGCAAGTGTGAAAGAGGCAACATCTTCCAAAGATTTAATGACAAATTTTGTTGAAGTGTTGTTGTTTGCACTTGTGTAAGTGAATGAAACATAATCTCCCCATTTAGCATTTTCAAAACTGTTTTTGGAGATATAGCAGTTGTCTGTTTTTGTGATTACATGTCCATCTGATGTGATGTAATCAGTTGTGGTTTTATAGTTTGTGTCTGTCTTGAATGCAACTGAAAACTGATAGAAAGAATTTGCTTCCAAGTTTAAAGTGCTTGAGCGATAGCCTTTGCTTGCTTGATAGCGGTCAGATGATTTGTTTGATTTAGAGTTTATCATCAAAATTTTATAGTCATCATCCGCTTTTGCTTTTCTTCCTGGGTTGTTTGAAAGATAATATGTCGATGACATATAAGTTTGGAAAGGTTCTCCAACATTGATTGCCCCTGCTGTGGTTGTTCCTTGTCCAGTAATTCCTGTCCATCCAGAAATGGTGGTCATAGAGTGTGTGGAAGAAGAATTGGAGTTGAAGTTGTTGTTGGACATGCTTACTTCTTCAAAATAACTGTCTAAGAAAGTTGTGGAAGAATCATCTGCGTTTGCAGAAAGAATGTGGCTGGCAGAAAAAACAATTCCTGTTGCGGACAAAGGAAAGATGATTGCCAACAAAAACATTATTATTTTGCTTCTAAGATTTAAAGTTCTTTTCATATTTCACCCTTAATAGTAAGATTAACTTAATTATTATAATACATTTATTATAAATAATCAAATAATTTCTTCAATTTTAAAGACAATATTTTTATGAAAAAGGAAAAAATCACATATAAAGTTTCAGAAAACGACAAATTGTCTGTCAAAAGCAAGTTTTTGCTTTGCGTCTGCGGAGCAATCATCGGATTTGTAAATGGTTTCTTTGGCGGAGGTGGGGGAATGATTTGTGTTCCTTTACTTGAAAAGGTGCTTCACTTGCAAAACAAATATTCGCATGCGACAGCAATCGCGGTTATTCTTCCAATTTCTTTCGTAAGTGCGGTAATTTATCTTTTAAATGGCAACCTTGAAACAGTCCCTTTTCTTACTGTTGGAAGTGGGGTGGTTTTAGGTGGGATTTTAGGCTCTTTTTTGCTTAAATTTTTGCCGTCAAAGGTTATTCGAATTATCTTTGTTTTCATCATGCTTGCAGGTGGAATTAGACTGCTTTTTTAGGAGATTTTTATGTTTTATTTTTGGTGTGTCATAGCAGGGTTTTTGTCAGGTATTTTCGGCGGTTTAGGCATGGGCGGTGGAACGCTTCTCATCCCTATTTTAACCATCTTTTTATCCTTTGACCAAAAACTTGCTCAGGGGCTTAATTTATTGACATTTTTAATCATGGCGATTGTGTCTTTGTGCATTCATTACAAGCATGGTTTTGTGCATACAAAAAACATCATTTGGATCATCATTTTTGGCGTAATTTTTTCGGTTTTTGGTGCATTTTTGATGTCATTTTTACCTTCAAAAATCTTAAAAATCATTTTTGGTGTCTTTTTGTGTGCCTTGGCTGTGGTGGAATTTATAAAAGTATTCAAAAAATAGTGGACAAAATTCTCTTTTTATGCTATATTTAGATATATTAAAGGAGATATATTTATGGTTGACAAGAATAAATGCATCAGTTGTGGAACTTGTGTGGCTATTTGTCCTGTTGGTGCCATCTCTTTTGGAGAAGACGGAAAAGCACAAATTGATAAAAATATCTGCATCCATTGCGGTGCTTGTCAGGCTAGTTGTCCTGTTGAAGCAATTGATTTGGATGAATAAAGAGAGGGTGTTATGGAAAATATTGCTTACATTGAATTTGATGAACGCAAAACAAAACTGCTTATCGTTCAAAGCAGAAACGGAAGATATCGCATCTTGGAAGAAGTGGAAAATTATTACGACCTTAGGTCAGACATTTTAACTGATTGTCTTTTCAGCCCTAAATCTAAAGCGGATATTTTAAAAATTTTGAATATCTATCGTTATACGATTGAAACCTTTAAAGTTGACAAAATGATTGCAACTGCTTCAAACATAATCGTTAAAGCAAGAAACTATCGTGGTTTTTTGGATGAAATTTACACCAATACTGGCATGAATTTCATTATTTCCAATGATGATGAAGTTGTGAAAAACATTTATCTTTCTTGTATGTCTAAAATTGACACATCTAAGGGTTACATCATTAATGTTGGGTCTTACCAAACTTATTTCATTAAGTTTAACAGAAGAAATGTCATTGAATATAACACAATTCCTTACGGATATACAAATTTGACTGAACTTGGTGTTTCATTTGATGAGATGACTGCTTTGGTTAAGAAAGAACTTAAAAAGGCATCATTAGTTAAAGGTTATGATGAAGAAATGGTCGTTGGTTGTGGTTGCTCGTTTATTGATGTTTCCAGAGTTGCCAAGAAATTGACTAAATATCCTATTGAAATTGACAATAACTATGATCTCTCAAATGAAGCATTGACAAAAGTTTGTGAATTTGCAAGCACAATCGATGTTCAGAAAGTTAAGAAGATTAAAGGAATTGGACCAGAAGGTGTGGAAAGCATGAACGGTGGTTTGGCGATTATCAGTTCTTTCTTTGAAACATTAAAACTTCCACAAGTTTCTGTTTCAACCGCAAACAAACTTGAAGGCATTGTGCTTTTCAATTTGGTTGGTGTGGCAAATGAAAAATATACTGATTTGTTGCAAAACAGTTTAGATTCTTATTACGAATTCAAAAAAGAAGGTTTGGCAATTAATAGTCAAGTGTATGACATGGCAATTTTGCTTTTCAAACAATTGAAAGTTGTTCATAAATTGCCAAGAGTTTATGTTAAACCACTTAAAATTGCGGCTTATATGTTTGATTGTGGAAAATTTATCAATTTTTCAAATTACCAAAAACATGCTTTTTATGGAATTTTAAATTCTGACATTACTGGTGTTTCTCAAAAAGATTTGCTTTTGGCGGCTTTTGCTTGCACTTGCCAGAATATTGACAATTTTAATTTGCCTGAAGTTATGAAATATCGTGAAATTTTGACAGATGAAGATGTTGATGCCATAAGAAAACTTGGTTTACTTGTCAATCTTGCTGTCAATTTAAATGCTTCCAGAAAAAATGTCATCAATGACATTGTTTGTGACATCTTGGGTGATTCAATCATCATGAAAACTGTTGTAACAACTGACCCTTCATTTGAAATTATGCAAAGCATGAAGGTTTCTGATGACTTTAAGAAAATATTTAAGAAAAGTTTGCAGATAATTTAGGTAAAATATGGAAGAAACGAAAAGTAAAAGAAAACTTATATTTTGGATTGTTTTTGCGGTAATCGCTGTTGTTTTGGCGTATGTAATTACTGTGTTATATTTCTTTGTCTTTTCTCCAAACAATATTCGTGCAAAGATGATTGTTTGGCCTTTTTTCAGTGAAGCAAATGTTGCTGACATGTATGAGCAAGCATCTGCAGAAATTCAATTCACTTATGTTGACCCAAATGATTATGTAACAGTGACAGAAAAAACTGTTGGGGTAAATGTTGCAGAAGACGGCTTTTTTGTTGTGCCTTACATCAGTGAATTTGCTGATTTTCGAAATTATGAAAACGCTTCAAAAACAAGAGAAGGCAAATCTCAGCTTAAGGTTATGACTTGTGCTGGCGTTTTTGATGGGGTGCTTTTATACAGTGATGAAGCATTTAATGTTTGTGTCATTAAGTGCGAAAGAATTGTTGATAAAGACCAAAAGATTGCTTTGCCTTATCTGGATATTGCATCTGTTGGCACAACCACAAATGCAAGTGAAGCATTGTTTGTTTCCCCAATTGAAAAAGAAGATTTTTATAAGTGCAGAGTTATTAAAGATTCTTATGTAAGCCTTTTTGAAAAGGTGGATGTTGGTGACAAATATGCAATGGATTATTTAATTCAAGGTTGTGTAGATGTTAGAGTAACTTTGAAAAATAATGTAACAGACATGGACAACAAAACTACAAGAGTTTGTTGTGATCGCTCTGGAAATGTTTTGGGATTTTCTTCATATTACATCGAAGAAAATGATGATGGAGAATTTGAAACTAAATATGTGTTTATGCCTATTTACGGTGCAAGAAGTTTCTTTAATGATGTGGTTAAGTCTTATAACGAAAAGAAAGTCTATTCAAATTCGCTTATAAATGAACTTATTGCTTTTGACCAAGTGGAAGTTGAATCTTATAATCGTGTTGCTTTGTTGAATAAAAACCCTGAAAATCAAAATTCATTTTTCTATAATGGTAGGTGGTATAATTTTTCAACAGGAATTAAAAATTATGACCAATCACTTTTGAATGGTGTATATTTATTTGACAATTTTGTTCATGGACAAAATCAACAAATTGATGTTGACAGTGTTATTATTGGAATCACTGTAAATGGCAAAGAATATGAAATTTCTGGAAAAATTGATTTCTTGACAATTTTATATGCTGTCAAAAGTGGTGACAAAGTAAGTTTTGAATATTATGCCAATTTTGGCGAAATTGACCCAAGTCAAGAATTGAAACCAAGTGACATTAAGACTGTCAATTGGACAATTTAATTGGAGGAATGTCGATGAGAAAAATTAAATATGCAATAGAAATGGGCGGTGGAAACACTTGCATATATGTGAAAGGTGAAGGGCTTGCTTTGAAAGAGCCTACTTTGATTGCTGCAGAGCCAACAGAAGAAGGCTACAAAGTTGTGGCTTTGGGAAGTGACGCAAAAAAACTTATTGGAAAAACCAAAGATAATGTGGAAATCTTTACTCCTACCATAAGTGGTGACCATTCAAATTATGAATATTCAGTTATTTTGCTTAAACATTTTTTGACCAAAGTGGGTTATAAGCCACATCAAGAAAATGCTTTGTTTGTAATTCCTTGTGGTGCGACTGCCAAAGAAAAAGAAAATATTTTGAAAGTGTGTGACGGGGCAAATTTGGCACATGTCGAACTTATGCCATCTGTGCTTTGTTCTTGTGTTGGCGAAGGCAGAAGCATTGACAACTCAAAAGTCAACATGGTTGTAAACATTGGTGGAACAGACACAGACATAGGTGTAATAAACATGTCAAACATTTTGCAAGGTGCAACCGTTTCCATCGGTGGAAAAAAGATTGATGCATCAATTGTGAACTTTTTGGCTTACACAGAAGATTTAGTCATTGGGCTTTCAACTGCAGAAACTTTAAAAAAAGAAGTTGGAAGTTTATATGAAAATGACACTTTAAACATGGAAATCACAGGTGTGGATGCAAAGACTAAATCTCCTAAATCAGTTGTCATTTTTTCCACTGATTTAATTAAGGCTATTGAACCTTTTTACAGTGAAATTGTGCGTGCAATTGACACAACAATCAACACATTACCACCTGAAATTGTGGCTGACATCATCAACAACAAAATTTTGCTTGTTGGCGGTGCATCAAAAATTCAAGGGCTTGCCGATTATTTGAAAAAGAATTTAAACTATCCAGTTGAAATCAGCGATGATGTTGAAAATGTGACAATTTTAGGTGCAGGTAAATTGTTGTCAGATTATCAATTGTTGGAAGATATTTTGGAAAAATTATAATAAATTAAAAGCCACTTATAGTGGTTTTTTTGTTGCCATTTTACAAAATTAGACATTGTTTTATTTTTTTAGACTTATTTTATGTATGTCTAAATAAGCAAGTTGATTTATAATGTTGTCATAGAGGTTTATATGGCAAGAAAAATCGTTGTTACAAGTGGCAAGGGTGGTGTCGGAAAAACCACCGTATGTGCAAATTTGGGAGTTTATCTGTCAAGATTGGGCTTTCGTGTTGTTTTGATGGATGTTGACATTGGTTTAAACAATTTGGATGTCATTATGGGGTTGGAAAGGCAGGTTATTTTTGACATAACGGATGTTGTGTCTGGCAAGTGTCGTGTCAGACAAGCACTTATTCAAGACCCAAATTTTCCATCGCTTTATCTTTTGCCATCTTCACACACATATTCTTCTTCCAAAATTTCTGGGGAACACATTAAAAACATAACAGATGTTATTGACCACTCTTTTGATTACATCTTGATTGATTGCCCAGCGGGAGTTGAAGCGGGCTTTCACAGAGCAGTTTTTCCTGCAAATGAAGCCCTTGTTGTGGTTACTCCACACTTGTCAAGCATAAGGGATGCAGATAAGGTTGTTGGGCTTTTGTCAGAATATAACATTGAAAGCAAAGGTTTGGTCATCAATCGTATGCGTGGGGATTTGCTTCTTTCTGGTGAACTTATGAATTTAGAAAGCATTGTTAAGGCAATGGGAATTCCACTTTTGGGTGTTATTCCAGAAGATGACGGCATTTCAAAAACCACTTGTGATGGCAGAATTATGACTGACGGAGAAAGTGCCAGAGCGTTTACACTTTTGTCTGAAAATATTCATAACGGATGCAAAAAAATTTATGATTGCACTTACAAATATCGTGGTATAATGGGATATTTTAAACGCAACATTAAAAAACATGTTTAAGGAGATTTATGAACAGAATTGACGAACTTCTTATTCGAGATAAGTTTACAAATTTGGAAAGTGTTGCAGAAGTTTTAAAAGAAGAGATAACACCTATTGCAAGAAACTTTCTTTTAATGTCGGACGAATTGAAAGTTCGTTATAGACGCAATGGTGACAAGTTTGTTTTCAGTGTGGAAATTGAAGCCGACAGAATTAAACCTTTTGGCAGTAGATTGTTTTAAACAGAGATTTTTCTCTGTTTTTTATTTTTGGCACACTTTATTGATTTTATTAAATTTAAAAATTATAATCTTTTTAAATTATTTTGATTTTAAAAGGAGATGTGGTAATATTTAATTGTTTTTATATGTGTATCAACAATGTAATTTAAGGCTTGTAACTCTTATTGTAGGTTGGAAGGAATGAAATATTTAGATACGGTTCGTTTGATTAAAAATGAAGAGAGATATAAAGAAGATAACATTAAATTGGGCGATTTAGGCACAATTTGGTTGCCAGAGATAAGAAATAATGAATTTTATGTAAGTTTTGACACTGGTGATGATTGGAATGCATATAAATATAGTTCTATAAAAATTGAAGATTTGGAATTGGTTGAAGACAATGGAGAAACCGATGAAGAAATTCTAGAAGATTTGCCAGAGAAAAATCCAGAATGGTGGTGTAAAGTTTAAGATGGTTTCATATTAAATCTTAAAGGCGAAAAAAACAAAATACCTTATGATTATAAGTCATAATAAAAAGTCCCAGATTTGGGACTTTTTGTTTATATTAAGTTTAACAACCTTCAAAGGTCACAAATCCATAACAATCTGGCCCTGCGTGTGTTCCGACTACACAACCAATTTCATAGATAGGTGTGTTTTCTGGGTCAACATCAAGTTTGTCAGAATATTTCTTTATAAAGTTTTGAATAAGTGGTGGATTTGCTGAATGACCGAAATAGATTGGATAATCTTTGTTGCGTTTACGAGAACATTCGACCAAAAATTCATTTGCTTTTTCACCAACTTTTTTGGCGATATTGTTTACTTTTCCGCCATCCAAAGAAATGATTGGCTTAATTTTCAATGCAGACGCAGCAAAATATGCTGTGGAAGAAAGGCGACCACCTTGTTTAAGATATTTAAGGTCGGTGACAACCGCATAAAGATGAACCATGCGTTTAAGTCTTTCAAGTTCGACAATCACTTCTTCTGGGGTTGCGTCTTTATGGGATTTGATGTATTTTACAAGTTCCATAATCAAAGCACCTTCAGCAAAAGTGGTAACTCGTGAATCACAGATGTAAGCATTTTCCATTTTCAAATTTTCCACAGCATTTTTGGCTTGTGCAATTGTTCCTGCAAGGTCTGAAGAAATGACAACAATTAAAATAAACCAATCTTTTTTGTTTACATAAGAATTTAATGCGTTTTCAAATTTATATTGGTTTGGTTGGCTTGTTTTTGGGATAATTCCAGTTGTTTTCAGTTTGTTATAAAATTCGTCATTTGGCAAACCTTCGGGATATAAATCCCCATTAAAGTTTACTTCAATAGGCAAAATGGTTATGTCATTTTGTTCTTGAAACTCTTTTGGCATATCGCAAGATGCTTCTGTGATTATTTTATAATTCATATTACAACTCCTATTTCCTAATCTAAATTAAGTTTAGCAAATTGACGAGAAAAAAGCAAATTATTTGAAAATAATTCGAAAACATTTAAGAAAGTAAGACAAGATTTTAAATTAGTTCTTTTTGAATAGTTGTTTTGTGAATGTGTAAAGTGAAATAACGACAACCGAATAATAAGCAAGAGAGATAAAGAAATTTCCAGAAGCATAAAGTGGAGTTTGAAGGAAGCCTGCTTGCATAATTCCGCCGCCCAAAAATGAAGTAAGGTCGGAGTGAATGAAAGGTAACAAGCAATAGACAAATATGTTGTTTAAGAAAATGTTGCAGATTGTTGCCACAGCAAACAACAACAATGCAATGGCAAGGTTGAGTTCAAATTTACGAGAGAGATTCATTATGAAAATCGTTATTGTGGAATAGAAAACCACTTGCAATTGTATTCCAAGCATTTTTATAAGTAAGAAAACAAAAGGACTTATAAAATATATTGTGTCCAGATTAAACACAGCAATCATTGTTCCTGGCAAGAAGGAATACATCAACGCACCCCAAATGAAATTGATGAGTGTGAATGATGCTATGCAGAAAGATGTGCAATAGAATATTGCCAAAAATTGTCCAGCAAAAACTTGATTGAAGGTGGCATTTTGTGAAATCAAGATGTCAATCTTTCCATGTTTCCTGTCAAGTCCAAAAAACTTATAAGCTAAGAAAATTCCAAACAAGATTGTCAAAAATCCAACTATGCTTAACATGAAATATGTGTAATCAAAAGAGGAAACTTTATATGAAGCAATGTTGAAATTTAAGGCTGATTGATATTGTGTGTAATAAATGCTTTCATCTTGAAGAAAATGATTTATTTTTGTAAGGGCAACTCTGGTTTCTTCTTTGTAAATTTCATCATAGCCTTGGATATTATTCACTTTTCCATAGTGGTTTTCCAAGACAAGTCTGAATTCATAGATGACACCATATTTGGCACTTTCGCATGTCAATTTATAGTTTGTTGCAAGACTTTTCATCTCTTCCAAATCTTCGGAATTTCCTGCTGTTGCATTACTGTTGATTTCAACCATTTTTTGATATATTTTTTCTGTTTTTAACAATGCGGTGTTGTAATAAGTTTCTTTAAGTGTGTTTATTTCTTCTTCGGCAACATTCCAAATTTCCACTTTATTGATTGTTTCAAAAATTTTGGTGAAGTTGTCTTTTGAATTGTAAAATTCTTCCAAAATTTTATTGGCATTAGTTTTGTTTTCAATGGCACCAGAAAAATATTTGGACAATTCTTTTAATTGTTCAAAGTCTTTTTTATTGATGATTAAGTTTGTTTCAAAATCTTTCTTTTGTTCAAATTCTTCAACAAAAGTTTTAAGGTTGTTTGTGTAATATAAAATTTCGTTGTAGGTGACAGGTGCTGTTCCTGTAAATTGTGTGGCTTTTGCACCTTCTGTGGCACTTTGCAAAGTTTCAAAATTCTTTTTAATGTCATTTAAAGTGTCTTTATCTTTCGAATTTGAATTTAAATCTATGTAATTTAAAGTTTGTTTAAGAAGAGCGTCAAGTTTGCTTTTGCTGTCGTCAATCTCCGTTTTGTCAAATGCAGTGAAAAAGTCCACAGTTGCGTCTGCGGTGATTTGTGTGCTGTATTGCGGTGTTGCAGGAATTTTGTAGGCAAGTCCGACAATGAAACATAATGCCAAAACCACAACAAGAAAAATGATTGTAATCGGATTCAGCATAATACGCTTAAAGTCATAGGAAGCAATTTTAAAGACTTTTCTCACTCGCGTTCCTCCTTAAAATAAGGGGTAAGGCTGGCGAAAATTTCTTCTGCTTTTCTGTTGAAATAACCTGCTCTGTGAATGGAAATTTTGTTTTGAGTTAAAAATCTTACGATGTCTGCAGTAAGTTCTTCATTCGCTTCAAACAAAATGCGGTGACCAAGAATTTTAACTTTTAAGCCATAGTTTTCCATGACCAATTTGCCAGAGTAATGTGGATATTTAACCCAAATAAAAGCAAAGTTTTGGTTTTGACTTAATTTGTTGCATTGTTCGTTGTTTAAAATGTCTTTAAGTTCGCGTTCTGCCATGAAAAGATAGCGGTCACAAAGGTCTTGAATTTGTTCCAATTTATGTGCACAAATTATGACATGTGTGCCTTGTTGTTTGACAAGGTTTATATAGTGTTTAACCATTGTGACCAAGTCTTCTGGCAATGTTTTGAAAGGTTCGTCTAAAATCAAAAGAGTTGGCTTTGTTATGAATGCCAAAGCCAATGACATAAGTTTTTTCTCAAAATATGAAAGGTCTTTAACTTTTGTGTTGATTTTCTTTTCAAGTTGAAATCTTTTCAAAATTTCAATGACTTTGTTTTTTTGTGAATGTCCGCTTAAAAAATATAAATATTCAAGATTGCTTTTAACAGTTTGATGTCTGAAAAAAGAAGGTGGGTCAAGGCAAACATTAATTTTGTGAACAAGTTCTGGAAAAACGGTGATGTCTTTGCCATTTAAAAGCACATAGCCATCACTTATTGGAAGACCGCCAGAAACTGCTTTAATAAGGCTTGTTTTTCCGCTTTTGTTTTCTCCAACTATGCCTAAGCATTCTCCATTTTTCATGGTGAATGAAACATTCTTGACAAGAAACATATTTCTCATCATGACTGTAAGATTTTTAACTTCCAAAATGTTTTCCACATTTTCAGTTTGGGCATTATTTTCGTTTTCAATCAAATTTTGATTAATCATATGTTTATTATAACAAATAAAGAATTAAAAGTAAAGAGTTTTACAACAAAAAAGGGGCTTTATAAGCCCACAGTTTTGTCAGATTTTGTTTGTTTTACAGTGTTTGATTTATTGTTTGTTGCAGTTGCTTCTTTAATTGCTTCCTTCCTTTTCTTTTCAAGATATCTAAGTTTTGCTAGTCTTGATTTTTCTATTGCAATTGCTTCTTTTTTTCTTTCTATGATAAGCGCTTTATAATTATTAGAAACTTGATTATAACCATTATTTAAAGCGTAATAAAGGTCTAATAATTCAGATTTTCCATCTATAATGTTATTGAAAATTTTATTATACAATTCGGCTTGTTTAGATGTCAAATTCTGGGTTTTAACTTCTTTCTTAAGGCGATTTTCCATTGTTTCTTTCAAGACTTTTTCGTAATTGCCTGTGTCATCTAAAAGCATAAAAGGTAATGTGTGCCAATTTTGGTTATAATGCTTATCAGTTTCTATTACATTTGTAATTACTGATTTAAGAGATTCGTTGGCAAAAAATCCATTGTTGATGAAATTTTTTAAAAAATTTTCAGAAACTTTAATTTGAAAAATTCTTTTTCCTTTTGTAAATTTAGATTGAATTTCTTTTTTTCTTGAGAAATAAGTAGTAGGTTGAGATCTGATTAAATCAACTAATTCTTTATCTTCAGCGTCATAATGACTGCAAACGACATAGTTTTTGTCACTTATAGGGAGGAAATCAAGAATATAAAATTTTTCAGGTTCAACAAAACCTTTCATGTTTGTTGGGATGTCTACAGCGTGTGATTCTTTGAAACCTAAAAATGTCCAGCCGTCTAAGTCAAAATCTTTAAATATAAGTCTATTGCGGTCTACTGAAAAAGAATTTTTTAATACTTCATTATTTTCATCTACATAAAAATCTTGAATATTTGCGTTTTGCATATTTTTCTCCTTTTTATGTTTAAAATATAACATCTCCCCCCCCGTTTGTCAATAGGCAATTTTAAAAATTGGAGAATTTTTAAGTTTAAATGTTTTGGTAAATTGGTGGGATTTGTGTTAAAATATTTTCATGAGCGGATATGATTTGCAATCCTTAAATGAAGAACAAAAACAAGCACTCTTAGAAACTGAGGGTGTTGTTTTGGTGACTGCTGGTGCGGGCAGTGGTAAAACTAGGTTATTGACGCACAGAATTTGTTACTTAATAGAACATGGTGTTTCTCCTTATAATATTTTGGCGATTACTTTCACAAATAAGGCGACTAACGAAATGAAAACCCGTATTGCCGAGATGTGTGATTGCAATGTTTGGATTTCCACATTTCACTCTATGTGTGTAAGAATTTTAAGAGAAAACATTAATTACATGGAAGGTTACACACAAAATTTTACCATTATTGACGAAAATGACAAGGATAAAATTATTAAAGATTTGTTGAAAAAACATCAATGTGAAGACGATGAAAAGTCGAAAGTTTCAACGCACCTTGACAATATTAAAAATAAGGGCTTAGACATTGATGAATATTTTTCAGCACTCTCAGAATTTAACCACAACAAAGACTTAAAAATTTATGAAGCAATTTGCAATGAATATGAAGCATATTTACACAAAAACAATGCTTTGGATTTTGACGACTTGTTAAATAAGACATTGTTTTTGTTTAGAAACTTTAAAGATGTGCTTTTCAAATATTCTGACAGGTTTCAGTATATTTTGGTGGACGAGTTTCAAGACACAAACCTTGTGCAATATAAGTTGATCAAACTTTTGTGCAGTGTTCATAAAAACCTTTTTGTCGTTGGAGATGAAGACCAGTGTATTTATTCTTGGCGTGGTGCAAATTATCATAATATTGCCAGTTTAAAGGATGATTTTGAAGATGTTAAGGTGTTTAAGTTGGAAAGGAACTATCGTTCCACCAAAAGCATTTTAAACCTTGCAAACAATGTTATTTCCAACAATAAAGAACGCATCAAGAAAAATCTTTGGACTGACAAAGACCTTGGGGAAGGTCCTGTTGTTTTCACTGCATTTGATGAGCGTGGTGAAGCCATGTTTGTGGCAAAAACAATTGAGGACATGATGTGTGAAGGTTATTCATACAATGATTTTGCTGTGCTTATGCGTGTAAATGCCTTGTCCAGAACGATTGAAGAAGGCTTTTTGTCTTATCAAATTCCTTATAAGGTGTATGGTGGTTTCAAATTTTATGAACGAGCAGAAATCAAGGTTATTTTGGCTTATCTTTCTGTTTTCGTCAATCCAAATGACGAAATTTCGCTTTTAAAGATAATCAACTTTCCAAAGCGTGGAATTGGCGAAGTGGCAATTTCTTCTTTGCAGACAGAAGCAGGGGATGACACTTTGTTGAATTATCTGTTAAGTGAAAGATTTAGCACTTCAAAATATTTTTCAAAACTTGGTCATTTTGTCGAGATTTTCAAGACATTAAAAAGTCAACTTGACACTTTGCCACTTTATGAGTTTGTGGAAAAGGTTGTCAAAGGTTTTGGAATCGATGTTGCCTATGCTGGAAAAGATGATGAAAGCATCGATAAACTTGGTAATATTGACAGTTTGCTTGCAGGCGTGCAAGAATTTTGCAATGACAATGAAGATGCCACTTTGTCTGACTTTTTGGCAAATATTATGCTTAAATCGGACAGTGACAACATTCAAGAAAATGGTTATGTAAGTTTAGCAACCATTCATTCTGTTAAGGGATTGGAATTTAAGTTTGTTTTTGTTGTCGGATTGGAAGAAGGAATCTTTCCGCTTGCAAGGGCTACATTTTCTTCCAGTGAAATGGAAGAAGAAAGGCGACTTATGTATGTTGCGATTACGCGTGCTGAAGATAAAATCTTTTTATGTCATGCACAAAAACGATATATGTATGGCAAAAGTAATTATCAAGCGGAAAGCAGATTTTTAAAAGAACTTGGAATTGTGGACAAGAAGAAGCCTAAAGTTTTTTCAAGTTTAAATTCTTTTAAAGATGACTTTTTCAGAGAAGAAAAAGAAGAAGTGTTTGACAGTGGATTTGCTGTTGGTGACAAGGTGGAACACATGCGTTTTGGATGCGGTGTTATTGTCAATATTTCAGATGACGGGCTTGTTGGTGACATTGAATTTGAAGATTTTGGAAAGAAAAGTTTGATGCTTAACATAGCATCACTTGTGAAGGTGGAAGAATGAATAAACTTGAAAAAATGAAAGAGTTGATTGAAAAAATTGACCTTTATAATTATCATTATTACACTATGGATGACCCTATTGTTTCAGATAAGGAATATGACCAAGTTTATTATGAACTTGTTGACCTTGAAAAAGAAACTGGAAAAATATTACCAAATTCTCCTACGCAAAGAGTGGGAGATGTTGTGCTTGACAAATTTGTTAAACATAAGCATGAACATCGCCTTTACAGCCTTTCCAAAGTCAGAGATTTTGATGATTTGGAAAAGTGGTGCAATGATATGCGAGAATTTGACGCAGACACAAAATTTGCTTTGGAATATAAATATGACGGTTTACAACTTGTTTTGGAATATTTTGAAGGAAAGTTTTTCAGAGCAACAACTCGCGGTAATGGAGAAATTGGAGAAGATGTAACACTTCAAGTGAAAACAATTTCTTCTGTGCCATTGGAAATCGACTATAAAGGAAAACTTATCGTTCAAGGCGAAGGCATGATGACGAAAAAAGCATTTGAAATTTATAATCGCACTGCCGAAGTTTTGCTTAAAAATCCAAGAAATGGTGTGGCTGGGGCAATCAGAAATCTTGACCCTAAGGAAACCGCAAAGCGTAAGTTGGAATTCTATTGTTATTCAATTATTTTCTGCGAGAAGAAATTTTCTATGCAAGAAGAAATTCATGATTTCTTAGTTGAAAACAAATTCAATACTGGGCATTTTTTCAAAATCTGTGAAAGTGTTGAAGAAATTAAAAAAGAAATTGTTGCTGTTGGTGAAAAGAAAACAGTCCTTGAAATTGACATTGATGGGATGGTTATTAAGGTCAATAATGTTGCACCACGCGAAGAGATTGGCTATACAAATAAGTTTCCTAAGTGGGCGATGGCTTATAAGTTTGAAGCGGAAGAAGTTTCAACTATGCTTGAAGATGTGATTTGGCAGGTGGGAAGAACTGGAAAGGTTTCTCCAACTGCTTGCTTACAGCCTGTTGAACTTGCAGGAGCGACCATTTCAAGAGCGACACTAAACAACATTGAAGACATCAGAAAAAAGAATGTTTACTTAAACAGTCGAGTGTTTATCAGAAGAAGTAATGAAGTGATTCCTGAAGTGCTTGGTTTGGCAGAAAAATATGCAAATTCTGTGGAAATTGAAGAGCCAACAAATTGTCCATGTTGTCAAACGGCACTTATTAAAAAAGGTCCGCTTTTATATTGTCCTAATCATGATGGTTGCAAAGAACAAATTGTGTCAAGGCTTACTCACTTTGTTACTCGCGATGCATTCAACATTGAAGGTTTGTCTGAAAAGACAATAAGCCAGTTTTATGATGATCTTAATGTAAGGCATTATTCTGACCTTTATCACTTGACGAAAGAGCAGTTGATTGGTTTGGAAAAATTTAAAGACAAGAAAGCGGACAATGTGCTTTCCAGTGTTGAAAGAAGTAAGAATATTGAACTTTACCGATTTTTATATGGTCTTGGAATAAGTGAAGTGGGCATCAAGACATCTAAAGATTTGGCAAAGACTTTTAAAACTTTGCAGAAAATTAAGGAAGCAAGCTTTGAAGAAATTGATGAAGTTGAAGATGTAGGTGGAGTGATTGCACAAAACATATATGACTATTTCAGAGATGAAAATAACTTAAATGAAATTGACAGACTTTTAAATGTTGGTGTTGAGATTCAAGCAGTGGAAAGTGCAAAGTCAAACAAACTTAATGGTTTGACATTTGTGTTGACAGGAACACTTGAAAATTATTCGCGTGCTGAAATGTCTAAACTTATTGAAGAACATGGTGGGAAAACGGCTTCATCTGTGTCTAAAAACACTGACTATGTTTTGGCAGGAGAAGAAGCGGGAAGTAAACTTGACAAGGCAAGAAGTCTGGGTGTTAAGATTATTTCAGAAAAAGAAATGCTTGCTTTGATTGAAGAATAAATTTTTAAATTGTCTTGATTTTTGTTTACTTTTGTGATAGAATAGGTTTTGTCAGTTAGCCAGATGGTCGCTGTGTGCTTGTAGTGAGCACAGAGAGGAAAGTCCGAGCATCTAAAGAACATGGTGCAAGTTAACGGCTTGTGGGGGCGACCCTAAGGACAGTGCAACAGAAATAGACTACCCAAATTATGTTTGGGAAAAGATGGAAAGGTAGAGTAAGAGCCTACCGGAGAATTGGTGACAATTCTCGCTCTGTAAACCCCACCTGATGCAAGGCTAAGTTTGGACATATGAGTGTTCTTTCTCGTCCAACAATAATACCGCTTGAACTTATCGGTGACGATAAGTCTGGAAAGATGGCCATCCAATACAGAACTCGGCTTATAGACTAACTGATTTTAATAGGTGCAAATTTGTGCCTATTTTTTTATTTATTTTAAATTAATTTTTTTTAATTTTAATATAATTTATTATTAATTTTTTAAAAATAAACAAAAATTTGCATAAATATTTTAAAATTCGACAGCAAAATTATTTAGTTATTTAAAAATAATTATTAATATTCTTTTAAAATTATCTATTAAATTTATTTATTTTCCATATTTTTAATAAAAATTCCCCCTAAATTTTCAGCGTTATTGATGGTTATTTGATGTTTTCCATCGATTTTGTTTGTTCCATGTGTTTTGGAGTTTTTAAAATGCAGACAAAGATGACCGTTTAAAACATTATTTTCAGAAAATCCATGTGGATATATGCACAAACTTGCAGGTAAGTAAGCATTGTCGTTTAAAACAACCAAAACTGGACGGCGTTCCCAAGAAAAATTTTGGCAAATGTTGTTTATTATTTCTGCGTTTGAAGAGTTTTTAATCTCTATGTCTGCATGATTTTTTCCACCTGTTCTTTGCACAAAAAATGATTCTTCAGTTTTTAAATCCACAATTTCAAATTCGCATTGAATTGGCAAAATGCTGTCAATGTAATTCCAATCTAAATCCAAGATTTTTGGTGTTTGATTTGCATCATTTTGAAGTTCTGTTTCAAAGTGATTGTTTATTTCAAAGACTTGTTTCCTTGTCAAATTTACTTGATTGCTTAAAACAGGATATGGCAAAAGCATGCTTACCACTGCCAAACCAACAACAAAACACATTATATAAAAAAGTTTCTGCATAGTTTTATTTTGCTTATGTTGAAAGTTTTAATTCATTAAATTTGTTTTGTTTTAATATTATATAACATGTCCAAAGTTTTTGTTGTGGTCTTTCTGATTTTTGGCACGGTTGTGGGTTCAGGTTTTGCCAGTGGAAAAGAGATTTTTGTGTATTTCAGTCGTTTTGGTGAGTGGTCTTATCTTTATATTTTGTTGTCTGGAATTTTGTTTTTCTTTTTGTTTTATTTCTTTCTTCGTTTTGGTGAGAAAATTTTGCAAAAGGTGGAGCAGATTAAAATAATCAACTGGATTATTCTTTTTATCTCCATAATTTTTTGTTCTTCCATGTTTGCAGGAATTAAAAACTTGTTTGCTTATTTCCCAACATGGCTTTATGTAACTTTGCTTATTGTGCTTTTAATTTTGACTTTCTGTTTAACGGTTAAAGGAATAGGCGGACTTGAAAAACTTAACATGATTTTAATGCCAGTGGCTTCCATTGTATTTTTGGGAGTTTTAATTTATGGGGCAACGCTTTCTTCAGGTTTTAAAATGGAAACAAATGCGTTGGCAGGTCTTTTATACAGTCCACTTTATGTGGCTTTAAACACATCAATTAGTGGGCTTATAATTGCCAAGGTTGGAAAAGATTTAAGTAAAAAACAGACCTTCTTTTCCAGTCTGTTTTCCACTTTAATTATTTTAGTTTTCTTGTTTTTAGGTAACTTTGTTCTAAGGCAAAACCCAATGGTTTATGCAAGCGAAATGCCATTTCTTACACTTATGCAAAACAGCAAGGTGATGTTTATTTTGATTTATCTTGTCTTGTTTGCAGGTTGTTTCACAACATTGATGTCACTTTGCATAACGCTTAAAATATATTTTGAAAAGTTTGTTTCTGACCAAAAGTTTTCAAGTGCTTTGGCAGTGTTTATTCCTTGCATTTTAAGTTCGATTGGGTTTTCAAGAATTGTGTCTTTATTTTATCCACTTGCAAGTGTTTTAGGAATTTTTATCTTGTTATTTGTGATATTTTCTTTCAAGCAGACTGACAAGGAAATACATTCCAAATGCCAAGACGCACAGAACTGCCGTCGACGCCATGACTAGATCTATTTTGAAAATCTGTCCGCCATAAACAATCAGATAGCCAAGTCCTGCTTTGCTGGTTAGATATTCTCCCATGATGCTTCCAACCCAACTCATGCCGACATTGATTTTTAAAACCGAAATGAAATCTGGCATGGACGATGGAAGAACAAGTTTGAAAAATATCTGCCATTTATTTGCATGCATTGATTTGAGAAGAAGTATTTTTCCTTCATCAACTGACATGAATGCTGACAGCATGCTCATGGTGGTGATTACGATGCAAATTAAAACGCACATCAAAATTATGGCACTTGTGCCTGCACCAACCCAAAGGATGATGATTGGGCCAAGAGCAATTTTTGGAAGTGAGTTTAAAACCACAATGTATGGTTCAAAAACTTTGCGGACATTTTCGTTCCACCAAAGTGCAACTGCAATTAAATATCCAAGCACAGTGGCTATGCCGAAGCCAATAAGGGTTTCATAAAGGGTGACCCAACTGTTATATAAAAGCGTGCCATTTTGTGCCATGGAAACGATTTGCATGACAATTCTTGATGGTGAACTTATGAAGAAGGGGTCAAGCACTCCAACTGCTGTCAAAAGTTCCCATAATCCTATAAACGCTGCCAGAACAAATATACGGAAGAATATTATGGCAAATTTGTTTCTTTTAAGTCTCTTTACATAATCTTTATGAGCCTTTGAAAAGTTAGTCGTTTTTGTTTGAGTTTTTTTCATTTGTAAGTTCACTCCAAATTTTATTAAACAAATCAGAGAAATTTTTGTCTTTGCGTTTCTTAAGCGGAGTAACACCTTCAAGGTCAAGGAAAATATTGTCCTTAATTGTTGCTGGACGGGATGAAAGAACCAAAATTTTGTCAGACATTGAAAGGGCTTCTGAAATGTCGTGTGTCACGAGCAGTGCCGATTTTTTTTCTGATTTAATTATGGAATAGACATCATCACAAACTGAAAGTCTGGTTTGATAGTCAAGCGCCGAAAAAGGTTCATCAAGCAAAAGCAGTTTTGGTTCAAGCACCAAAGTGCGAATAAGTGCCACTCTTTGACGCATTCCACCCGAAAGTTGTCTTGGCTTTTGATTTTTAAAACTATAAAGGTCATATTTTTTAAGCAAGTCTTCTGCTTTGGCAAGTTTTTCATCCTTGTTTTCAGGTTTTTGAATTTCTATTCCTAAAGCGATGTTTTTCCAAACGCTACGCCATTCGAGAAGATGGTCTTTTTGAAACATGTATCCAATTTTTGTTCGGTCGATTTTGTTTTCTCCGTCAAGCAAAATTTCTCCGCTGGAAGGCTTTAAAAGTCCTGCTGTAAGGGAAAGAATGGTTGTTTTTCCACAACCACTTGGCCCAACAAGCGAAGCAAAAGATTCTTCTTCAACATTGAAATTAACATTGTTTAAAGCAAAAATTTCGTCAGTTTTCGTTTGATAGAAATAATTGACATTTTTAAAAGTTAGTATGTTTTTCATATTCTTTCCTAAGTTTGTAAGAAATTACTCCTTACAATTACATTCTATTTTGATTGCAATTTTTTGTTCCTTAAAAATTTTTGTCACGGTTTGTTGAATTTGCAAAATTTACAGGTTAAAATGACGGCAAAAGTTGAAGGTGAACATGGACGAAGAAGAAATTAAAAGGGCGTTGCTTAAAAAGGCAGTTGGTTTTGAGAGTGATGAAGTGGTGGAAGAATACACCACAGATGAAAACGGAAACGCAATTTTAAGCAAGCGAAAGATTACAAAAAAATTTAATCCGCCTGACATTTCGGCACTTCGTTTTTTGTTGGAACAAGAAAGTTTGACGGATGACGAGATTTCTAAAATGACAGATGAACAACTTTTGTTGGAAAAACAACGCCTTTTGCAACTTTTAAAAGAAAAGGAGAGAGAAGATGAAAATGTCTGAATGTAACGGTCAAATTAAGTGTGATTTTTATGGTTGCACCCATTTGGCAAAATACAGTTTTTCCACAAAAGGTTTTTTGAAAAGAGAACTTAATTTTTGTGATGACTGTATGAAAGAAATGTTTGAATGTTTTTCTAAGGCTTGCATTCCCAAACCAGTTGAAGCACCTTTCAAAAGAAAAACTAAAAAGGAGACAAAATGAAAAAAACAGTGGAAAATGAATTGGTTAGGCAAACATTGGAGGACTTTGAAGCAAGGGTTAAAGAAAGAAAAAGTTTTGACAGTCAATGGCAGTTGAACATGAATTTCTATATGGGAAATCAATATTGTGATGTAGGTTATGGTGGATTTGTCAGAGAAACTGACAAACAATTTTTCTGGCAAGAAAGAGAAGTATTTAACCACATTGCACCTATTGTGGATATGCGACTTTCCAAACTTTACAAAATAAAGCCTAAGATGCATGTGTTGCCATCAACAAATGAAGAACAAGACATCTATACTGCCAAAGTTGGCAAGAAAATTTTAAGTTCGATTACATCTAAGTTGAATTTGTATGACAAAATCAACCAAGCAACCAAGTGGAGTGAAATTTGTGGAACAAGTTTTTACAAAATTTCTTGGAATGCCGAACTTGGACAAGTTGTAGCAATAAATGATGATGGGAAAGTTATTAAGACTGGAGAAGTGCAAATAAGCGTTTGCAGTCCTTTTGAAATTTATCCAGATAATGTTACGCATGAAAATTTAAGTGAATGTCAAAGCATTATTCATGCCAAGGCTTATACTGTGGAACAAATTAAGCAAATTTATGGTGTGGAAGTTGCAGGAAAGGAAACAAAAGTTTATTCACTTGACAGTGTGACATCTGCTCTTGGCGGACTTGGACTTGGCGGTTTTGCCACTAAGTTGGAAGAAACAACATTGAAAAACAGTGCCATTGTCATTGAAAAATATGTCAGACCAACAAGCGAATATCCAGACGGCAGATTTATCGTGATTGCTGGAGATGTGCTTGTGCATGACGGGGAACTTCCTTATGTCAATGGTTTTGACGGACAAAGGGATTTTCCATTCATCATGCAGGTGTGCAGTGATGAAGTTGGATGCTTCTGGGGTGTAAGTATGATCAACAGACTTATACCAATCCAAAGAGCGTATAATGCTGTTAAAAACCGCAAGCATGAATATCTTAATCGTTTGACCATGGGAGTTTTAACCGTTGAAGATGGAAGTGTGGATATTGATGACCTTGAAGATGAAGGTCTTGCCCCTGGGAAAATTTTGGTTTACAGACAAGGTGCAAATGCTCCTAAATATTTGGGTGGAGAAAATGTGCCAACTGACTTTGAAAAGGAAGAAGAAAGGTTGTTGAAAGAGTTTTCTTCTTTGGCAAGTGTAAGTGAAGTGGGAAATATGGACAGCGTTTCCAGCATGAGTGGTGTTGCATTGGAACTTTTGCTTGATGAAAATGAAAGCAGGCTTAGATATGCCACTGACAGCGTTAAAAATGCCATAAAAGATTTGGCTAAGCAAGTTTTAAGACTTTACAGACAATTTGCCACTTTTCCAAGACTTGTGAAAATTGTTGGAGAAAATGGAGAACTTGACATCTTCTATTTCAGAAGCAGTGACATTTCCAGTGACGATGTTCAGTTTGATGTGGAAAATGAAAGTAATGACACTTTGACTCAACGCAGAGATATGATTTTCTCTTTGCTTGACAAGGGGCTTTTTTATGATGAAAATGGAAAGATTTCCAATTCATTAAAGACCAAAATCTTGGAAGATATTGGTTTTGGCACTTGGGAGAACAAAATTGATTTGGAAGATTTGCACATTAAAAATGCTGACAACGAAAACAAAAGAATGCTTGCTGGCGAAGATGTGGAAGTTAAAGAAATTGATGACCACCAAATTCACATTAAGCAACATGTTGCGTCAATGCTTAACAATGTCTATAATGGCGACACAGACAGAGTTATTGAAAAGAAGTTTTTAAAACATTTAAACAATCACAAAGAAAATTTGAAAGGAGAATGATTATGGAAGAAATAAAAAACGGAGAACAACCAGAAATGCTTGAAACCTTGGAAAAGGACGAGAATATGGGCTCTCCAGCGGTGACAGAAGAAGAGAATGCTGAAAGCAAGTTAAGTGAAGCAGAAAGGGGCGTTCCCATTGGTAAATTTAAAAGTGTAGATGACTTATTCAATGCTTACAACAATCTTCAATCTGAATTCAACAGAAAATGTCAAAGACTTTCCGAACTTGAAAAAGATAAAACTGCCATATCTGTGGAAGATAAGTTGGAAGCGGATTTTAAGCAGTTCCTTTTAGACAATCAAGAAGCGTTTGCTTATGCGGATGAAATTAAATCCAAAGTTATGCAAGATGAAAGTCTTAAAAAACAGGCTCAACCATTTGAAAAAGTTTGGGCTGAAATGGTGCTTGGAAAGATAAATGCCAAAGACCGAGCAAAAGAGCCTTTAATTCAAAATCTTGTCTTAAATGACGAAGATTTAAAAAATTTGGTAATTGAAAACTATATGAAACAACTTCAAGAACAAAAAACTCCTTTTATAATGTCTTCTGGGTCTGGAGAAAGGGTAACCAAAGCGGTTGCCCCTAAACCAGATTCTTTTGAACAAGCCAAAAAGGTGGTTCTGGATTTGCTTTCATAAAACAAAAAGGAGAAAAATTAAATGGTTACATTATCTAGTGCAGAAAATGTGCTTAAAGATGTCTATTTGGGTGTTATTGCTGACCAAATAAACACAAAAACAAATCCACTTTTTTCAAAAATTAAAAAAACAGCAAGAAATATTGTTGGAAAAGAAATCAGAGTAGTTGCACCAATCGGAATTAATGGTGGAATTATGGCAGGAACAGAAACAAGTGTGCTTCCAGAAGGAGTAGACACACCTTATCTTTCATTTGTTGCTCCACTTAAAAACCTTTATGGTCGTTTTGAAATCAGTGATAAGGCAATCAGATGTTCTTCAAGTGATGTGAATTCTTTTGTTAATCTTCTTCAAGATGGCATGGATTCACTTTTGAAAGCAAGCATCTTTAATTTAAGCAGAATGATTTATGGTGACGGAAGCGGTTGTCTTGCAACTATAACTGTTGCTTCTGATGTTGTAACAGTTTCAAACACTGATGCTGTTGCTGCTGGAATGTATGTTGACATCTATTCAACAACAGGACTTAGAAAAGCAAATGTATTTGTTAAGAATGTTGATAAAGCATCTAAAACAATTACTTTTGGCGAAACAGTTTCAGACCTTGCAACAGGTGACAAGATTTATGTTCACAATTCTAAAGACAACGAAATCATCGGTTTGAAGGGTATTGTAAACAATGCTTCATTGTATGGTGTTAATAAATCAGAATATCCAATCATGAATGCAAAAACTTACACTAAAACTGGTGTTGCATTTGACGAAGATTTTGTTCAAGAAATCATCGACAACCTTGAAATGAACGGAACTGTTGTAAACTTTATCAACTGTTCTTATGAACTTAAAAGAATGTATCAAAAATATTTAACAATCTATCAAAAGAACATTAACTACACAACTTTGGAAGATGGAATGAAAGTTTTGACTCACTTTGGAACTCCTATTGTTCCAACAAATCAAATCGGTGCTGACGAATGTTATTTCCTTAACACTGATGACTTTACTTTCTATGAACTTGGCGATTGGAAGTGGTTGGAAGATGAAAGCGGAAGAATTTTGAAACAAGATTCAAATAAACCTGCTTTCTCTGCAACATTGGTTAAATATACTGAACTTCTTTGTCAAAAACCATCTGGTGTTGGTTTTGTTTCTGGTTTGGCAACAAGCCTTCCAACAACAAAATAATTAAGGAAAAAACTGTATGAAAAAGTTGTTTAAAATTGAAAGTGATTGTCTTGACATTGTTTCAAGACTTAAAGCGATTGATAAAGATTATTTTCTTGTTTTCAATGAAGATAATCAAAAGTTTGAAGTCCATAATTCTTCACAAATCAAAAACACGCTGTGTCTGGTTTTGCCATTTGATGTTCTGGATGAAAGGACAATTGATTTGGTTTTAAAAACTCGAGTTCAAAATTCGGATAGGTTGTTTAAGGAAATGGAAGAAGAAAATAAGAAACTTGAAAGGGCAAAAATTAAACAAGTTTTAAATGACTTTGAGGAGAAATTTTATGACAGTTAAAGAAATTTTAAAATTGGTTTGTGAATATGTAGGCGAAAGAGAAATTTTGTCTAAACTTGACGATGAAGAAGCAGTTTTTACTGATTACGAACAAGAAAAACTTGATGTAATGGTTAAGTGTTTTAATCTTGTAAACCAAGAAATTGCAACAGATTATTTACCACTTTTAATTAAGGAAGAAGTCAGAGATGAGAAGATTTTATTCTCATCTCTTTCAAAATCCTTGGTTAATGTCTATGAAGTTAAAAACAAATTTGGGATGAATTTGAAATTCAAATTATATCCTGATTTTGTTGAAGTTGCTGGCAATCCTAAAACAATTGTTTACAGTTATTTGCCAGAAAATTTAACTTTGAATGACGAAGTAAATTGCAATCAAAGAATTAATGCAAGAGTTTATGCCTATGGAATTGCCAGCGAATTTTTGTTGATTTATGGGTTAAGCGGAAATGCAGAGATTTGGGAAGAGAGATTTAAAACGAGTTTGTTTATTCTCAGTAAGAAAAACAATTCATGTGTTTTACCAAAAAGGAGATGGCGTTGATTTTTTATAAAAACATAAAGAAACATCAATCAACAGAAGAAAAGAATCTGGTCTTTTCGCTGTTTGAAGATGGAATGAAATCAGAAATTGACGACTCTGTGGCAGGTCCTAATATTTGCAAAAACTTTTACAATCTTTCTTACAGCGATGGGGCATTAAAGACCGGTCTTGGATTCAAGGATTTGGAAGTTCCTTCAAACACTGAAGATTTGGAAACATGTCATACTTATTATTGCATGCCTGACTTTGTGGACGAAATTGAAGGACTGTGGCTTGACAGTTATTACAGTAAAGATGAAGGGCGTTATGAATATATGCTTTACTTTTATGCGTCCGATAAAAAACTTTATGAAGCATATTTGATTGACACTTTCTATGGAATGGTCTTTTCAACAACTGACGCTTTGACAACATATCCTTTTTTCCAATGCCACCATAAAGTTGGAAATCAAGATTGTATCGTGTTTTTTGCAGATGACATTATGGTCAGTTTCTGTGGTCCAGTGGAATATAATCACACTGGCACGCCAGCACTTATTTCCTGTGTGGAATATTATGACAAACTCTTTGGAATTGCAAAAACAAACCTAAATCAACTTATTTATACAACAATTAAAAATCTTAATGAATGGACTGAAGCCAAAAGCACCAAGATTGATTTCATGGATGAAAAAGGTTTCTTTACAACCCTTGTTTCATTTAAAGATTATGTATATTTATTCAGAGAATATGGAATAACAAGACTTTCTGTTTTCAGTTCTAAGGATGATTATTCTTATACGCATCTTTATACTTCAACTTCCAAAATTTTTGAAAAGTCAGTTTGTGTTTGTGGGGATTCAATTTTCTTTATGACACGAAATGGTCTTTATTCTTTCAATGGAAGTTCGGTTACAAAACGATGTTCTGACTATGACGATTATTTCAAAAATCTTGACAACACAAATTGTCGCAGTGCTTGCTTGAATGGGAAATATTATTTTGCCACAAAATGCAAGTTTGATGACGATGAGAAAATGGGTTGTGAAAATGGGGAATATGTCAATAATGTTCTTTTTGAAATTGACATTCACACTTTTGCGTTGAATGTCTATCGTGGTGTCGATGTGCGTGACATGGTTGCAATTGACAATCCTTACATGTGTAAACTGTGTGCTTGTTTCTATAATGAATATAAACAGCACCTTGGGCAATTGGAATTTAATGGAAAGACTTTTAATGATGTCAACAAAAAATCTTGGAAGTCATATTCCACTGATTTGAATTGTTATGGTAAGCGTAAGAAAATCAAGAAAATTGTTTTAAAAACAATTGGAAATATTCAACTGGAAATAGTTTCTGATGAAGAAACAAAAATTATAAATTTCAATGGAGATGATAAAGAACAAGAAAAAAGCGTGTGTATTTATGGAAAAACCTTTCAATTTTGTTTCAAAACAGATGAAGCACAATGTGAAATTAGCAAACCTATGATTGTTTTTGATGTTGTGTCATGAAGAAAATATATTTCAATTTAATCAAAATTTATAATGAAGAATATTTAAAAGATGACAATATTTTATTTAAAAATTTGCTGAAAATCAAAAAGGAGTGCGAGCATGGAAATTTGGAATGAGATAATCAGCATTATAATAGGAAATGGGGTTTTTGCAATTTTATTTGTGTGGTTGTTTGTTTATCAATTGAAAGACAGTTCTAAACGCGAAGAAAAATATCAATGCACTATTGAAGAATTGACTACGCATCTTAAAACTTTGGATGATGTCAAGGATGATTTGCTTGAAATTAAAGACATTTTAAAAATTGGAGATGAAGAATGAAAAATTTTTTTAACAGATTTAGATCTTACAATTTTTGGATTTCCTTTTCAGGTGTTTTGATTATTGCTTTAAATGCTTTTGGAAAAGTTTTTGGATTTACCATTGAAAACCAAGCAGTTGAAGAATGTATTCTCTCTTTTGCAGGTGTTTTGGTTGTTCTTGGAATTGTGGTTAAGGATGACACAAAAAAAGATGAAGAAAATAAAGAAGAAAAACTTGAAGAAATTGAAGAAAAAACAGAAGAAAATGAAAAAGATATAAATGAATAATAAAACATAAATATGTATAAATATACAATTAAACCGCATTATTTAAAGTGCGGTTTTTTTGTTGTAAAAGAAAAAATGTTTATGAAAATGCTTGAAATCTGTGTTTTTATATGTTATTATATATTCATAATAAAAAGGAGAAGAGTTATGAAAAAAATTCTTTACACAATATTGTCAGTTTTGTCAATTGCTTACATTGCATTTTTGATTGTGGACATTATTGGAGATCAAGAAATTATAAATTTAAACTTAGGTGATTTTCAAAAGATTTTTGATCTCATCGTAAGATTTGGTGGGGTTGCAATTATTTTCTGTTTTGCACTTGTCAACTTTGCAGGAAGTCCACTTAAAACAGTGTTTTTCATTTTGCTTATCTTGGCAATTGTGATTTATGTTGTGGTTTTAATTGTTCCTGATTTCTTCGCAAATTTGTTTGCTCCTAAAGCGATTATTGGTTTGTTGTTTTAATCGGCTTTTAATTTGAACATAATTTAAGGGAATTAATGGAAAAATTTATTATTATAGATGGTAACAGTTTGGCAAATAGGGCGTTTTATGCAATGCCCTATTTATCTAATCACGAACAAAAACCTTCAGGGGCGGTTTTTGGCTTTGCAAATTTAATTACTAAACTTATCACAGAACAGAAGCCAGATTACATTGCGGTTGCATTTGATCATGCACGCAAGACTTTTCGTAATGAAATTTATGCGGATTATAAGGGAACTCGAAAGGAAACTCCTTCTGACCTTTTGGCACAGTTTCCTGTTATTAAACAAATGCTTGATGTTATGAAAATTAAAGTGTTTGAGTTTGCTGGCATTGAAGCAGATGACATCATTGGAACAATTGCAAAACATTCTGGTGTGCAAAATATTTTGGTTTCTGGTGACAGGGATTTGTTGCAACTTATCGATGATGACACTCATGTTTGGTTGACAAAAAAAGGTGTTACAGATGTTGAAATCAATGATGAACAAGTTTTGATGGAGAAATATTCTTTAACTCCTGCTGGGATTATTGAATTGAAAGCGCTTATGGGTGACAGTTCTGACAACATTCCGGGGGTTATGGGTGTTGGAGAAAAAACTGCTCTGTCGCTTTTGCAAACTTATGGAACGATTAAAAATCTTTATTCTCATATTGACGAAATTAAAGGTAAACTTAAAGAAAAATTGGAAACGGATAAAGACAATGCTTTTATGTCAAAAGAACTTGCCACAATTAAAACGGATTGTGATATAGATTTTGTTTTGGATGATTGTAAATATGAATTCCCTTTTACGCAAGATGTTAAAAACTTTTTTGAAAACTGGGATTTTCGAAGTCTAGCAAACAGAAAGGATCTTTTTGCAGAAGGTGTGCATTCTAATAAAAAAGAAGTTAAAAAGATTGCATTAAACAATGCTGAAGATTTTAAAAATTTCATAAATAAGATTAAAAACTATTTTTGCTATGATTTAAATAAATTGGAATTTGCTTGTGGTGGCGAAGAAGTTTATTTTGTTGAAAAAGAAATAAGTCTTTTTGTTGAAACAATGGAACTTGAACAAATCTTGGAAAGTCTAAAGCCAGTTTTTCAAAATAAAAATATTATTAAAATCACATATTCATCTAAGTCTGACTTAAAAATTTTAAAGAGGCTTAACATATCTCTTGAAAACTTTTTTGATTTGGATATTGCAGAATATATGCTTTATGCAGGTATGCAAAAAGAAGAAAGACAAGAGGTTTGTGATTACATCAATTTAATGACTTCTCTTTCAAGTAAAATGTCTAAAGAAAATGTTTTAAAAATTTACAATGAAATTGAGATTCCTCTTGTCAGTGTTTTGGTTGACATGGAAGAAGAAGGCTTTAAGGTTGATTCTGTTATTTTGAAACAATTAAGTGAAAAATTTGATGTAGAGTTGACTGAATTGGTGCAAAAAATCTATTATTTGGCAGGAGAAGAATTTAACATTAATTCTCCTAAACAAGTTGCTGGAATATTGTTTGACAAGTTGAAATTAAAGTCTTATAACAATAAAAAGCAATCTACAAATTTTGCTGTTTTGGATGATATGCGTTGGCAACATGAAATTGTGGATTTTATAATTCGTTATAGGAAATTGAGTAAACTTATAAGCACTTATATAAAAGTTTATGAAAATATATGTGAAAAGAGTGGTGCTGTCATTCATACGGTGTTTAATCAAACTTTGACATCGACAGGCAGGCTTTCAAGTTCGGAACCAAATATGCAAAACATTCCAACTCGCGATGAAGAAGGCAGGAATTTAAGAAAAATCTTTGTGTCTAAGTATGATCAAGGGGAAATAATCTCTGCCGATTACAGCCAAATTGAATTGCGGCTGCTTGCCAATATGGCGGAAGAAGAAAGTATGATTCATGCTTATCAAAATGGAATTGATATTCACACCAAAACTGCAAGCGAAATATTTGGTGTTCCTGTGGAAAAGGTGTCATCATCACAAAGACAAGATGCGAAAGCGGTTAATTTTGGAATTATTTATGGTATAAGTGATTATGGACTGTCTCAAAACATAAAAACTTCTCGTTTTAAAGCAAAACAATATATGGACAGTTATTTTGACCGTTATCCGAAAATTAAAACTTTTATGGAGCAGAACATTGAGTTTGCCAGACAGAATGGGTTTATTAAGTCATTTTTTGGAAGAATAAGACACGTTCCTGAAGTTAAGTCATCGAATTACACTGTAAGAAAATTTGGTGAAAGGGTTGCGATGAATATGCCTTTGCAAGGAACCGCTTCGGACATCATCAAAATTGCAATGGTAAGGGTGGCAAAAAGGCTGAAAGGGATGAAAAGTCACATCATCTTGCAAATTCATGACGAACTTATTGTGGATGCAACTAACGATGAAATTCAACAGGTTAAAGATATTCTTAAACAAGAAATGGAAAATGTCTGTGATTTTCGTGTTCCGCTTAAAGTTTCAGTTTCAAGTGGGAAAAATTTGTTTGATTGTAAGTAATGTTTGGATTTGTTGTTAATTTGTTTGACTATTTTTCAAAATTTAGATAAAATAATTATGGTGATATATGCAATATTCAAGAAAAATGGGTTTGGATTATGGTAAAGCAAGAATAGGTGTGGCATTTTCAGATTTGTCGTCAACTATTGCAAGTGCAGACCATATTTACAAAACTGTTTCGGAAGGGAAAGATTTGCAATACTTTGCAGGATTAATCAAAGAAAAACTGGTTGACACTGTTGTTTTTGGACTTCCACTTAATGCAGATGGCACAGAAAGTGAAATGTCTGCTGTTGTAAGGGATTTTGCTTCAAAACTTGAGGATGTGTCAAAAGTTAGAACTGTTTTTCAAGATGAACGCTACACTTCGTTTGAAGCGGAAGAATACTTGAAAGAAGCGGGTGTTAAGTGGGAAAAGCGCAAAGAATTGTTGGATAAAATCTCTGCACAAATAATATTGCAGAATTACATGGATGAAAATCCTAAAAAGTAAAGGAGATAAAAATGGATAAGAAGAAAATTGAAAAAATTGAAGAAGTTTCAAAAAGAGTTGAAGAAGAAGAGAATGAACTTGATTTAGTTGATGTTCTTTTGGATATGGACAATAAAGATCCAATCGTTCTTGTTGATGGAAGTGGAAAGAAAATTTCTTTCGAACAAATCGCTGTTATTCCTTACAACGACAAAATTTATTGTGTTTTAAAACCAATTGACAAAATTGACAATGTTCAAGATGATGAAGCGATTGTTTTCTATGTTGATGAAAAAGACGGACAAAAAGTTCTTATGGTTGAAACAGATGAAAAAGTTGCAATCAGCGTGTTTGATGAATATTACAACCTTCTTGATAAAGAAGACGCAAAGAATAAAAAGGGAACAAAAAACTCTAAATAAACAATTTTCTTCTTTAAATTAAGAAAGCAATTGAGAGATTCTCATATTGTTTTATTGCGAATTTTTTGAAAATATTAATTTTAAAAGACATCTGTAAAATTTGATGTCTTTTTTATTTTTATGTATAAAATAACAGAAATCAAGCAAAATATAATTACAAGGCGTTTGTGTCTTGAAAAGGGAGGAAAACTATGTTCGGTAGAAAAAAGAAGGAAAAATGCAAAGATTGTGCAAAGGGTTGTGCTAGAGGTTGTGGAAAAAATTCTACAGAAGCCGCTAAAGAAAGCACTTCTTCAAAGCAATCAAAAGCAAAACAATCTACATCTTCTAAACAATCAACCAAGAGCGGTTGTTGTGGAAAGAAAAGTGGAACTTCTGCAAAATCTTGCAAATAGTTAAACTGACCAATAGAAAACTCGCTTGTTAAGTGGGTTTTTTATTTTTTTGCATAATACACTTAAAATTGTGTATTATGTTACATATTACACAATATATTGTGTTATGTTAAATATTTTTTCCAATCTTGAGGATATTTAATTTGTATATTGATTTGTTTTTTTCTTCTGAAATGTGTAAATGAAATTTGTTTCAGAATTAAAAATGCATGGTTTTCTTTTGGGTTTTCGGAGTATATGGAATCTCCAAGAAGGCTGTGACCAATGTGACTTAGATGCACACGAATTTGATGTGTTCTTCCAGTTTCAAGGGTGACTTTTATAAGTGAAAAATTTGCAAATGTTTTTTCTGTTGTAATGTGAGTTATTGCGGGCTTTCCGTTTTCTGAAACAACTCTTTTTAATTGATTTATTCCATTTTCGTTTATGGTTAAAATAGGCTGATTTATTGTGAATTGGTTTTCTGGAAGTTGTCCTTCGCATAATGCCATGTATACTTTATTTATTTTACCTGTGTTTTTATAAGCCATTAAGTTTTTGACAATAATGACTATACCTGCAGTTTCTTTGTCTAATCGATTTAAAATTCTTAAAACAAAATTTGGTTGTTTGTCTTTCATATAATTGCAGACTTGACCACCAAGATTGTTATAAAAGTGAGATTTGGAAGGGGTGCAGGTCAGATTATGCGGTTTGTTTACTATTAAATAATCATCATCTTCAAATAATATGTCCAATTCGCCTTCGCAAAAATGAATTTCAGTTTTTAAATTTGGGTTTTTGTGTATTTCAAGAACATCACCAATTGCTAATCGTTGGTTGATTTTCTCAGGTTTGCCATTTACTTTCATGGAGTTCGGGAAATTTCTTAAGTTTTTAATGTAATGTTCAGAAAAATTATTATTCTTCAAAAAGAAAAATATTGTTGGTTGTTTAAGGTTTGAGGTGTTTTCAATTATAAACTTTTCGTATTCGTCCATTTTTATAATATATCATAACAGGTGGTTTTGTGGCAAATTATTTGGTTAATTTGCTTGACTATAATTTTTGACTATGTTAAAATTACAACATATTTAAAGACTGTGATGAAAGAGTAGTAAGTTTTGATGTTTTCTACAGAGAGTCCGAGTTTGCTGAGATTGGGCGAAAATTAAATTCTGAATTCACTTTCTAGTCGCTTCTTGAAGGATTTGTTTTCAAATTTGAGTAGGGATTGCCGTTTGACATGCGTTAAATGTTTGAATGAGGTGTTTTAAAACACGAAATTAGGTGGTACCACGGTTTTTTAAATCGTCCTAATGTTTGGGCGATTTTTTTATTGCTTAAAAAATGCTTTAAAAGGAGAGGTTATGAAAGAAAAACTTAAGGAAATTTTGAAGAACGGTTTGCAAAAAGTGGAAGAACTGGTTGATTTAAAAGCATTGGATGAAGTAAGGGTTAAATTTCTTGGTAAAACGGGGGAACTTACTCAAATTTTGCGTGGAATGAAAGATGTTCCAGCAGAAGAAAGAAAGGAAGTAGGGTCTATTGCCAACAATGTTAGAGTTAAACTTGAAGAAGCGATTACAAATAAGTTGTGTGAACTTGAAAATGCTAAACTTCTGGCTGACATGGAAAAGGAAAAGGTTGATATAACAGAGCCAAGTAAAGGCACAAAAAAAGGTGCTTTGCATCCTTTAACTCGTTTTAATAATAAATTTATGCAATTGTGTGTGGAAATGGGTTTTACAGTTATTCAAACTCCTGAAATTGAAACTGACTATTACAATTTTGAAGCGTTGAATGTTCCTAAAAATCATCCTGCAAGAGATATGCAAGACAGTTTATATATAACTGACACGATTTTGATGCGAACTCACACATCTCCAGCACAGGTTAGAGCAATGGAAACTATGAAACCACCATTTAAGATTGTTTGTCCTGGAAGAGTTTACAGAAATGATAACGACAGTTCGCATTCTCCAATTTTTAATCAATTTGAAGCGCTTGTGATTGATGAAAACATTGGTTTGAAAGATTTTATGACCATGGTTAAGGAAATGGCTGTGCGTTTGTATGGGGAAGATGTTAAAATGAGAGTAAGACCATCTTATTTTCCTTTTACAGAGCCAAGTATTGAAATTGATGCTACTTGTCAAATGTGTAAAGGAAAAGGTTGTTCGCTTTGTAAAGGAACGGGTTTCTCAGAATTTTTTGGTGGTGGAATTGTAAATCCTGTTATTTTAGAAATGTCTGGAATTGACAGTAATAAATATAGTGGTTTTGCTTTTGGTCCTGGAATTGACAGAAGTGTCATGGTTACAAATAAAATTCCAAACATTAAATATTTGTTTAGAAATGATTTAAGATTTTTGAAACAAATGAAATAAATTTTTGATATATTGATGTGTTTTGTATAAATACTACACTATATATTGTGTAATATGTGTTAAAGGAGATTAAAATGAAAATTTCTTATAATTGGTTGAAAGACTTTGTTGATCTTACAGAAAGTGCAGAAGAAGTTGCTGAAAAATTGACTGTTTCTGGGTTTGAAGTTGAAGATATAATTTATGTAAACAAACATCTTCATGATGTTTATGTTGGACATATTGAAAAGATTGAAAGACACCCACAGGCAGACAGACTTGTTGTTTGTCAAGTTAATGTTGGTGACAAAAATGTTCAAATTGTTACTTCTGCAACAAATGTTTTTGAAGGTGCGTATGTTCCTGTTTCTTTGGAAGGAGCATCTCTTGCAAACGGGGTTGAAATTAAACCAACGAATTTCCGTGGTGTAAAAAGTGACGGAATGTTCTGCTCTGGAGAGGAACTTGGAATAGATGATAACTATTTTGAAGGTGCAAGTGTTAATGGGATTTTGATTTTACCAAAAGATTCTAAGGCGGGTCAAAAAATTGAAGATGCATTGATGCTTAATGATGTGGTTTATGATGTCAATGTAACTCCAAACAGACCAGATTGCAACAGTGTGGTTGGAATTGCTCATGAAGTTTGTGCTATTTATGGTAAAAAGTTTAAAAATCCTGATTATGCTTATAAAACTGTTGGCGAAAATGTTGAAAACTATATCAGTGTTGATGTGAAAACAAAAGAATGTCCAAGATATATGGGTGCTTATATTAAAGATATTAAGTTGGAGCGTTCTCCACTTTGGCTTAGAAGCAGATTGCATGCTGTTGGAATTAAACCTATTAATAATATGGTTGACATTACAAACTATGTTTTGGTGGAACAAGGACAACCAATGCACGCTTTTGATTACAAATATTTGGACGGAAAGAAGATTGTGGTAAGACAGGCTGAGAAAGGCGAAAAGATTACTGTTTTAAATGGAAATACTTATGAATTGGATGAAAGTGTAATGGTTATTGCAGACGCTGAAAAGCCTGTTGTAATTGCGGGTGTAATTGGTGGTGTCAATTCATGTATAAGTAATCAAACTACTGAAACGGTTTTTGAATGTGCTGTTTTCGATTTGAAAAGTGTGCGTTTAACTGCAAGAAAATTTGGTTTGTCAACTGATTCTTCAGCAAGATATTCTAAAGGTGTGAATATAAACAGTCCAACTTTTGCTTTGAAACGTGCATTGAGTTTGGTTTATCAGTTGGATTGTGGTAAAATTGTTGATGGTATTATTGATAAATATTCTGCTAAACTTGCGGAAGAAAAGTTAATTAAAGTTTCCTATGCTAAGATAAGTAAAATTTTGGGAATTGAAATTCCAAAAGAAAAAATGATTCAAATTTTAAGTGATTTGGGTGTTGAAAGTTTTGCACAAGGAGATGTAATTACTTGCAAATTGCCATATTTAAGGGAAGACCTTAAGAATGATAATGATATTGCGGAAGAAATAATCAGAATTTATGGTTATGATGTTTATAATAATGTTGACGGAAAGTCTTTTGAAGGGGCGAATGTAACTGTTGGAAAATTTAACGAAAGACTTTCGTTTGAAAATAGTTTGAAAAACATTTTGGTTGACAGTGGTTTTTATGAAACTTTGAATTATTCGCTTTATTCTGCAAGTGCTTGTGATAAGTTGCTTTTATCTGCTGATGATGTGAGAAGAAATGTGATTAAAATTGCAAATCCAATCAGTGAAGATTTGTCAACAGTGAGAACAGTTATGGCTCATGCTTTGCTGTTGGATGTTGCTTATAACTTGTCGGTTGGAAATAAAGACTTAAGATTCTTTGAAGTGGGTAGGGTATATCAACCTAAAAGTTTGCCTTTGAAAGAACTTCCAGTTGAAAATAACAGAATATCTTTGGCTGTTTGTGAAAGTGGTTTTGACTTCTTTGAATTGAAAGGGGTTGTTGAAAATCTGCTTCTTGGAACTTCTTTGGAATATAAACTAGAACGTTCTAAAGAGCCATATTTGCACAATGGAGTAAGTGCGGATGTGATTGCTAAAAATGGAACTGTGGTTGGAAGTTTTGGTAAAATTCATAAAACTGTCTTAAAAAATTATGAAATAAATCAAGATGTTTATTACGCTGAATTTGACACTGACTTTTTGTCGAGTTTGCCAGAAAAACAATTTGCAACAAAAGAAATTTCAAAATATCCAACTGTAGAGCGTGATTTGGCGATTGTTGTTGATGAAAAGGTGACAAACGCAGAACTTGAAAATGCAATTAAATCTGCTTGTGGAAAGATTTTCTTTGAAGTAAAGTTGTTTGATGTATATAGGAATGTGTTGCTTGGAAAAGATAAAAAGAGTATGGCTTATAAGGTTGTCTTTATGTCAGAAGATAAGACTTTGACCAGTGAAGAAATTAATGCGGTTGTAAATAAAGTTTTAAAAAGTTTGGAATTCAGATTTGGTGCAAAATTAAGACAGATGTAAAAATATGTGTGTATTATGCAAAATTTCACTGCATAATACACAATATATTGTGGTGTTATGTCATTATGGAGAATTATGATTTATTTAGATAATGCTGGAACAACAAAGATGTTTGATGAGTGTGTAGAAATTGGACGCAAGTATTCTTGTGAAAATTTTTTCAATCCTTCTGCTCTTTCGGTGGAGGCATTGGAGGTTTCCAGACTTTTAAATGAAACTGAAAAATTCTTTTTAAATGAACTTGGTGCTTTGCAAGGAAATGTTCTTTTTACTGGTTGTGCAACAGAAAGTAATAACTTGGCAGTGAAAGGGAGTTTAAGGACAGGCGACTGGGAATATGTGTTTTCTGCTGGTGAACATCCTTCTGTTTATAATCAAGCGAAAAAACTTGAGTTGGACGGTTGTAAAGTTCATATTGTGCCGTTGAATGAAAAGGGGCAAATTGATTTGCAAAAATTGCAGTCTGTTTTAAATGAAAAAACAAGGCTTATAAGTGTTATTCACGTCAGCAACGAAACGGGTGCTGTCAATGACTTGCAAAAAATTTCTCAAATGAAAAAGAAAATTTGTCCTAAAGCGATTTTGCACGTAGATGGTGTTCAAGCGTTTAAGAAAATTCCTTTTGCTCTTGCTGGGTTAGATGTAGATTTATATTCTTTTAGTGGGCATAAATTGCATGCTCCAAAGGGAATTGCTGGGTTATATGTAAAAAACAAATCTGCTTTAAAAGAGTTATTTTATGGCGGTGGGCAACAATACGGATTGCGTTCAGGGACAGAAAATGTTGCTGGAATTATGCAATTTAAAAAAGCAGTTGAAAAAATTGATGTTAAACAAAATTGGGATAATGTGACTTTGCTTAAAAAACAGATGGTTGAAAAATTGTCAAAAGTGGAAGGAATTGAAGTTTTTGACTTTGAAGGTTCTGTATACATATTAAATTTGGCTTTCAATGGTGTTAAAGGGGAAACTATGCTTCATGCACTTAATGAAAAAGGTGTGATTGTGGGACTTGGAAGTGCTTGTTCTTCTAAAAAAGCAGGTAATCGTGTTTTGGAAAACATAGGTTTAGACAAAGATTTAATTGTTTCAAGTGTCCGAATAAGTTTTAATGCTTATCAAACTTTGGAAGAAATTGAAAAAGCAAGTGAAATTATTGTTAAAGTTTATAAAGATATAAAGGAAAGGGTTTCGTGATGAAAAATGTGTTGTTGTTGAAATTTGGAGAGTTGTTTTTAAAAGGTAAAAACAGACATGATTTTATAAAACTTTTAAAGACAAATATTTCATATAAGTTGCGTGATTTTGTATTTAAATTGCATGAAACTCAAGGAAGGCTTATTGTAAGTGATTATGATTCTGCATTTGAAGATGTTATTATTTCCAAGTTGCAACAAGTTTTTGGTTTGATTGGTGTTGTGGTTGCTTGTGAGTTTGACACTGACTTAGAAACAATTAAAGATAATGTTAAAAAAGTGGATTTAAGTTTAGTTAAAACTTTTAAAGTGGAAGTTAAGCGTGCTGACAAAAATTTCCCTGTGAAGTCAATGGATATGGAAAAAGAACTTGGTGGGATTTTGTTGGATGAATATCCAAATTTGAAAGTGGATTTATATAATCCAGAAGTGGTTGTTCATGTTGAGATTCGAATTAACAATAAGACTTATATATATAGTAAGGCTTATGAATGCGTAGGTGGTTTGCCACTTGGAAGTGGTGGAAAGGCTTTGCTTTTACTTTCAGGTGGAATAGATAGTCCTGTTGCTGGTTATATGATGGCTAAGCGTGGGTTAAAATTGGAAGCAGTGCATTTTCATTCTTATCCTTACACAAGTGTTCAGGCGAAAGAGAAGGTGATTGAACTTGCTAAAGAGATTTCTGAGTTTTGTGGTGAAATAAAATTGCATATAGTTTCATTTACAGAAATTCAAGAGCAAATTCACAAAAATTGTGATGCTGAATACATGATTACGATTATGCGTAGAATTATGATGAGAATTGCGGAAAGGATTTGTAAAGAAAATAATCTTGGGGCGATTGTCACAGGTGAAAGTTTAGGGCAGGTGGCAAGTCAGACTATGCAAAGCATTAATGTGACAAACAGTGTGGTTTCTCTTCCAGTATTCAGACCTTTGATTGCTTTTGATAAAGAAGACATAATGTCGATTGCAAGAAAGATTAATACTTATGAAACTTCAATTTTGCCTTATGAAGATTGTTGCACTGTCTTTCTTCCTAAATATCCTGTCATTAAGCCTACAATTAAGCGAGCAGAATATTTGGAAAGGAAATTAGATTTAGAACAACTTATTGAAAATGCGATTTCAAAAGAAGAGGTTTTTGAGATTACAAATTTTTAAGTTTTTAAAGATATACATTAAAGTATATCTTTTTTTATTTATTTTGTGTAAAGGGGAATGGGTGATTGAATGTAAATGTATATTCATTTATATTTATAAATTTCAAATTTATAATTTTGCATAAAATGCAATTTTTATAAAAAAATCGTGAATAAATATACAAAAAACGCTTGCATATTTATAAATTTTATTGTATAATAATCAAAATTGCATGAATAAACATAAATTTATATTTATGCAAAAATCGCTACATCGCCCTATTTTAGCGGGATGTAGCCATTAAGGAGTTGAAAATGGCACGCAGTTCAAGGCAATCTAAAATTTTGGAATTGATTTCGACAAAAGAGATTGAAACTCAAGAAGAATTGGCGAAAGAACTTAAGAATGCGAACTTTGACATTACACAAGCGACGATTTCTCGTGATATTAAAGAACTTGGTTTGACAAAAATCTTAAGCAGTACAGGTAAGTATAAATACGCCATTTTAGGCTCGGAACAACAAGTTATTTCAAACAAATACATATCTATTTTTAAAGAGTGTGTTATTTCTGTGAAACCTGCCCTTAACTTGGCTGTGGTGAAAACCATTAAAGGTATGGGTGCTGGAGTTTCTTCTTTTATTGATAAATTGAATTTAAACGAACTTATGGGTTCAACCTATGGTGATGACACAGTTATGTTGATTTTTCCAACAACTTCTCTTGCCAGTGAAGCAGTTGCAACTTTAAATCAAATTATGTTATAATTGTTTCGGAGGGGTAAGTTAATGCTGTTAACACTTACATTATCAAATGTTGCATTAGTTAAAAAAGAAACCATTGATTTCAAGAAAGGTTTTAATTGCTTGCTTGGTCAATCAGGTGCGGGTAAAAGCATTATTATTGATGCTTTAAGTTTTTTGCTTGGTGCAAAAGCAGATAAGGATTTAATTCGCAGTGGAGAAACTAATCTTCGTGTTGATGGTGTTTTTTCGGAATTGTCAGAAGAAGAAAAATTGTTTTTAAATGAAAACGAAATTGATTTTGATGATGAGATCATTATTTCGAGAACATTAAATGCTGATGGTAAATCTTCCTGTAAAATTAATGGTTTTCCTGTGACAGCAAAAATGTTGAAAGACTTTGCCATGAGTATGGCAGATTTTTGTGGTCAACATGACAGTGTGGGGTTGCTTGATGTTAAAAATCATCTTTCACTTCTTGATAAATTTGCTGGAAATGAAGTGGAAGTCTTAAAAGACAAATGTTCTGTGATTTATGATGAATTTTTGGAAATTCAAAGAAAGATTAAATTGCTTGGTGGAAATGATGCAGAACGCGAAAGAACAAAAGATTTGCTTAAATTTCAAATTCAAGAGATTGAAAGTGCAGATTTGAAGATTGGCGAACAAGAAGAATTGAAAGAGAGATTGGATTTCATTTCTTCTGCAGAAAAGATTTTTGATGGTATGCATGCTTCTTTAGAAAAGTTGGATGCACAACAAGATAATGTTACTGCACTTTTGTATGATGTTAAGTCTACGCTTTCTGGGTTTTCAGAATTTAAAGATATTGATGACTGTCGTGAACGCGTGGAAAACTGTTATTATGAATTGAAAGATGTTGTTGATGTTTTGGAACAAATTAAACAAAATGCCGAGTTTGACCCTAAGGAATTGGAAAGAATTGACGGCAGACTTGATTTAATTAAGTCACTTTCTAAAAAATATGGAAGAACAGTTGAAGAAATATTAAAATATTTAGATAAATCTAAGTTGCAGTTGGAAGAATTGGAAAATAATCAAGAAGTTATCGGTCAACTTAATGAAGATAAACTTAAAACTGAAAAGAGACTTATGGAAGTTTGCAAGGTTTTAAGTGAAACACGCAAAAAGTTTGCTTCTGTTCTGGAAAAGAAACTTACAGAAGAACTTGATGATCTCGAAATGAAAGGAACTTATTTTAAAGTTGATTTTCAACAGACTGAATGTTCAAAAAAAGGTTATGATGCTGTTAAATTTATGTTTTCTGCAAACCAAGGACAAGAACTTAAAGATTTACATAAAACGGCATCGGGTGGGGAACTTTCAAGGCTTTTATTGGCTTTTAAAAATGTTATGCTTGATAAAGAGAAAGTTCAAACTGTTGTGTTCGATGAAATTGATTCTGGAATAAGCGGTCGAACGGCTGGCAAATTGGCAGAAAAACTTTCTAATATTGCCAAGTTTACTCAAGTTATTTGCATCACTCATACGCCTGTTGTTGCTTCCAAATCTGACGCATTTTTGCTTGTGGAAAAGAAAGTTTTGGATGGAAACACTGTTTCAACTGCTCGTTCATTAAATAATGAAGAAGCCATTTATGAAGTTGCAAGGCTTATTGATGGTGGAAATGAAGTTTCAAACACTGCTGTGGAGCATGCCAGAAAACTTTTTGCTTAATGTTTTAATTTATTATATTATTAATAAAAAGACAATCTGATTTTGATTGTCTTTTATTTTGATAAAAAAAGAAAAGAGATGTTATATTTGTTCCTCACGAACTAATTTATCTCTTTTCGATTTAAAGTTAAGTTTTCTTCTTGAAATCTTAACTTGTTATTACTATGTGCCGTATTTTTTGTTTTATACAATTATTTTGAAAATTTTTTGTAGATAAATTTTGTAATGTAATAATTGAATGGAAGGGCAATCACAAGACCTAAAATTGGGACGATTAAAGGTGTTATAAATTTAGCCATAGTTTCCATTTGCATTCCGCAAGCAATGTTGATTACAAAAACGACTAAAACGGCAAGAAGTAAAATGATCCAAATGTGCCAATCATTATATTTCAAAACTGCTTTTTTGTTTGGTAACAATTTGTAGGCGATGAATGAATAGATTGTGTAAACTAAGAAGATAAGTGGAACAGTGTAGAATAAGAAGTTTGTTCCATTTAAAAGTAAACCTGCACCATTTATAATTCCATATAAAATTGCACAGCCGATTCCGCAAACAAGCAAAAGTATGCAAGAATTGATAAGGTTAAGGAAATTTGTGTTGTGATTGATGTTTACAGAAGTCTTTTTATATTCTTTAAAATCAATTCCATGACCTGCATAATATCTTTTAAGAGTATTGTAATCTGTAAAACTGCCTGTTGTGTTAATTTGTGTAATTTCTGCTTGTTTTTGAGGAGCAGTTTTAACGGTGACAGATTTTTCTTTTTTTCTTTCAAATAATTTAGACATCATGTCTTTATATGTTGGCTCTAAGTTGCTGTCGCGTTTTGGAGCAGGAAGATTGTCGTCGTAAATGTTGACTTCAATGTTTGTAGGACTGATTTTTCTTTGAACTGGAATTTCTTCATCACGAAGTTTTGGATTTGTAATGAAAATTGCATCGTCTTGTTCAAGTTCTTCGTTGGTAATGTCAACTTTTTCTGTGTGAACAGGTGTTTGTTGTGGGGTATAGGTTGGTTGACGGTTTGAAACATCAACTTGTTGTTGAATTTGCTGTTGGTTTGTTTGTCTTGTGGAAAGCAAAGATTCTTTAAGTTGTCTGATGCGTTCTCTTTCAAGTTCGTCATCTTCTTCTTTTTGATAAACAACAGACATCTCAATTTGGTTTTCAGAAAAACTTTTGCGTTTGCGATATTTTTTAAGTTCACTTGAAGTGTCATAAAGTCTTTGGTTTTGTTCTTCTTGTGATTGTGTAAGCGTTTTAGGTTCATCCAAAAATTTCCCATCATCAAAGATTTCTTCTTCAGTTGTTTCCATTTCTTGTTCTTCTGTGACAGGTGACATATCTTGTTGTTCAAGCATGCTTTGATAACGGTCAATTTTTTCTTGTTCTTTTGTTTCTAAGCGGTCAGTAATGAAAATTCCGCCGTCAACAAATTCTGGTTCTTCAGTTTCAACTTGCTGATTTTCTTCAATTTCTTCTGGACTGTTTTGAAAACTGAAAATATCAATTTGGTTTTCAAGAATGTCAGATTTAGATTCTGTTTCTTTAACTTGATGTGGTTTTTCTTCATTTTTAACCATGTCAAAAATGTTGCCTTGTTGCAAGAAAACTGGTTTTTCTTCAGTTATGATTTCTTCTTGAAGACCGTTTTCTGAAAGGCTTGCAGAAAAATCTGAGAAAGAAATGTTTTCAAAATCTTTTTCAAGTTCTTGTAAAGTGTTTTTGCCAAGAGAAGTTATGGAATAGTAATGGCGTTTGCCACCAAGTTCGCTTTCGCTCCAATAAGATGATGAAATCCAACCTTTCTTTTCCATGCGGGTAAGGCAAGAATAAAGGGTAGGTTTTTTCAAAATATATTGTCTGTTTGTTTGTTTAGAAATGCTTTCAATGATTTCTAAGCCATATTTTGATCCGCTTGTAAGACTGTTTAAAACTAAATAAGAAATTTGACTGTTGGAATTAAATGCCATGACAAATCACTCCTTTTATATATCATGATTATAGAAAATGAAGTAAATTTTGTCAAATAAATTTAAGTATTATGCAAAAAATTTTGAATAATACACCACATAGAAATGGTTGTATGCGTTGCATAACACAATATATTGTGGTGTTATGCTTATTTCAATCAATTTGTAAAATTGTTTGGTGATAAGATTTTAAAGTGTTATTATTGATTTATGGAAGTTAAAATAATCAGACAAAGACGAAAAACGATGGTTTTAAAGGTTTTCAACGCTCAGACGGCAGAACTTCGTGTTCCTATGAAAATGTCTTTAAGTAAAGTTGAAAAGTTTTTGGATTCAAAGAAAGGTTGGCTTGACAAGGTTGAAAAAAGAATGCTTGAAAATGAAAGTTTTTCAAATTGTTTTGATTTTCAGAATTTTATTTACATCAATGGTGAGAAGGTGTTGGAAGCAAAAAGTTTGATAAAAGGTTTTGAGAATTTTACTGAAGAAAAGAAACAGAAAGTTGTAAGAAAATATTATCTTTCTTTGTTCAGTAATTTGGAAAAACTTGCTGTTGAAGTGTCTGTAAAAACAGGTCTTACTTTTAAACAACTTAAGCCTTGTGACTCTTCTCGTATTTGGGGAAGTTATAACTCCAACAGAGTTATGAAACTTAATTGGAAATTGATTGTTTTGCCAAAAAGATTGGTTTATTATGTGATATGCCATGAATTGTGTCACAGCATTCATTTAAACCACAAGCCACAATTTTGGAAAGATGTGGAAAAACTGTGTCCTGACTTTAAGATGCTTAAAAAAGAATTGAAAAACTTTTCTTTTGTTTTAAGAACTAAGTTTTAATTAAGAAAATGAATATTTTAAACAAATCGACAAAAACTATAAAAGCATGAAAAAGTTTTATATATCTCTTTTTTGTTTGGTTTTGATGTGTGCGTTGACTTTGTCAATTCTATTGCCTGTTCAAGCGTTAAATCAGTTGGATGGCGGATTTATGGCAAGTTATGAAGATGTTGATTCTGCAAATAAGAATAAAATTTTTGGCAGTTTAATTAAATCAGAGTTGACAGAAAAAGAAAAAAGTGTTGATGGGCAGAAAACTAAGCAAGGCGAAATTGTTTTTAAATTATTTGGGTTTATTCCAATCAAAAAAGTTGGTGTTGTGATGGCTAGTGATGACGACTATTTTGTTGGAGGAAAGCCAATAGGTTTATCAATTTTAACTGATGGGGCAATTGTTATAAGTGATGAAAATGAAGATAAAACTACACTTAAAGAAGGTGATATAATAACCAAAATCGATGGTATGGATGTCAATAGCCTAGGGGAAGTTCAAGATTTTTTGCAAAATGAAGTGAAAGATGAAGTTGAAGTGGAGTATATGCGAAAAAATAAACCACTAAAAACATTGATTAAGGTTAAGAAAGATGATTTAACTGGAAAATTGAAGTTGGGTTTATGGGTTAAAGATGATGTAACTGGAGTTGGAACACTGACATTTGTAAACAAAAATAATCATAAATACAGTGCATTGGGTCATCCGATTACAGAAGGAAATGGTGGCAATATGATTCCAATTGCTGATGGGGATGTTTATGAATGTAATTTGATTGGCATAAATAAAGGTGTTAAAAACGACCCTGGGGAATTGAAATGTGTGTTTTCTTCCAATTCCAAGAGCAAAGGAACGATTGAAAGTAACTCTAAATTCGGAATTAATGGAGTTCTAAACAACATTGAAGGTCTTGTTGATGAAAATGTAACGGCTAAACTTGGTGGCCGTTTAAGTGTAAAAATGGGGGATGCGAAGATTGTTTCTTGTGTCAGCGGAATCAGGGAAGAATATGACATTGAAATTATAAAAGCGAATTATCAAAGAAAGGCGAATGATAAAAGTATTATTTTTCGTGTCAAAGATAAAAGGTTATTGCAACTTACAGGGGGAATAGTTCAAGGTATGAGTGGTTCTCCAATAATTCAAAATGGCAAAATTATTGGTGCAGTAACGCATGTTTTTTTAAACGACCCAACAAAAGGTTATGCTGTTTACAGTGATTGGATGTTGGCAGAATAATATAAAATACTACACAAAATATAGTGTAGTATTTTTCATAACACAAAACATATTGGGTGTTATGTCGTTAATCAAGAATTAAACCACCATCAACATAAAGTGTTTGACCTGTTATGAATGAAGCATTTTCGCTGGCAAGGAAATAAATGGCATTTGCAACATCTTGGCAAGTTCCCAGTCTTTTAAGTGGGGTCATATTTGCGATTTCATCTTTTTCTTCTGATGTAAGATTATTGTTCATTTTAGTGTCTATAAAACCAGGGGCAACAACATTGCAACGAACATCTAAATTGCCAAGTTCGCTTGAAAGCGAACGGCAAAGCCCAGAAAGTCCGCTTTTTGTGGCTGTGTAGATGCTTTCGCAAGAACAACCATTTTTTTCAACAAAAGAACCAACTAAAACAATGTTGGATGGATGCTTATTCACAATTATTTTTGCAAATTCTCGTATGCACTTTGTCGCTGAAACGATGTTGACATCAAAAAGTTGATCAATTTCTTCATTTGTGACATCTAAAATTAACTTTCTTTTTTGTGCAATTCCAGAACAAAACACAAGAGTGTCAATATAGTCAAAATCAGAAGAAACATTTTTAAAAAAATCTTCAATTTCTTCAGTTTTTGTCAAGTCAAGTTTATAACTTTTGAAATCAGTTGTTTTATCTAAACTTAATTCGTTTTTATTGAAGGTGACAGCAACGGAATATCCATTTCTAATGAAAGTTTTTGCAGTTTCTTTTCCAATGTCGCCAGATGCTCCAATTATTATGGCAGTTTTTTTAATCATATGTTTGCTCCTTCTTAAATAAAAAACCCATTTTCATGGGTAATTTATTATATTTTTATAACATTTTAATTGATTTTAAAATTATTCTGTTGTCCAAGCCATTCCAACTGCTGGACCAGCATGTGTGGAAACAACAGGGCCAACTTCTCCTTCATAAATTTCGATTTCATCTTTATCTTCGCGACTTTCAATGTGTTTATAAAGCATGTTTTTCCATGTTTCATAAAGGGTTGAGTTTGCAATGTGCAAAATGAATAATCTTTTCAATTTATGTGGTTGTGGAATCATAGCAATCATATCTCGCATTGCTCTTTGCATTCCAAAACTGTTTTTATTTTTAAGGTCACCTTTTTTGAAATAAACAATTGGCTTAATTTGCAAAATTGAACCTAAAGTGGCGGTGACTTTTCCAATTCTTCCGCCTTTATAGATGTATTCCAAGGTGTCAGGCACAAAAACAATTTGGCTGTTTTCTCTTAAAATTTCCAATCTTTCGATGATTTCTTGGCAAGTTTTTCCAGCGTCACGCATATTGACTGCTTCCATAATGTATCCCCAAATAGTTTGAGCAAGTGCCATGCTGTCAAAAACATAGACCTTGCTTGGGTCTTTGCTTTGATTTTTGGCAAGGTTTGCGGCACTATATGTTCCTGAAACGGTGCTGCTGATAGTAAAAATTATAACTTCATCGCCATTGTCGATTGCTTTGTTTATTTCTTCAGTAAAGTGTTCCAAAGATGGTTGACTGGTTTTTGGAAAAATTTTTGTTTTTGTGAAATCATCAAAAAACTTATCAAAAGTTCCTGGGAAACCTTCTTCAAATTCTGTGTCTTGATAAAGCACACGAAGGGGAATTATGGAAATGTCATGTTTTTCAGCATATTCTTTTGTCATGTAAGATGTGCTGTCGCTTATTATTTTAATCATATTTCAGACTCCTTAAAAGAGATTAATTTTTTTGTTTCATTTGATTATAACATGTTTAGTCTGTTTTGCAAAATGATTTTGCCATTATTTTTATTGACATTTGATTATATTGTTTAAACCTTTTGTTTGATTTTGTTGACTTAGTTATTTATATATGTTATATTTTTTATGTTATTCTATAAACCTTGGAGGGACTGTAAAATGGAAGAAAATTTGTCAAATGAAATTGATATAAGAAGACAAAAAATTGAAGAAATTAAGAAAATGGGGGAAATCCCTTATAAAGACAAATTCGAAAGAACTTGCACAATTAAAGAAGCACGCACAAAACTTGGAGAACATGTTAAGATTGCTGGCCGTATTGTTTTTCGCCGTGTTATGGGAAAATTTGGTTTCTGTCAAATAAGAGATATTTATGACAAAATTCAAATTTCTGTTGGAAGAAATGAATTTAGTGAAGAAGACTATAACTTTTATAAAAAAATGATTGACATTGCGGACTTTATTGGAGTTGAAGGGGAAGTTTATGAAACTCAAACTGGCGAAGTGACTGTTAAGGCAGAAAAAATTACTTTGCTTTCAAAAACTTTAAGACCTCTTCCTGAAAAATTCCATGGAATAAGTGACACTGAAATCAGATATAGACAACGTTATCTTGACCTTATCACAAATGAAGATTCCAGAGAAATCTTCTTGACAAGAAGCAGAATGGTTTCATTTATTCGTCGTTTCCTTGAAGACAATGGTTTCTTGGAAGTGGAAACACCAATTTTACAAACCAATGTTTCTGGAGCAAGTGCTAAACCATTCTTCACACACCACAACGCTTTGGATTTGCAATGCAATTTGCGTATTGCCTTTGAATGTGCTTTGAAGGAATGCATTGCTGCGGGCATTGACAGAGTTTTTGAACTTGGTAAAGATTTCCGTAATGAAGGTATGGATCCTTTCCATTTGCAAGAATTTACACAGGTTGAATGGTATGCTTCTTATTGGGATTTTGAAGATAACATTAAATTTTTTAAAAAGTTTATTGTTGACCTTATGAAATCTTGCCTTGGAAAAACTAAGGTGAACTATCAAGGTCAAGAAGTGGAATTTGACACAGAATGGGACAGAATTGATTATGTTGCCAGAATGACTGAACTTTTGGGCTGTGATTTCCTTGACATAACTGACCTTGACACTTTGAAGAAGATTGCTGTTGAACGCGGGCTTTTCAAATACTCTGACTTGGAAGAATGTAAATCTGTTCGCACACTTATTGACTATATTTATAAGCGTAAAATCAGAGCGGTTATTGTTAAGCCAACCATTTTGTTTAATTATCCTGCTTCGCTAAAGCCACTTGCTAGACGCAATGATAAAGATGACAGAATTGTTGATGTTTTCCAAATTGTTGCAGGTGGACAAGAACTTGTGAATGCATATTCAGAACTTGTTGACCCTTACATTCAAAGACAAACTTTGGAATCTCAATTGGCTGAAAAGAATGCAGGGGATGAAGAAACCATGGATGTAGATGAAGATTTCTTGCTTGCTATGGAACATGGTATGCCACCAATTTCTGGGCTTGGTTTTGGAATTGACAGATTCTTGCAATTTGTTTTTGATTGTCCAAATATTCGAGATGTTGTGCTTTTCCCACTTATGAAATAATTGAAAAACTAAGGAGATTGAAATGGATTCAAATGTTGTTATGAATGGTCTTGATGTGATGTATCAAGACGCCGAATGTGAATTGAAAAGTAACACACCTTTTGAAACATTGGTGGCAGTTATTTTGTCTGCTCAATGCACTGATAAGCGTGTGAACATGGTGACACAAGAACTTTTCAAAACTCACAATAAGCCAGAAGATTTTGCGTCCATGCCAATCGAAGAATTGGAACAGAGAATTCACTCTTGTGGGTTCTATCACAATAAAGCAAAATCAATAAAGTCCGCAAGTCGTGACATTATTGACAGATTTGGTGGAGAAGTTCCAAGTAATTTTGATGATTTGACATCTCTTGCTGGGGTGGGAAGAAAAACAGCAAATGTTGTTTTGGCTGTTGCTTTTCATGGTGATGCATTGGCGGTTGACACTCATGTGCTTAGAGTTTCAAACAGACTTGGGCTTGTGAAAACAGAAAATCCAAATGTTTGTGAAGACAATTTAAAATTGTTATTTCCAAAAGAAAAATGGTCAAAATTACATTATCAAATGGTTTTGTTTGGAAGATATACTTGCAAGGCAATTAAGCCAGAATGCGAAAACTGCGTTTTCAACAGAGAATGTCCAAACAGTCGTGACCTGCGCTGAAACTCGGCTTGCATTTGCAAGCGCTCGGAAATCGCTTGGTCACTCCTTCTCGCACCAAACGAAAATCTCAGCAAGGCTTGGCGATTTTGTGCGACTCTCTTGCGAAGTTGGTGCGTTGGAGTTTTAATTAAAAAAATAAAAAGGAAGTTGAAATGTTTCTGGATAGAGTTAAGATTTTTATAAAGGCTGGAAATGGCGGAAAGGGTTCTGCTTCTTTTTTGCGTAATGCTATGACGGCAAATGGTGGGCCTGATGGTGGTGATGGTGGTCGTGGCGGTAATGTTGTTTTTGAAGCAACTGACGACATAAACACACTTTACAGTTTTCGATTTAAAAAGAAATTTGTTGCCGAAAATGGAGAAGATGGGCATCAAAAAAATCAGACTGGCAAAAGTGGAAAAGATGAAATAATAAGAGTGCCAACAGGAACAGTTTTAATCAATCCAAAAACAGATAAAATTATTGCTGACTTAAATGAAAACGGAGCAAAATTTGTTGCACTTAAAGGTGGCTATGGTGGACATGGTAATGCTTATTATAAATCATCCACAAGGCAAGCACCAACTTTTTCTCAACTTGGAGAAGTTGTTGAAGGCAAAGAAGTTATTTTGGAACTTAAAACAATTGCTGATGTTGGGCTTGTAGGTTTTCCAAATGTTGGAAAGTCCACGCTTTTGTCCATTATTTCCAATGCCAATCCAAAGATTGCTAACTATCATTTCACAACAATCTTTCCAAATCTTGGGGTTTGTGAAGTTTTGGGGGAAACTTTTGTTGTTGCTGACATCCCTGGACTTATTGAAGGGGCAAGTGCAGGATTAGGTCTTGGACATTATTTCTTGAAACATGTTGAAAGAGTAAGACTTATTGTGCATTTGGTGGACATTTCTGAATGTGAAGGCAGAAATGCTGTTGAAGATTATCAAATCATCAATAACGAATTGGGGAATTATAGCAAAGAACTTGTTAAAACAAAACAAATCTTGGTGTTCTCAAAGTGTGACTTGTTGGATAAAGATGTTTTGGATGAAAAGATTAAAAATTTCACAGAAAAGGTTGGAATTAAAGAATATGTATGTCTTTCTTCTTACACTTTTAGTGGTGTGGAAGAATTGAAAAAGAAAATTTTAGAAGAACTGAAGAAAATTCCTAAAAAACCACCACTTGAAGTGGAAGAATTTGATTTTGACAAAAAAGATTTCTCTTCTATGGACATAAAACGACATGATGATGGAAGTTTTGAAGTTTATGGTGGAAGAATTGAATCTTTGGCAAGAGGTGTTGTGGTTTCTGACCAAAGATCACTTGCATATTTTCAAAGCAAGTTGCAAGAAATGGGTGTTATTGACATGCTTAAACAGCGTGGCTTAAAGCAAGGCGACACGGTTATTATTAAAGACATAACTTTTGAATATGTGGAATGATAGTGAAAGATTTTTAATTTTGATTTAAAATTAGATTTAAAACATATTGTAGTATTATGTAAGCATAACACCACAATATGTTGTGTTAAAAGGAAGATTTATGATTACAACTAAACAAAGAGCGTTTTTAAGAGCAATGGGTAATGCACTTGACCCAGTTATGCAAATTGGCAAAGAAGGTTTAACCGAAAATGTTTTAGAGAGCATTAATCTTTTGTTGGAAGCAAGAGAACTTGCCAAGTTTAAGATGTTGAAAAACTGTGATGCAGACCCAAAAATTCTTGCAAATGAAATTGCAAAACAGATTGGTGCAGAAGTTGTGCAAGTGATTGGAAACATTTTTATTTTATATAAAAAATCTACTCGAAAAAATTTTAGACACATTGAATTGCCTTAATTTGTGGATAATGGAGTAACAGATGAAAGTTGTTTTGTTTTATGGAACAGAGTGCGACGAAAACACTGCTTGGATTCCTTGGTTTAAGTCCAAATTGGAAGAAAGTGGGATTAAGTTCATTATTCCTAATTTGCCAACACCAGAAAATCAAACTTATAAAAATTGGTCTGATATTGCTGAAAAAATTGAAATTAATTCTGATGATGTTGTGATTGGTTGGTCTACTGGGGCAATTTTTGCAGTTAGATTTTTGTTTGAACACAAATTAAGAGTCAAAAAACTTATTCTAATAAGCGGTTTCAATAATTATATAGGCAATGTTCCTAAGGTCGACAACATTAATAAAGACTTTTTTATGAAATCACTTGAAGAAGCAAACACAGTTGCCAATCAAATTGTTTGTTTTAAAAGTGATGATGACCCTTTTATTACTCAAAATGCCTTAAATTCGTTTGCAAGCGATTTGAAAGCACAACTTAAAAACATAGCGGGGGGGGACATTTCAACCTTGCGTCAGGCTATGTGAAATTTGAAGAATTATTGTCGGAAATTTTTACAGAGATATAATATTATAATTATATTAAATAGGTTATGGAAAAGGATTTTTTAAAACAAAAGAAAGTTAATTTTAAGAAACTTATAAAGTTTGGATTTATCAAAAATAAAAACGAATATTTTTATTCGACTCATATTTTTGATAATCAATTTTTACTTAATATTATAATTTCCAATGATGAAGATTTAAAAACAGAACTTATTGACCTTGAAACTAATGAATTATATTTTTTGCATCTTACTGATTCAACTGGAGAGTTTGTAGGTAAGGTTAGGGAAGAATATTTGCAAGTTTTAAAGAATGTTTCCAATTATTGTTTTGAAAAAGATGTTTTTAAAAACAAACAGACAAAAAGAATTATTGAATATGTTGACAATACATATAATGACAATCTAGAATTTTTATGGGAAAAGTTTTCAGAAAACGCAATTTGGCGTAGAAAAGATAATCAAAAATGGTATGGTGTTTTGTTGATTATTTCTAAAAGAAAACTTGGTTTTGACAGTGATGAAAAAGTGGAAATTATTGATGTAAGAGCGGATCCCGAAAAGATTTCTGAGATGGTGGATGATAAAACAATATTTAAAGGTTATCACATGAATAAAAAACATTGGATAACTATAATTCTTGATAATGAGTTTAATGATGAATTCATTTATGAGTTGATTGACAAAAGTTATGAACTTGCTTTGAAATAATTTGTAATTATAATATATCACTGTTATTTTTGACATTAAAATATGGATTAAATTGTGACAGTATTGCAAAGACAACAAGTAATGATGCGATTATGCAATAATAAAGGCTGGCTCTGACAAACAGGCTGGCAAACACAAGAATAAAGGCAGAAAAAAGATAGCCCTTTGTTCTTTTTTTATTGAAAGAATAAGCCAAAAAATCTTTAAACATCATCTTCTTTTCTTTGCTGTATTCAATTGTGATTTCTGGGAAATAGTCGTAATTTTTATAAAGTTTTTCATAAGTGTCGAATTGATTTAAAAGTAAAAATTTTTCTTTGAAATTATTACAAAATATACTTAAATTTTTATCGACTATTTCTTTGCAACAGATGATTACTTTGTCGGCTTTTTCGGACTTTATTTTGTTGTAGATTTCCATAAAGCGGGCATTATTAAGTCCAGCAAAAGAAAGGTCTAACCAAAGCACAGTTTTTGTTTTGTTTTCTGTTTCATTTATAACCAAATAGTTTTTGTGTTTGACGATGTTTTTGTGTCTTTTTGACGCCATTTTGACGAAATCATCAACAGGATTATTTTTGCAAGCCAAAGAGAAGAAGATGTTTTCAGCGTCTTCTTTTTCTTTAAGTTTCAAGCCAACTTTTTTGGTTTTGCTTCTTTTGAAAAGAAAGAGAATAAGCATGATAAATCCGCTTATTAAAATTGCCAAAATAATTGACATGACAAATTTTCTGGTGAAATATCTCAGCCAGATAAATGAGATTAAGAACAACAAACAAAATTTTAAAAGTTCTTGGAAAATTAAACTGATTTTTCTCATATTTTGATTATTGCCAAATGTTTGGTGTTTAGACATAAAAAGTCTTGACAAATATATTTAAGGTTTGATAAAATTTATTTATGAACAAAAATGTGCAGGCACTTGTAAAACTTTTGCAAGACAACAAAATTAAAAACATATCGGTTTATGAAATATCTTCTGAAGGCGAAGGAAGATATGTTATTTTGACAACTTCAAATAAAGTGGCTGACAGCAAAAAGATGGCTGACATAATTGTGGAAAAATATAATTATGCTGGAAAGGTGGAAGGTTATTTTAAAGGCGAATGGATTGTCTTTGATTTCCAAAATGTGACGCTCCACATTTTCTTGCCTAAAGTAAGGGAAAAATATAATCTTGACAAACTTTATAAGCCAAGCAAAATTTCAATTTAAATATTTTTTAGAAAACAAAGAAATTTACTTTGTTTTTTTTAATTTTTGGGTTATAATTTCATTAGGTGAATGTATGATTGAAATTTGCTTTATTTGCACTGGAAACACTTGTCGCTCTGTTATGGCAGAACGCATTGCAAAAAAAATGGCTAAATCTAAAAAAATTAAGGATGTAAAGTTTTCATCTGCTGGTGTTCGTGCAAATGGTGAAAACATAACTAAGGGAGCTGTTTTTGCTTTAAAGAAACTTGGTTATGATTCGCGGAAAAGAAAAAGCGTTCAATTGAAAAATGTCAAGCCAAATGTTGTTTATGTAACGGTGACAAACGATCACAAAAAGTTTGTGGATTCCAAAAGAGTTTTAAGTTTTGAAGATTTGGCTGGTAAAGTTTGTGACCCTTATGGACAAGGCATGGATGTTTATGAAACTACGGCAAGACAAATTGAAAAAAATGTTGAGATGTTGTTAAATAAAATTGAAAATTTGAGAGGTGTGGAATGATTATTATGGCAAGTGACCACAGAGGTTACACTTTAAAAGAAGAATTGAAAACATTTTTCAATCAAGAAAACATAATCACAATTGATGTCGGTACTTACAGTAAAGAGCCAGTTGATTATCCAGATTTTGCCAAACTTGGAATTGACAAAATTTTGAAAGATAAAAACAATGTGGGGATTTTTATTTGTGGAACAGGAAATGGCATGGCAATGGCTTGCAACAGAAATTCCAAAATTCGTGCTGCTCTTTGTTTTAATGAAAAAATCGCCATGCTTACCAGAAAAGACAATGACGCAAATGTTTGTTGCTTGCCAGCATCAATAAAAAAGCGTAAGGCAATTAAGATTGTTAAAGTTTTTCTTACCACAAGTTTTGAAGGTGGCAGACACGCAAGAAGAATTAAGAAAATTTCAGGAGATGACAAATGATAAATGTTATTGTTCCGATTGTGGAAGATGTTGAAGGTTTTTGCAAGTTTATTGAAAGTCAAAAATCTAAAGATGTTCAATTTTTTGTTGGTGTTAAATCAGGTTTGAAAGACAGGCTTGTTTTAGAACAAAAAAATGTGGAAATTCATGTCTATGCGAACACTTCAAAAAAAGAAGAAATAATCAATTCATTAAATTCCTGCAAACTGAAAAAAGGAAAAATTGTTGTTGTAAGACGACCACTTGAACCTGACGAATTTCACAATTTAACCAACATGAACAAAGACATCACAATAATTTCTTCAAGACACAATAATTTTTTAAGTAAACTGAAAAGGTTTTATGGTTGGATTGTCAGAAGATTTTTTGCTTTCACATACATTGAAGACATTTCGGCTATTTGTTTTGACGAAGACTTGTTTGAACTTTTGTCTTGTTGTCAAGACCTTTCTATGGCAACCAGAATCAACAGATATGTTGGTTTAGACATTGGTCATGTTGACACTCAAAGGGAAATGGTTAAACGCGAATATAACAAAATCAGAAATCTTTTGCTTTTGCTTTTGCCAAGTCTGTTTTTGGTTGGAAGCATTGTAGGTGCGGTGCTTATCTGCGTTTTAATTAAACCACTTTATGCTTTGACTGTGGTTGCATCAATCTTTTGGATGTCAATTGCACTTATTACTTGGTTTGTTTGTTTTGTTAATTTTGCACGAACAGTTGCGGTCGGCGACCTGCGATTTGAACGTGCTGAAGAAATTAAAGAAGAAAAAATAAAGGGAGAATAATTATGAAAAAAACAAAATTGGCTATTAATGGATTTGGAAGAATTGGAAGACTTGTTCTTAGAGTTGTGGCAAAAAGGGATGATGTGGAAGTTGTGGCAATCAACGACCCTTTCTTGACAGTTGACTATGCCAAATATCTTTTGGAACATGATTCCATTCATGGAAACTTTGATGTTCCTGTAAAAGTTAAAGATGAAAAACTTTTGGTTGGGAAAAACAAGATTTCTTTCTATACAGAGAAAGAACCAAAACTTATTCCTTGGAAACAAGATGGTGCAGAAGTTGTTGTTGAATGCACAGGGAAGTTTACTTCTTACGAACTTGCTAAAGACCACATCACAGCAGGGGCAAAAAAGGTTGTTATCTCTGCTCCAGGGAAAAATATGCCAATGTTTGTTATGGGTGTGAATCATGAAAAATACACTCCTGACATGGACATCATTTCCAACGCATCTTGCACAACAAACTGTCTTGCTCCACTTGCCAAAGTCATTCATGACAACTTTGGAATTGAAGAAGGGCTTATGAGCACTATACACTCCACAACAGCAACTCAACTTACTGTTGATGGTCCAAGCAAAAAAGATTGGAGAGGTGGAAGAGCGGCTTCTTATAACATTATTCCTTCTTCAACTGGTGCTGCTAAAGCAGTAGGGGAAGTTATTCCAGAACTTAAAGGAAAACTTACTGGAATGAGTTATAGAGTTCCAACTTTGAATGTTTCTGTTGTTGACCTTACTTGCAGACTTAAAAAAGAAACAACTTATGAAAAGATTGTTGCTGCAATCACAAAAGCAAGCAAAAACGAAATGGCGGGAATTATTGGGGTTACTGATGAACCAGTTGTTTCAAGTGATTTCATTGGCGAAGCAAGAACTTGTGTTTTTGATGTCAATGCAGGCATCATGTTAAGCCCAACATTTGTAAAACTTGTGGCTTGGTATGACAATGAATGGGGTTATTCAAATAAACTTGTTGACTTGTGCGTTTATGCAAACAACAAAAAATAACAGATTAAAAAAGGAAGAATAATGAAAAATCAATTAAACAGAGAATTGATAACAGGCTTGAATGAAAGTGGAAATGATGAATTTTTAACTCGCACAAACGATTTAGTCTATGACATTGTGGCAAATGCTGTTTCTGACATTTCTTTCAAATCTCCATTTGTAAGACTTGATAAGTGCAGTCTTATTCCAGCCAATGAAATTGTTACTGGTGCAGTTTCTCAGTTGTCTGAATACACTTACTTTTTGGGTGTGGATAACACTCAGATTGAACTTAATTCCAAGAATAAAAAACATTTCTGGAAATATATTTGGACAGAATTTCGTGCTTCTTGGCGTATAAGCAACAAAAAGAAATATAAAAAACAAAAGAAAAATAAAAACCCAAACGAGATTGAAGTTAAGTCTGTGGAAAAATATGGAATTGGTGATTTTAAACATGACCTTATGCTTAAGATTGCCGATTATTTGCAAGAAAGTTCGCTTGTCTATGAGTTTCCAAGATATATTTCCATGATTGGAAATGAAGATTTTGGAACGAATGTTAAAGTAAACATTTTTGTTTGTTCTTATGATGCAAAACGCAATGTCTATAAACTTTATAAGGAAAATCGCAACAAATTTTTTGAAGTAGATTTTGGTAAACGATTGGAAAACATTGAAGCCAAAACCAAAAGTTGTGGCGGTGCTTATTTAAGCATGATGAGAATTTTTAATGCATTATATTCGAAATCTTACAGCAAAATCCCAAATCAAATTTTGCTTGAAAGTTTGATTTTCAATTGTCCAGACACTCTGTTTAATAACCAAGACATTTATATGACTTTCATTAATGTGGCAAATTTTATCAGAATGACAGTTCCACAAAAATTTGTGTCAATTTGTGATGAAAGCAGAAAATTTTTTGACGAACCACTTATAACTGAAAATGCTTCACAAGTCGACTTTGGAAAGATTATTAATATGCTTGATAGATTTCAATATTAAAAGCCAATTTTGGCTTTTTTTATTTTGTTTATAGAATAATTTTTTGGTTTTTGCACAGCCTAATTGTAAGGGAGGGACAAATGAAAGAAATTTGGATGGTCGTAGGTTTTGGTGCAGGACTTGTTACAGGTGCACTTTTGTATAAGCATTGTGAAGATGCAAAGAAACTTGTAAACAAAGGCGAAAAAGCCGTTAAGCAAGAAGTGGAAAACTTGAAAGAAGTTGTTAAAACTGAAACCAAGAAAAAGCCTAAACAAACTAAAAATAAAACCGCTTCAAAACAAGCGTAGTCAAAATTAAAAGCAAGTCCATATGGGCTTGCTTTTTTGATATTGACTTATCGGCTAAGGTGTGTTATTATATACTTGAAAGGAAAATAAAATGAATTACAAATTATATGATGAAAGCAATAAAAGTGATGATATATCCACAGAAAGAGATGCAGAAATCGCAAGATTATTACGAATTGGAGAATATGAAGAATTACAAGCGTTTTTAAAAGAAGGAGAAGTTCTCCGACTTGCCAAAGTGGAACTGTTTAAAATAATAAATGTTTTTAATTCATCATATCGTCAACCAAACATTCAATTGCTTAATTTAAAAGCGTTGGAAAACGATGGTCTAACCAAACATGAAATATATGGGGAAAGTTTGAAATTAAATTTTTTAGGTGCAGAAAGTTTTGTTCACCCAATTAAATTGTTTTTTCAATCTTCGGATGATCAGTTTATAAACAGTTTAAACGATTATGATTCTCGTAATAATAAATGCCGTGTCAACAGTTTTAAAATTGCCAACAATTTTGCAGATGAAAGTTCTGTTTTGACAGGTTTTATGTATGGATATTCAAACAAGAACAAATATTTGCATTCTGTTGTAAAAGTCAATGTTAATGATAAGCAGGGAATTATAGATTCAACAATCAATTCTTTGATGTCAAAAGAATTATATGACAAAATTACAGATTTTGAAGTTGTGACAGAAGTTCCTTCTTCCACAATAAAAAAAGATTTTGATTTGGTAAAAGGAAAAGAGATTGATTATAAAAATTATTTTCTTAACAGAGATGAATATATTGAAGAATTGAGAAGTAAATAATCAAATTTGTTTCGAATTCACTTTTGCAGACTGATGTAATTTTGAGTTATAAAATTTCATAACGATGCACAACAAAAATAAAAAATCAAAAAAGCAAGGCGTTTACCTTGCTTTTTTCATTACTGGGCGGATGCTTCGTCACAATTACACCGATTGCCTTACAAATTATCAACTCCATCAAAGTTTCCTTATGGCACATCAACCGATCTCCTTAATGATGCTTCCGTCAGGACCTGACATGGTTCGAAGGGATTGATTGCATAAGACCTTAATTTCAACGCTGAAAATTTGCACACATCTTCGACATAATTGTGCCTAAGACAACTGTTCGACCTTGCTGAAGCGGGTTGCAAGTCACAGGGCACCGCTAACTCCCCATCTAGCCCAGTATTACAATTATAGACATTTAAAAGTGCTTTGTCAAGCGTAATCAGAAAAAAGTGAGTCTTGCTTTTAAACTCTCGACAAAAAAGAACATTATCTGTCGCGATTTTTCATTGTAGGCAAAAAGTGCGTTCATACAATACCTTAAAAGGAGAATGCTATGCTGGAAAAAGTTTTGCCTGACAAGTTTCACAAAATTTTAAATGAAAAAGTCAACATGAAAGCAGTGAATGAAATTCGTTTGCGTGTGGACAAACCTGTGGTTGTCAATGTCAGCGGAAAGAATTATTTTCTTGGCGAAAATGGTGTTACATCAAGCATTACAAACAGTTTATATGCAAGTAAAATTATCGTGGAAGATGTCATTTTCAGGGCTAGTGAATGCTCCATTTATTCTGTGAATGAACAGATTAAAAGGGGATTCATTGTAACTGATGAAGCCGTCAGAATTGGAATTGGTGGAAACTTGATTGAAGAGAATGGACACATAAAAACTATGAACAATTTTTGCTCGTGCAATATAAGAGTTCCGCATGTTGTGAAAAACTGTTCACTTTCTGCTTATGCTTACATCGTGCATGATGACATTGTGGAAAACACTTTGGTGGTTTCTCCACCTGCTTGCGGAAAGACGACATTTTTGCGAGATTTTGCCTTTCAGTTGTCACAACGAAATTTGTCTTACAATGTTCTTCTTTTGGATGAACGCGGCGAACTTGACTGTGGAGTAAACTCCAACTTTACTGACAAGATTGCTTTTGCCACAAAAAAGGTTGGGTTTGAAAACGGCATTCGTTCGCTTTCGCCAGACATAATAATAACGGATGAAATAGGACAAGAAGAAGACATTGAAGCAATTATGTATGCAAGTTCTTGTGGTGTGAAAGTTTTGGCTTCAGTCCATTCTGACAGCATTGAAACGCTTTCCAAAAAACAAATTTTCTCACAAGTTATAAAAGACAAAGTTTTTAAGCGTTTTGTGGTGCTGTCTAAACGAAATGGACCAGGAACATTTGAAGGAATTTATAATGAAAATTTTTCAAGAATATATCGCTGAGGAGTTTATATGAAATATGTTTTGATTTTAATTGTTTTTGGATTATGCACCTTTGTAGGTTATTTGTTTTCTTTGAAATATTTAAGACGAAAAAAATTCTTCAACTCACTTATTGCATTTGCTGACAAGTTGTCTTTGGAGATTAACTTTTCTCGCGAAAGGCTTAAAATTTTGATTATGAATTTTGATGAAAACAACAAAAAGAATTTGTTGGATATTGACAAAAAGTTTATCGACTTTCTTGACAAAAAATGCGAATTAAATGAAGAAGAATTGTTTAAGAAAGCAACCATTCTCACAGCAGAAGAAAAAAATATGGTTTTCATGTTTTTGAAAACACTTGGAAGAAGTGATGTTGAAAATCAAACCAAAGAAATTCAAACATTCTTAACACGCTTTGCTGACTTGAAAAGCAAATGTGATGAAGAGCAAAAAAAGTATGGTTCGCTTTCACTTAAACTTGGAATTGTTGTTGGTTTGTTTTGTGCAATCATTATGTTTTAGGGGTGGCTTATGAATATAGACATCATTTTTAAAATTGCCGCTGTTGGAATTTTAACAGCAGTGGTGGGGCAGATTTTGAAAAACAGTGGAAAGGAAGATATTTCCACTTTGGCAACGCTTGCTGGCGTGGTTATTGTGCTTTTCATGGTGCTTGGAATGATTTCCGAACTTTTTACATCAATTCGGGGGATGTTCAATTTTTAAAACAGGAGGTGGCGGGTGGATACTCTATACAAGATTTTGGCTGTGGCAGTTGTCACTTGCATAGCGTGTCTGATTGTCAAGCCTGTTCGAAGTGATTTCGCAATTTTAATTTCCATTGTTGGCGGAATAATCATCATCTTTTATGCTCTTTCTTATCTTTCTTCAATTTTTAATGTTTTCAATAACATCTTCCACATAACAAACATAAACTCTTCACTTTATGCTGTTATTTTAAAAATTATCGGAATTGGTTATCTGACTGAGTTCACAGCGGGAATATGTAATGACACTGGAAACGGTGGGCTTGCAGACAAAGTGCTTCTTGGTGGGAAAATTGTCGTTCTTGTCATGGCACTTCCAATTGTGACAAGCATTTTAAACATCGTAATGGAGTTGTTGCCGTTATGAAAAAAGAAAAGAAAAAAAAGAAATTTTGGGTCTATGCAATCTTAGTTATGATTTTTGTTTCTTGTTTCTATGGTCGTTTTGACATATGCAAAGGTTTTGTTGCAAATGTGGCTTATGCGGAAACAGAACAAGAATCCATTGAAACACAACTTCAAGACGAGATTACAGACCAAATAAGTAAACTGGATTTTTCTGATGTGGAACAGGTTGTGGAAAATCTTTCTGCTGATGCAAAGAAATTATTTGCATCCAACTCTTTTGGAGAAAAAGTTGTAAACATTATCACAGGGAATTATGAAGAAAGTTCGCAGAGTTTCTTTTCGGCAATATCGGCAGTGTTTTTTGGTGGAATTAAAAATTATCTTCCACTTATTGCCAGCATAATAGCGGTGGCAATTTTGGGTGGAATGGTGGCAAGTTTGAAACCATCTGTAAGTGGTAAATCAATTGGCAACATTGTGCATTTTGTCACATATGGAGTCGTCTTGATTTTTTTAGGGGCTTCCATTGTGGAAATTATAAGGGCAACCACGACAACTTTGACCACCGTTAAGGGAATTTTTGACGGAATATTTCCTGTGCTTTTGACACTTCTTACTGCTGTTGGTGGAACGGTTTCTGTTGGAATTTATCAGCCAGCCATAGCACTTTTAAGTAATGTTGTTATTTCATTTATCACCTATGTTTTACTTCCGCTTTTCATTTTCTCCATGGTGTTTTCCATAGTCGGTAATCTTTCCACAAATGTCAACTTAGGTCATTTTGTTTCTTTCCTTCAAGGTGCATTTAAGTGGATGATTGGATTATGTTTCACAATTTTTTTGGGTTTTGTAAGCATCCAAGGAGTTATGGCAGGGGCGGTGGATGGACTGTCAATCAGAACGGCAAAATATGCCATTAAAAGTTATATACCAATTGTTGGTGGCTATGTGTCAGACGGAATGTCAATCATCTTGGCAAGCAGTATGCTTATAAAAAATGCCATTGGTGGTGTAGGTCTTTTGCTGTTGTTCATCACAGTTGTTTCTCCAGCAGTCAATTTAATTGTTTTTATGCTGTCACTTAAATTTATGGCAGGAATTATTGAGCCGATTGGAGATAAGAAAATTGCCAACTTTATAAGTGAAATTTCCAAAAGTCTTTCACTTTTAATTGCACTTTTGGTGGCTGTTTCATTTATGTATTTGGTTTTGACTGGGCTTATAATGTGCAGTGCAAATTTGGTTGTTTAAAAGGAGAAAAGTGTGAGTGCAGTTTCTGGGTGGCTTTTGTCAATCACTGGCGTAATTCTTTTAAGTGTGCTTGCGGAATTTGTTTTGCCAGAAGGTCAAATAAACAAATATATAAAAGTGATTTTTTCTTTCGTAATTTTGCTTGTTGTAATTATGCCAATTCCAAAATTGTTTGGTAAAGGTTTTGACATTTCAAAGTTTTTTGGAAATGAATCAATTTTGCAAGAAGATTATTTATATCAACTTAATGCTGACAAACTTACAGCAATAAATACAGAAATTTCAGAGAAAATTCACAAGGCGGGACTAAGGAATGTGGAAGTTTCCATCAATGCGAATGTGCTTGATAAAGATATGGAAATTTTCGGTGTTTATGTCGATTTATGCGAAATTGAATATGCGGAAAATTTTGGAAATAAAGATATAACAAAAGCCAAAGCAAAAATTAAAGAAATCATAAAAAGCATTTCGCTTTTGGAAAATGTGGAGGTAAGTTTTAATGAGTTTAAATAAAATTTGGATAAAGTTGAAAAGTGTCAAACATATTGAAATAATCATTGCAGTGGTCATTGCTCTTCTTGTTTGTTTAATCTATTTTTCTTTCTTTGGATCATCCAAAAAAAGTGATGACAAAATAAGTCAAAATCCGACAGAAGAATTTTCCACAATAACGGAATATGTGGACATGCTGGAAAATAAATTATGTAATGTATTGTCAAAGATTTCTGGTGTCGGAAATGTCAATGTCATTCTTACTGTGGAAAGTGGTTTTTCTTATGAATATGCCACAGACACTGAAACCAAGACAACGGTGTCAGGTTCAACAGAAACAACAATAACAACGCAGACAATCATTTTGGTTTCAGGTGAGCCATTGATTTCCAAAGAAATCTATCCAACAATAAAGGGGGTGGTTGTGGTTGCCGAAGGTGCAGAAAATATAGCGGTTAAACTTAACATTTTAACTGCAGTTGAGACAGTGTTAGATGTTGACGAAAACAATATCACAATTTTAGCATAAAAGGAGAATTTATATGAAAAAAAGAACAAAAATAATAATACTTTCACTTATGGTTGTTTTGCTTGGTGTGACAGGTTGGCTTAATATTGCACTCAACAAATCTGCAACTGAGACAAACACACAAGTTACAACTTCAAGTTATTTCGCAACTTACAGAAGCGACAGACAAAGCACTCGTGACCAAGAAATTTTATATTATGATGCCATCATTGATAATGGCGACCCAACAGACGCTGCAGTAATTTCTGCAAAGGCTGCAAAACTTGAACTTATTTCAAACATGGAAAAAGAACTTGCTGTTGAAGGACTTATCAAAGCACAAGGTTTTGAAGATTGCGTTATTTCTCTTACTGGCTCTAAAATCAATGTAGTTGTTAAGGCATCAGAACTCTCTGAAACAGAAGTTGCTCAAATTTCTTCAATTGTTACAGAACAACTTAATGTTGCTTTAAAAAATATTGTTATAATTCCAGCGTAATAAGTTGCAAAATGTAAGTAACATATGATAAAATGTAAATGTATAAACATAAGGAGAAGTTATGGCAGTGAAAAATCAAGACACAAACAGTGGCAAAATAACTTTGGACAGAAAAATTTTGGTGTCCATCATCAACTTGGCAGCAAAAGAAATCAATGGCGTGAAAAGTGTTACAAATTCTGCAAGACCGTGGATTAAGCGAGTTTTCAATCGCTATGACGATGGTGTGGAAATTAAATTTGAGAAAAACGGAGCATTAACCATAGATGTTTACATCAACATTTTTGTTGGTTACAGTGTGCCAGACATTGCTTACAGAGTGCAAGAAAACATTCGAAACTCTTTGGCAACAATGGTGGCTCTTAAACCGCTTAAAATCAACATTCATGTAATAAGTGTTGATTGTGATCAAGAGGTGTCAAATGCGTAATGATGCTCGTGAAAACGCTTTTAAATTGATTTTTGAAGGTTTGTTTCATGATTGCGATGTCGAACTTTCTAAAGACAGTTTGACAGAGCTTAAAAAAGAAGACGACGAAAAATTCTTTCAGCAAATTATGCAAGAATTTAACAATCATCAAGAAGAAATTAAAGAGAAAGTTGAAAGCCATTTAAAAAATTTTGATTATTCCAGACTTTTCAAAATTGACTTGGCACTTGTGAACTTGTGTTTAACAGAAGTTTTATATTGTGGAACTCCTAAGGCAGTTGCCATGAATGAAACAATTGAACTTTCCAAAAAATACAGCACAGAAAAGTCATCCAAATTTATAAATGGACTTATTTCTGCCATATTAAACTGATTATGACAAATTCAAACTTTACCATTTCGGTAACCAAATTTAATACCATTATTAAAGACATCTTTAACAGCGAAGAACTTCTCCATAACATCAAAATTGTTGGAGAAGTTTTTGGCATTTCTGTTTCCAAAACTGCCACTTATTTTTCGCTTAAAGATGAAGAAAGCACACTTCCATGCGTGACATTTATTGCCAGCAATATGCAAGAAATCAAGGAAGGTGACATGGTTTCAGTTACGGGGTCACCAAACTATTACACCAAAAGTGGTCGCTTTAACTTTATTGTAAACAACATAGAACCTTTTGGGCTTGGGCTTTTATATCAACGCTTTTTGCTTCTTAAAGAAAAGTTGGAAAAAGAAGGGTTGTTTGATGAAACGCACAAAAAACAAATTCCAAACACAATCAAAAGGATTGGAGTTGTGTCGTCAAAAGAAGGTGCGGTTATTCAAGATATAAAAAATGTTTCTTGGCGAAGAAATAAGGCAATTGATATTGTGCTTTATGATGTCAAGGTGCAAGGCAATGATGCCGAAAAAGAAATTGCAAAAGGGATTGAGTTTTTCTCTGACTATGACAATGTTGATGTTGTTGTGGTTGCAAGGGGCGGTGGAAGCATGGAGGATCTTTCTGCGTTCAACACCGAACTTGTGGCGCGTGCAACTTATAACTGTCAAAAACCAATTGTTTCGGCAGTAGGGCATGAAACAGATTTCACAATAATCGACTTTGTTTCTGATTTGCGAGCACCAACACCGAGTGCTGCTGCAGAACTTTTGACAAAAGACACCAAATTATCTTTTGAAACTTTAAGGAAACAGACATCCAGAATTTCAAGAGCAATTGACACTTTTGTTTCTGCCAACAATTTTTACTTACAAACTTTGCAAGACACTTTCTGGGCTTATTCACAAGTGGGCTTAACTGAAAGGAAGACAAAATTTGATAAACTGGTGCAGAATTTGTCAAACAAACTTTCAAGTTTTGTCACTGATGTGGAACATGACTTAAATTTAAAAACAATAAAACTAAGCAAATTAAATCCACTTGACATACTGGCACTTGGATATGCTAAAATAGAACAAAATGGAAAGGTGCTTTCAAGTGTCAAAGAAGTGGATAAAAATTTGCAGTTGGAAATAAATTTTGCAGATGGCACAGTAACGGCTGTTCCAAAGGAGTAGGATTATGAATTACGAAGAAGCAATTAAAGAACTTGAAGAAATCACAGAAAAGTTGGAAAGCGAAAAACTTCCGCTTAAAACAGTGCAGGAACTTTTTGAAAGGGCAAGTGTGCTTTCAAAATTTGCTCAGGAAGAACTTTCTAAAACAACTGGAAAACTTTATCAAATTAAGAAAGAGTTAGACCAAATCACAGAGGAGGAATTATGAGATTAAGTAAACTCGTTGGAGAACGCATAAAAGAAATTCCTAATGGTGCAACGATAAAAAGCCATATTTTGCTTTTGCGTGCAGGTTATATTAAACAAGTCAGTGCTGGCATTTTTTCTCTTATGCCACCAGCACAAAAGGTAAGTTTAAAAATTCAAAACATCATTCGTGATGAGATGAACAAAGTTGGCGGACAAGAAGTGTTATTCCCAGTTGTTATGCCACGCGAACTTTGGGAAAAGAGTGGTCGTTATTCTTCTATTAAAGATGAAATGGTGCGTTTTAAAGACAGAACAAATCACGACATGGTGCTTGGAATGACACATGAAGAAGCATCTGTTCATATGGCTTTAAACACAATTAAAAGTCATGAACAACTGCCTTTTATGATCTATCAAATTCAAACCAAATTTCGTGACGAGCCAAGGGCAAGGGGTGGACTTATCAGAGTGAGAGAATTCACAATGAAAGATGCTTATTCTTTCCACTTGAGCCAAGAAGATTTGGATGCTTATTATAAGAAAGTTTATGACGCTTATGTTCGAATTTATAAGCGTATTGGCTTCAAGAATTTCACTGTTGTTGAAGGCGATAACGGCATGATGGGTGGCAAAGTGTCACACGAATATATGGCAGTAACTCCTGCTGGGGAAGACAGTTTGGTAATTTGCCCAAATTGTGGCTACAGCAGTAACATGGAAGTTGCGGTTGCTGTTAAAGAAGAAAATGATCACACTGTTGTTGGCGAAATGGAAGAAGTTTTCACAGGAAATGCTCACACAATTGAAGAAGTTTGTGCTTTTCTTGAAACTGATGCAAAACACACAGCAAAGGCAGTTTGTTATAAAGCAGAGGCGGACGGAAAACTCGTGGTAGTCTTCTTGCGTGGTGACTGTGATGTAAATGAAATGAAACTTCAAAAGTTTGTCAGAAGTGAATTGTTGCCAGTTGATGTAGAAGAATTTGGTTTGTTTGCAGGTAATATTGGATGTGTTGATTTCCATCCAGAAAACGCTTATGTTTTCTTTGATGCTTCTCTTAAAGGTTTAGAAAATTTTGTTACTGGTGCAAATAAGAAAGATTTCCACATCAAAAATGTAAGTATGTCAAGAGATTTGTCAGATGTTCAGTTTGTTGATGTTGCACTTGTTAAAGCGGGAGAGAAATGTGTTCATTGCGGGGCAGAATTGAATCTTACTCGTGGTATTGAAATTGGAAACATCTTCCAACTTGGCACAAAATACACTCAAACTATGGGTATGAAAGTTAATTTGCCAGACGGAACATCAAAAGAGCCAATCATGGGCTGTTATGGAATAGGTGTTGGCAGATCACTCGCCAGCATTTGTGAAGAAAAAGCAGACGATAAAGGTCTTGTTTGGCCAATGACAATTGCTCCTTGGCATATACATTTTTGTCCACTTCGTTTGGATGACGAAAATGTAAGTGCAGTTGCAGATGAACTTTATAATAAAATGGTTGCTGAAGGGATTGAAGTTTTGTATGATGACAGAAACATCTCAGCGGGGATAAAACTTACTGACAGTGAACTTATGGGCATGCCAATCAGAGTGCTTATCAGCCCAAAAACCATGGCAAATATGGAAGCAGAAATCACTATGCGTGAAACAGGGGAAAGATTTAACATTTCCATTAAACAACTTATAGGCGAACTTAAATCTTTGATAAGTTATGAAATTGATGAAATCAACAAAAACGCTTAATTTGTGGTGATATGCAGACATAACACCACAAGATATAGGAAAAACTAGGCTTTTACCTAGTTTTTTCTTTTGCTTGTCCTAAATTTAAATTTTAATAAATATAATATAACATGGGTAAAAATAGTTTTCGTTGGGCGTTTAAAATTCTGGTTTTGTCTGTGTCACTTTCCATTGTTTTCAGTTTGGCTTCACAAAGTTTGTTTCCAAGCATTCCAACATTTTTTTCTGTGTTTATAATTTTGTTTTTCATTTTGCTTAGCACTGTTTTTGATATGCTTGGAATTGCAGTTGCATCCATAAACACCGAAAAATTGGAAAAATATAAGGATGAAAAAGGTTATGAAACGGCAAAAAGACTCTATAAAAATACTGAAAAGGTTTCTTCATTTTGTGGGGATGTCGTAGGCGACATTTGTGGCATATTAAGTGGTGCTGGTGGCGTCAGTTTGGTTGTTAATATGAATATAAAAGATGCAACACTCTATTATATAGTTACTTGTCTTGTAAGTTCACTTATTGCAGGACTTACAATTTTCAGTAAAGCAATAATGAAAGGTTACGCCATCAAAAATGCTGAACAACTGAGCGTAAAAGTTGGTCGCATAATTGAGTTTTCTCCAAAAGAGTGGGTGAAAGGTAAGAAGAAAGAAAAAAAGAAGTAGTTTTTATACCACTTCTTTTTATTTTATAAATCTTTCAACAATTTTTCTTTCTTTTCTTTAAATTCTTCTTCTGACAATATGCCTTGTTCTTTAAGTTCAAATAAGACTTTCAAATCTGCGGCAATATTGGTCACTACTTTTTTCTTTGCTTTAATAGGTTTTATATATTCTTCCTCTTCATCATTATAATAATTATCTTCATTTTCTTCATCATCTTCTTTATTTTCATCTATATTTTCTTCAAAATCTGAATCTTGACAGCAAAGCATTAAAATTCCAGCAATAAGATTGCAAAATATTAGAGTAAGAATTGCTATTGTTATTAGGTCGCTTTTACATGTTGCTTTGTTTAAGTAGTTAAGTGAACCGCATGTTATCAGTATACTTATAATATCCCAAATAATCAATATTATAGAAAATGGTAAATAAAATACTAATATAAATGATATAAGAAGTAATATAGAAGAAAAAACTAAACCAATAATCAAGAATACTTTTGCTGCTGTTTTCATTTTATTCTCCTTTTATATTTGAATTTTATCATAACGGGGGGGGGAGTCAAGCGAATTTCGAAAATTTTTAAAAAAGTTGAAAATTTTTGTCAAAATGCTTGACAGGTTGTTGGGCTTTATGTTATTATTTGGCAGTAAGAAAGTAGAAGTCCACCTTCTCACCTGTCGAATTTTGTTTTGGCGAGGTCAAAAATTTTGAATACTTTATTCTTGTTTTTGATTTTTTGGGTAGGACTTTTTGCGTCCTACCATTTTTGTTTTGTCTATGATGAAACATAAAAAAATCTATTAAAAAGGAGATTACGACAATTTTTAAGGAACTTTTAATCAATGACCAAATCACTGCAAATGAAGTAAGAGTGATTGGTGAAGAAGGAGAACAACTTGGAGTTTTGACAAAGGCACAAGCACAAGACCTTGCTGATAAAGATGGTTTGGATTTAGTGCTTATGTCGCCAAACGGAAATCCACCTGTATGCAAACTTATGGACTATGGAAAATATAAGTTTGACACAATCAAAAAAGAAAAGGAAATTCGCAAAAATCAAAAAGTGGTTGAAATTAAAGAAATTCAACTTTCAATGAGAATTGACGATTACCACATCAGTTTTAAACTTAAAAATGCCAAGAAAATTTTGCAAGATGGTGACAAAGTTAAAGTGTCACTTCGCATGAGAGGAAGAGAACAGGCTTATGCAAAAAATGCTGTTGAAATTGTAAAGAAGTTTGTTGAAGACCTTTCAGATGTTGGCTCTATTGATAAAGAACCAGCCATTATGGGTAGAAATGTTTTTGTCGTAATCAACCCTAAGAAAGCAAATTAAAAGGAGAAAAAGAAAATGCCTAAACAAAAAACACATAGCGGTGTGAAGAAAAGATTTTCACTTACTGCAACAGGAAAAGTTAAGTATGCAAGACCAGGAAAAGGTCACTTCTTAACAGCAAAATCACAAGGTCGTAAAAGAAAACTCAGAAAGGGGTCTTATATTGCTGGAAAAAATGCCAAGAATATTAAGACTATGCTTTGCAAGTAAGTTAGGAGGGAAAAATGAGAGTTAAAAGAGGCGTAAACGCAGTTAAAAAGCGTAGAAAAATTTTAAAGCAATCTAAAGGTTACTTCGGGGCAAGAGGTAAACTTTACAGAGTTGCCAGAGAACAAGTTATGAAAAGCGGTCAATACGCTTACATTGGAAGAAAACAAAAGAAAAGAGATTTCCGTTCTCTTTGGATCACAAGAATCAATGCTGCTTGCAGACTTAATGACATTTCTTACAGCAGATTTGTTTCTGGTCTTAAAAAAGCAAATGTTGCATTAAACAGAAAAGTTCTTGCAGATATGGCAGTTAGAGAACCAGACGCTTTCTCTAAACTTGTTGAAGTTGCAAAGAAGGCTTAAATGCAGAAGGCAAGCAAAGGATTTATATCTGATTTAAAAAAGCAAAAACGAACAAGTTCTTTGCTTTTTTTGGATAACCCTAAAATCATTAAAGATGCCATTGTAAATAAATCCATTCAAGTGGAATATATTTTGACATCATTAGATGAATTACCTTTTGATTTTAAAGGCGAAGTATACAGAGTTGATGACAAAACCATCGAACAACTTGCTGACACTAAAACACCACAAAAAGTGTTATGTGTCGCATACTACAACCAACATATTGTGGAAAATCCAGAAACAAATTTTTTGGTTTTAGATGGCTTACAAGACCCAGGGAATGTTGGAACACTTATCAGAACAGCCAAAGCGTGTGGTTTCGAATATGTCTTTCTGGTGGATTGTGTAAGAAGAAACAATCCGAAACTTATAAGAAGTTCTGTTGGTGCTGTTTTTGATGAGAAAATTATGGAAATATCAAGAGTAGATTTTGTTAGACTGTCACAAAAACAAAATTTCAACTTGATTATGTGTGATATGGACGGCGAAAATATCTTTGAATTTGCGGACGCTTTATCAAATAAACAAATCAATTTCAATTGTCTAGGAGTGGTTGTTGGCAGTGAAGGACAAGGTGTCAGCAAAGAATTGGAAGAACTTTGCAAGACAAGAGTTAAAATTCCAATGAAAGCAGGAATAGAAAGTCTTAACGCAGGTGTCAGTGGCTCAATCATTATGTATGAGTTGCAAAAAAGGAGTTTTTAAAACTCCTTTTATTAATATGATTTAATATATATAATC